>JBLFXJ010000383.1:0-7555 GCA_047609825.1 Myxococcota bacterium
CGGCAAACACCGCCGAGTCTGCTGGCCAGAGCAGCAGATCGTCGTGGTCGCACGGGTCGCCGGTGTAGCAGCCGGTGACGGTGGACGATTCGAGGGTGTCGAAGTTCGCCCGGGCGCCGGACGGGCGGCAGCCGTCGCCGCCGAGCAGGGTGGCCGGGCGCGTGGTGGCGCAGGTGGACAGGTCGACCGCCTGGAGCGACACGCCGCACAGCTCCGCGCCGAGCTCTGGCGTGACGCTGACCACGCCGTCGCCGTCGCCGTCCCGCAGTGCCGCCACCAGTGACAGCCCGGCGAGCTCGGTGAACACGCCCGCGCAGCCCCCGGCAGGAATGCGGTCGGCGCCGCCCCGCGCTCCGGAGAGGAACCCGACCTGCGCGCCCGGCGCGAGGTCGGCCACCGACACCGTCACTGGCCCGGGGCAGGCCCCGTCCAGGGTGAGAACCGGCGAGCCAGCCCACGCGAGCAGAGGGAGGAGCAGGATCATCCGGGACCCGGCCCGCCGGGGAACAGCAACAGCTGCCCCCCGTCACCCACGTCGGCCACCGTGGACACCAGGTCGGCGTAGCCGTCGCCGTCGAGGTCGCCCGGCGACGCCACCACGGCCCCGAGGAAGGCGCGGTCCGACCGGTCGACCAGCAGCCCCTCGGCGTCGGTCACGGCCCACGGCCCGCCGGCGATCGGCCCGTAGAACACCGCCACGAGCCCGCCGTCATCCGCGACCTCCGAGAACGCCTGCACCCCGAGTGCCAAGTCATCCTGACCATCCCCGTCGAAGTCCCCCATGGTCGGGCGGCAGCAGTACCCGTAGTCGTGCACGCCCTCGATTCGGGTGTAGACCGGATCCAGCGGCGTGTCGCCCTCCGGTGCGCCGGTCACCAGCCACACCGCCCCGGTGGACTGGCCGATGTCTCCCTCCCAGCCAAGGCCGGGGAGCACCAGGTCGTCGGCGCCATCGCCGTCGAGGTCCACCCCGCCGGCCATGTGGTCCCCGATGGAGGCCTCCACTTCGGGGTACAGGAACGCGTCGGAGTCCATCAGATCGCCGCCCACCGCCGGCCCGTAGCGCACGTAGGCCAGGCCCGCGTAGGGCACGCCATAGGGCTCGCTCGGCGCGCCGACCACCACGTCGGCGATGCCGTCGCCGTCGAGATCCGGCAGGGCCACGCCCGCCCCCGTGCGCGACGAGACGGTCTCGCCGTACAGCACGTGGGACTCCACGTCGAACACCGACACCGCGCCGTGTGGCTGCACCAGCGGCACGATGGCTGCCGCCCCTCGGCTCACCCGCCCCGACTGGCCGAGCAGCAGGTCCGCGACGCCATCGCCGTCTACGTCGCCCACCGCCCGCGGCCCGGTGACCGATGCGTTGGCCGCCTCCATCCAGCGATGCACCAGGAGCTCGGACGACGCGGGCAGCGCCGCCGGATCCGCCCACGCGAGCCACCCGCCCGCCGGCTCCCGGCCCCCCAGGAGCAGCTCCGCCACGCCGTCGCCGTCCAGATCGCCCGGGGAGAGCAGCACGGTGCCCATCGCGGTCTCGTCCACCCCAGCCGCAACGCGCACCGGCAGGGCCCCCACCGGCACCGGGCGGTCCCACAGACCACCGGGCAGGAGCACGACCTCACCCGCGGAGCCCGCCGACAGGATCTGGGCGACCGCGTCGTCTACGCCGTCGCCCGTCACGTCGCCCACGCCCGCGATCTGGCTGCCAGCGATGCCGCCGGGGCCGGCGTTCACCGCAGCCCAGGCCGAGTCGGTGTCGCCGGTGAGGAACAACCCCCACCCCATCGACCGCTCGATGACCGCACTCTTCTCGCCGTTCCACGTGTCCACGACCTGAAACCACAGCGGCACGCCAACGGGCGCCCGGGCTGGGAGGTCGACCACGAGGGTGGCCGTGAACTCGAAGTCGACAATGGCCTCGCCGAGCACGATGGGCCGGAGCAGGTCGAGGCAGGCGCCGCCCAGCTCGGCCGGGCACGGACCCTCTCCGGGGCCTGTGAGGGAGAGCACGAACACCACGGGATCGAACGGGGAGATCCCCGGTTCGGAGGCCACGATCTCCAGGGGCCGCCCGCGCACGATGGGGCCCACGTCGAGGTCGACGGCGAGCGCGGGTGCGAGGAGGGTCGCGAGGAGCATGGCCCAGCCTAGCAGAGAGTGAACACGTCGCCCACGGCAGCGGGCCCGGCCACCCCGATCCCTGCAGGGGGTACTGTGGCAGCGCGGGAAGCGAACACTGCGGATGCGGGCGACCGATGCGGTTGAGGGTGCTCACCTGGAACGTGCGGTACTTCGCCCATGGGCTCGGCGGAGCCGCAGCGACACAAGGGGGCGTGCGCCGGATCGCGGCCGCCATCGCCCACTCCGGGGCCGATGTGGTGGCGCTGCAGGAGGTGGAGGACCGCTCCCTCCGCGGCGGGCTGCGCCGGCCCCAGCTCGACCGACTGACCACCGCCTTGCACGCGGCCGGACCGGTGCGCTGGCAGTCCCAGCACATCCCGGCGCACCGCTACGCCCTCGGCCCCGTTCCGCTCGCCACCATGGGGCTCGCCTGGCTGGTGCGTGAGGGGCTCAGCGTCGTGGACCACGGGTCGGAGGAGATCACCCACGTGCGCCTGCCGGCCGCCGAGCCGATCAAGCAGTCCCGGGTGGCGGCGTGGATCCGGGTGCAGACGCCCACCGCCGCCGTCGACCTGGTGAACACCCACCTCTCGCTGCCCGCGTTCCTCGAGGTGGGCCCGCACCGCATCCCCGACGCCATGGGCGATGGCAGCAACCAGGCGGCCGAGGTGGCGAACCTGCTCGCGTTCGTCGACCGGGTGGCGGGGCCGCACCGGGTGGTGGTGGGCGACTTCAACAGCCGGCCCGGGAGCGCGGCCCATCAGGCCATGCTCGACGCCGGCCTCGACGATGCGTGGGCGGGTCGACAGGCCGTCACCGCGCGGTTCGGTCGGAAGCGCATGCACATCGACCATGTGTTCGGGCGCGGCGTGGGGTGGAGCGAGCGCGCAGACGATGTTCCCGCATTCGAGGGGTTGTCGGACCACTCACCGAAGGCGGTCACGGTGCGGCCGGCGTAGCGCGCGCGCGGAATCCGGCGACGCCATACATGGAGGCCTCTGGGGGTCGACGATGCGGGTTGGGCTGGCGGTGTGCATGCTCGGGCTGATGGCGTGTGGGGGCGACAAGAGCGCCGGCGACAGCGGAGCGGGCGACACCACGCCGACGACCACGACCGGGACGGCCACGGGCACCGCGACGGGAACGGGCACCGCAACAGGGACCGGCACTGCGACGGGGACCGGCAGCGGCACCGGGACTGCGACTGGATCTGCAACCGGCACTGGCACCGCAACTGGCACGGCCACCGGAACGGCCACAGGGACCGGAACCGGAACGGCCACAGGAACCGCTACAGGCACCGGAACCGGGACGGCGACGGGAACCGGTACCGGAACGGGCGGGATCAACGAGGCGAGCTGCGCGCTGGGCGCGAGTCCCCTGGTGGTCGAGTGCACCGCCGACCTCGCCTCCCCGGGCCCGGCCACGCTCACCCTGTCCTCCGGCACAGCACCCACCCGCAGCTTCGCCTCCGACGACGCCGCAGCCGAGCACGCGATCACCGGCTGGGGCCTGAAGTCCGACACCACCTACGACTGGGAGCTGGCCGGCGTGAGCGGCACGGTCACCACGGGCCCCGTCCCCGCCGAGCTGAAGACCGCGCTCATCGAGGTGACCGGCGAGCTGTTCGGCGCCGACGCGCTGCTGGTCTACGTGCAGTGCGGCTGGTTCGTGATGGTGGACACCGACGGCGACATCGTGTGGGCCAGCGAGACCGACGTGTATGACGGTCTGCCGGACGGCATGTTCTGGTCGCAGGCGGACCGCTCCGTGCTCGCCGTGCGCGACAGCACCATGAGCCGCGACATCAGCGTGTTCTCCGAGGTGAACGTCTCCGGAGAGGAGGTTCTCCGCCTCGAGCCCGACACCCACTTCACCCTGCTGCTCACCCACGACGTGGCCCGGTGGGGGCCCTATACCTACCTGCTGGGCGAGAGCGAAGCGAACATCAGCGGCTTCGAGGTGTGGGAGGGCACCACCCTCATCGGCGCCTACTCCCTGGAGAATGACTTCGGCGACGTGGAGGCCCTGTGGACGGACCACGTGAACGGCCTCACGGTCTCCGATGACGGCACGGTGGTGCTCAGCGTGTTCGCGTTCGACGCCGTGGTCGCGGTGGACGGCGACCCCGCCTCCCCCACCTTCCTCCAGCTGAAGTGGCACGCCGCGGGAGATCCCGACGGCCGCGCGGTCCTGCCGGACCCCGACTACGTGCCCGAGGGGGAGGCCGCCGCGTTCGTCAAGCAGCACAACGCCAGCGTGCACGGCGACATGCTGTGGGTGTTCGACAACCTCAGCCTGCCGGAATCCCGCGCTCTGCGGCTGCGGCTCGACCACGAGGCCGGCGTGATGATCGAAGACGCGTCGTGGTCGATGGGCAAGGTGTGCCGCAACCAGGGCGGCGCCATCCCCATCGAGGGGGGCGTGGTGGCCACCTGCGCCAACTCACGCGAGGTGTCGGTGTTCCGCGAGGGCGAAGCCGAGCCCGCATGGACCCTGGCGGCGTCGTGCCCGATGGCCGAGGGCCTGAGCGGCTTCACCCGCGCGTTCCCCGTGACCATCGAGTAGCTCAGCCGCCGAGCATGCCCTTCTTGAGCTTACCCGTGGGCGGCGACGAACCCAGGTAGATGGCCCACAGCGCGCGCATGAACTCCACGCCCTCGATGGTGCCCTTGTCGGCACCCTTCACGGTGACCGTGGTGCCCGCGCCCGGCACGTATTCGAACTCCATCACGTCGCCGGGCGATACCCCCGACACCTGCCCCGGCCGCAGATTGCATGCGCCCCTGTCAGGCCCGCGGCGCGGCCGCGTTGATCAGCCCAGCGCTGCACGCACGGCCGCCACGCGGGACGGGTCCACCGGCGCCCGCCAGTCACCTCCGACCTTCAACCAGCTGCCCACGATCAACGCGTCCGCACACCGAGACAGAGCACCCGCGTCGGCTGGGCTCACCCCGGATCCGACCACCACCGGCAGTCCCGCAGCGCGCGCTGCCTCCACGTCGGCCAGGCGGGTCGGCGCCCCGGTCGCGGGCCCGGTGACGATGAGCGCATCCGCCCCACAGAACGCGGCGCCCTTCGCCAGCTCGGCGAGGCTGAGATCGGCGGTGGCCGCGTGCGCGCTGTGCTTCTTCTGCACATCGGCCCACACCGCCACCTCCGCGACCAGGGCCCGCCTGGCACGTAGGAGCGGACCGGCACACGCCTCGATCCACCCCTCGTCGGCCACCGCCCCGTAGGCGAAGCCCTCCACGCGGATGAACGCCGCGCCCACCGCGACCGCGACGCCGAGGGCCTCCTGGTTCGCCGCCGCGAGCACCTGAACCCCGGTGGGCGCTCCGAGGGCGGTCACCCGGGCCGCCGCCACGGCGAACGACGCCACGGTCACCGGCGGCACACCGCCCTTGAGGTACGGCACATCCCCCATGTTCTCGATCAGCAGCGCATCGCAGCCACCGGCGAGCAGGGCCTCGGCATCGCGCAGGGCATCCGCCACGACTTCCGCCATTCCACACGACCAACGCGGACTCCCGGGGAGCGGGCGCAGGTGCACCATGCCCACGAGGGCGCAGCGGTCCAGACCGAACAGGCTCACGCGGCACCTCCGAGGTCGGCCGGCACAAGTGGGCGACAGAGCCGGAACCCACAGCCGGCGTGGCCCAGCGCGGGCTTGGTGGCGAGCCGGGTGGCCGGATGGCACGGCCCCCGCGCAGAGTTGGCCGCACCGCCGCGGATCGACACATAGGGCGTGTCGGCATCGGCCCGCGCATCGGGCACCCGGCCGCCGATGGACGAGGGCTGTCGCTCCCACGGGTTGCCGCAGAAGTCCCGCACATTGCCCACCAGCCCGCACACCCCGTACACGCTCACGTCCAGCGGGCGGTCGTCCACCGGCTCGGGACCCGGAGGGGCGGCCACCGACTCGAGGGTGCGGGCCCAGGTGGGCTCGAGGAAGTCGCCCCATGGCAGCGTGCGACCGTCCACCCCGCGGGCCGCCTTCTCCCACTCCAGCTCATGGGGGAGCCGCCACGGCAGGCCATCGCGCTCGGCCCGCCAGGCGGCGTAGCGCACGGCGTCGAGCCAGGTGACGCCGCTCACCGGCATGCGCTCGCTTCCCGACTCCGGGACCGGCACTCCATCGACGATGCTCCAGGGCGGCCCCCAGCTCTCGTGCACCAGCCCGTCGGCGGGCTCGCCGTGACCCACCCGAGCGGCCAACCACTCCGCCCACTCCGCCCGGGTGACCGGGTGGCGTCGGAGCACGAACCCATCGGCCCACCAGCGGGACACCGGCAATGGATCCGCCGCGCGGACATCGCCGCCCACCACGAACCAGCCCGCCGGCACAACCCGGTCGTCGTCGGTGAGGGCGCCCGCGAGGGGGAGCGCTACCGCCCGGGCCACCCCCTCCGGATCCACCATCTCCCAGGTGGCCCCCCGTGGGATCGCCACCGGCACCTCCACCGGTCCGCGCCCCGCCGCCTCGAGCCGCACCACGGCGGAGCCCGCGGGCACGGCCACGTCGAGGGGGGTGGTGCCGAGCACCGTGGGCTCGCCCAGCACCTTGCGCCGATGACGCTCGACGACCGGGAACAGGGTGGCCAGCGCCGGCAGGTCCGCAGCGAGCACCAGTCGGCCCTCACCCCGCAGCCACGCGCCATGCCGGCCATCGTCCAGCGCGCCCACCTGCAGCTCGGCGCGGGACGCCGCCGCCGCATCCCCCCGGTCCTGCGCGTCGGCATATTCCGACAGGTAGTGCTCCGTCAGTCGCTGCCGGGCCTCGGGCAGCGCGGGCTCCCGCTCCAGCGCCGAATGCAGCGTTCGCGCCCGCTCCTGGGTCCAGTGCACGGCTTGGTCCCGCAGCCGCCGGGCCGCGTCCTCCCGCTCCCAACCGTCCCGCTTGTCGGCCTCCGGGGCGTGGGGCGGCAGGGGCTGGAGCAGCGCGCTCGCCTCGGCCTCGAGCTCCGCCGCCTCGGCCAACGCCGCCGCGATGCGGGGCACCAGGGCGTCGGCGCGCTTCACCAGCGCCATGGCCTGGGCGCGTCGCTTCACCCCGTCGAGGTAGGCCGCGATGGACGTGGCCAGCGCGGCGGCGTCGGCATGGCGACCCTCGATGCGGATGGAGGTGGCCCGTACCGCCGCGTCGAGGAGGCCCGGCGGTGGCACCGGCAACACCCGGCGGTCATCGCGATCCCACGGGGCGAAGTCCCCAGGCTCCTGGCCGAGCAGCTCGCGGAGGATCACGCCGAGCGCGAACACGTCGCTGTGTGGCCCTACCTGCGAATGCTCGCCATACATCTGCTCTGGCGGCATGTAGCCGAGGGTGCCCACCGCATGGCCGAACTGCGTGCCGAGGCCGCCGCCGGCCGCGAGCGTGCCTGCCCAGGGATCCGGATCCCCCACCACCTTGGCGATGCCCCAGTCGAGCACC
>JBLFXJ010000384.1:0-7547 GCA_047609825.1 Myxococcota bacterium
GAGCCCCTCCCTCGAGCTACTCACCCACCTCCAGGCCCGGATTCCGGCCCTGCGGGTGCCCTCCGTGATCGACCCCTCTCCCCTCACCCGCGCCCCGGAGGGTCCGTCATGGACGTCTCGGTAGACCGCCTGGTGGTCGACTTCGGCACGGTGTGCGCGCTCGATGGCGTGAGCCTCGACCTGCGCGCGGGCCAGGTCGCCGTGCTCGCCGGTCCAAATGGCGCCGGCAAGTCCACCCTGCTCTCGGTGCTCCTCGGATTGATCGCGCCAGACCGCGGGGAGGTGCGGGTGAACGGCCGGGTGGTGGCGTCGAAGGGTCGGCATGCTGCGCTCTGGGTGCGCGAACACCTCGGCTACCTGCCCGAATCGGTGCACTTCTCCGAGAACCTCTCCGGCCGCCAGGTGCTGCGGTTCTTCGCGCTCGCCCGCGGCATCAAGTTCTCCCAGGTGGAGGACACGCTGGACCGCATCGGGCTGTCCAGGGCCGCGGGCCGGCGGGTGGTGACCTACAGCCGGGGAATGCGCCAGCGCCTCGGACTCGGCGTCGCCATCCTGTCGAACCCCGAGCTCCTGGTGCTCGACGAGCCCACCGGCGGCCTCGACCAGCAGGGCCTCGCGCTGCTGTGGGAGGTGCTCGACGAGTGGCGGGCGGCTGGGCGCATGGTGGTGATGTCGTCGCACGAGCTGGCGTTGGTGGAGCGGCGGGCCGACCGGGTGCACGTGCTCGTCGACGGCAAGCTGCGCGCGAGCGGCACGCCGCCGGAGCTGCGCGAACAGTCCGGGCTGCCCACCGAGATGCGCATCGGACCGGGCCTCGACGAGGTGTACGACGAACTTGTTCGGAGGGCCACATGGGACGTGTCGGAGCTGCTCTAGTCCTCAATGAGCTCCAGGAGCGCGGCCGCGACCGGTGGGTCGTGGTGGTCACCGGATTGTTCGCCATCCTCGCCGTCGGCATCGCCGCCTATGGGAGCGCTGCCGGGGATTCGGCGGCGGTGGTCACAGCGCCGAGCCTGGTCACCCTGGCCACCTTCCTCGTGCCGCTCGTAGCGCTGGTGCTGGGCCACGACGCGATCGTGGGCGAGCGGGAGCGCCACACCCTGGGGTTGCTGCTCTCCCTTCCCGTCCGCCGGGGCGAGGTGCTGCTGGCGAAGTACATCGGGCGGCTGCTCGCGCTGGTGCTCGCGGTGTCCCTCGGGCTCGGCTCCGCGTGCATCTTCCTCGACGCCGGGCAGCGCACCGTGGTGCTCAGCCTGCTGCCGCCCACGCTGCTGCTCGGGGCGGCCTTCCTGTCCATCGGCGTGCTCATCTCCACCAGCACCCGCCGGGTCGCGACGGCTGCGAGCCTCGCCGTGGCGATCTGGTTCCTCCTGGTGTTCATGTACGACCTGGGCCTGCTGGCGGTGCTCGTCGCCACCGACGGCGCCCTGTCCCAGGACGTGGTCGCCTGGGCCGTGATGCTGAACCCGGCCGGGCTGTACCGCACGGCCCTGATCGCAGCACTGGTCGGCGATTCGGCCCTCACCGACCTCGGCATGGCCGTCACCCTCCCGGGAATCCCGGCGCGAACCGCGATCTGGCTCGGGTGGATCCTGGTGCCCCTCGGAATTGGCGTCCTCCAGCTTGGGCGACGCAGGGCGGTGACCGCATGATGGCGTTGTTCCTGGCTCTGGCCTGCGGTGGCTCCGGTCCGGGTGCGGTGGTGGACCTGGCGCCGGTGGCCATCGGCGAGGCGGAGTGCGGCGTGTGCGGCATGGTGGTGGGCGAGCAGCCATCCCCACGCGGCCAGCTCGTGTACCGCGACGGCAGCCACACCCAGGTGTGCAGCGTGGATGAGCTGCGCGCGCTCGCCGAATCCCCCGGGGCCCGGGGTCGGCCCGTCGCGGTCTACGTCGAGACCCTCCCCGCCGATCATGACTGGACCGCCGCGGACACCACCCCACAGCCCTGGTCTCCCGTGTCGGACGCCGCGTTCGTGTTCGGCGCCGAGCGGCCGTGGGTGATGGGCGTGCCAGTGCTCGCCTACGCCTCGCCGGAGGCCGCGGCTGCCGTCGCCGCCCGACTGGGAACCCACGCCGTGGACTGGGCGGCACTCGCATCCACCCCGGTGCCACAGATTCCGAACCAGGCCGGGTTCACCGGCCGCCACCCATCGACTGGAGAGTCCCCATGAGAATCGCAGCCGTGCTGTTCGCCCTGATCGCCTGCGGCACCGAGCCCGCCGCACCCACGCCTGCACCGGCCCCGGCCAAGGCCGCCCCAGCCAAGGCGAAACCCGCGCCGGCGCCCGCTCCAGAAGCCGCAGCCGCGCCCGCCGGCGAGCCTGACGCCGCCGCCGGCGCGAAGGTGTATGGGCAGTACTGCGTCGCCTGTCACCAGGCCGACGGGTCGGGCATGAACGGCATGCTCGCCGCCAACTTCAAGGAAGAAGGGCGCCTCGACAAGTCCGATGAGGAGCTGCTCACCAGCATCCGAGACGGCTTTCAGGGCAAGGTGGGCATGATGCCGCCGTGGAAGGGCACGCTGACGCCCCAGCAGATGGTCGACGTGCTCGCCCATGTGCGCGCGACCTACGGTGAGAAGTAGCGGGCACGGGCACCGTGCGTCGACGGCAGCCCATCAGGGGCAGCTCCAGTCCCAGATCTCGGTCCAGCGGGTGTCCGGCGCGCCGGCCTCGGTCGCGAACCCGTCCACCGAGAGCACCCGCCAGCCGTCGGCCAGGGTGGACTGGGTCTCCATGAGGCTCACGGTCTCGCCGAAGGCGCGCTCCTCGGTGCGGTAGCTCTCGGAATCCGGCGTGCGGTCCCAGCTCTGGAGCCGGTCCCACTTGCCATCGACATCGGCGTCCACCTCCTGGTACACGAGCCGATCCTCGTCGTCCACGCGGGAAATCTCGGACCAGTACAGCTCACCATCGTCCGGGGTGCCGAGCCACACCTCCTCGATCACCTCCCGCAGCTCATCCCCGCCCCAGGTATAGATCGTAGAGTCGTCAATGATGCCGTTCAACCCTCGATCACACAGGATGGACCGTATGTGGTCGTCGTCGAGCCAGGCGTAGCTGCAGCGGGCGTCGTCGCTGCCGTCCACGCCCACGTCCTCGATGACCTCGACCAACCGCCCGGCGTCGTCGTACACGCCGCGGACCAACGAGTCGATATAGTAGCCGTCGGTCCATTCGGTGAGGGTCGTGGCCCACCGGCCGTCTTCATAGGTGGTCTGCACCACCACATCTGCGATGCCGTCACCTTCGAAGTCGTACTCGCCCAGCACCTCGTTGCCGTCGGCGTCGACCTCCCAGGACAGCACGTAGTCCCACGTGCCATCCCCCAACACATCCAGGCCGTAGAACTGCAGGATCTGGGTCTCGGGGTCCCACGCGCGCAGGGTCATGTCGGAGCTCAGCTCACCGGCGTGCATCTGTGCCGCGGCCCAGCACGCGTAGGGCACATCCGCGAGCAGCGGGTTCGGGTCGGGCGCCGTCACGGCGGTGTCGTCCACCGTGACAAGCCCAGGCCACGAGCTCGCCGACGAATAGAGGTCCGGCTCGGGTTCACCCTCGTCGACGGTCGCAGCGCAACCCCAGAGCAGCACCAGCATGATGTGTCGCATCCACAATCCCCTTTGCGAGGAAGGTGCGCCGCGCGGGCTGTGTGTTCACGGCGGCTGGACCGTGGTGACCGCCGATGGCAAGTGGTCCGCCCAGTTCGAGCACACCATCCGGGTGACCACCGACGGCGCCGAGATCCTCACCCTCGCCTGAGGTGCCGCGCCTGGGCGCTCAACCGGGACGGGTGGCGAATGCCGCCTCGCCATAGGCGTCGAGCACGGCGCGCATGGCATCGACGGTCGCTCGCAGCTCGGGGTCGTCTACCGCAGGCGCCACCCGCTCGAGCAGGTCGTGCCACTGGCCCAGCTGCAAGCCCAGGGTCCACGGGTGTCCGGGAAGCACCGAGGATGGGCCCCGCGGGCACGGTCGCACCACGCCGGTGAGGGCCTCCACCCGGTCGCTGTGGTGGTGGATCGTGTAGGTGTCGTGGGCCTGGATGGCCGCTGCAAGGGGCGTGATCCCCTGAACCAGCAGTGCGGTGCGGCCGATGGGGTCGTCGTCCGCCAGGAGCGCGGCCCGGTCCACCATCCAGCCCGGCTCAGCACCCTCGAGGGAGTCGCCCAGCCCGGGCATGGGCAGGTCGACCCCCAGCGCATCGAGCACGCCAACGTGGGTGGCCAGGCCCTCCCGAAGCGTCGTCCAGTCCTCCCGAACCGCAGGGTCCAGCTGGCTCGCGTCGATGCCCACGGCCACGGCGTGGAGCGCGAACGGGAGCTGCAGCGCGGCGCGGGTGTAGGGGCAATGGGTCGACAGGATCTGCAGCGAGTGAGCGGTCTCCCGCGTGCGGTCGGGGCTCAAGCCGTGAACCGCCCGCGCGACCGAAACGATCGTGTCTGCCGACCCCTCGAGGTCGGCTGTGCTGGGCGCATCGGCCACGCAGTCGCACCCCGCGGCCTCCGGAGCTGCGTGCGCGGGGAGGCCACTGGCGGCGAACCACAGCAGCAGTGAACGAACCATGGTGAGGCTCCCGGCGCATGCCCGCGGACGGCGGTTGCGTGCAGGACGTGTAGCGTGTGCTAGAAAAACTGCACGTCTCGGGCTGTCGCGCCGGCTCGGACTGTTCGTTCTGCTCTCGCCAAATCGCCCGTCGCCACTACCCTGTGCGCACTGCCCCCCCCGGAGCCGCCATGTTCGAGCCACGTCTCCGCACCTACCTCGTGGCTCTGAGCGCCCTCGCGGCGTCCACCGCCCGGGGAGAAGCGCCCGAAGAACCTTCGGTGTGCGACGTGGCCATGTACCCGGCCGACAGCGGCGAGCCCGAGACCTACGAGGGCTTCGTCAAGGTGGGGGCGGACGAAGACTGCCCCGACCTGGCGGATGTGCGCAACGTGAACGAGGGCTGCGCCTGCCCGACCCACCGCCTGCTCGAGGCCTGCGCCCTGGTGGACGAGCGCACCGTGGGCGGCGGCGGGTGCGCGGGGGTGGAGCCGGAGAAGAAGTGCACCTACGCGGTGGCCGGGGTGTCGACCGGCGCGTGCTGCGGGCGCCCACTGCTCCGCGACGACGGGCACGCGGCGCTGGCCCCGGTCGTCTCCGGCGGCGGGTGGGCTGCCAACATCGCGGTGGACGGCGAGCTGGCGCCGGAGGCTCGCGCCGCGGTGGTCGCGTGGTGGCTCGAGGCTGCGCGCATGGAGCACGCCTCCGTCGCCTCGTTCGCCCGCGCCACCCTCGAGCTGATGGCCCTTGGCGCCCCGCCCGACCTCCTCCGTGACACCCAGCTCGCGGCCGCCGACGAGGTCGCCCATGCCCAGCTCTGCTTCGGGCTTGCGAGCGCCGTCTCGGGTCAGGCTCACAGGCCCGGCCCGCTCCCGGTGGACCGCCTTGCTGTACGCATCGATCCCGTCGCCATCGCCGTCGCCACAGCCCGCGAGGGCTGCATCGGGGAGACCCTGGCCGCAGTGGACGCCCACGCACGGCTGATCGGCGCCACCGAGCCCGCCGTCCGCCAGGTGCTGGAGCGCATCGTGGGCGACGAGTCGCGGCACGCAGCCCTCGCCTGGCGAACCCTGGAGTGGCTGCTCGCGGAGCATGGTGCGTCCGTACGGGAGGCGGTGGACGCCGTGTTCGCCGCAGAGCCCGCTCCGAACGCCGGTACTGTTGCGGTACCGAGCCATGGCGTGATCGACGCGCACCTGCGAGACCGACTCCAGGCCGATGCGCATCGCGACCTGGTGCGGCCCAGCTGGCTCGCTCTCCGCGCGGGCACCCCGGGGCACCGAGCCCCCACGGCTCCGGCGGCCGAAACAAGCGCCCCACCGATGCCGAGCCCGCGAGTGGAAGGTGATGATGCCGTTCGATGAGGAGTGGGCGGCCGAGGTCGACACCCCGTTCCCCGCCAGCCTCGGCGACGATCTGCACGCGCTGCTCCGAACGGTGGCGTCCGGCGGTCCACCGCTCGAGACCGGGGAGGAGTGGGTCTCCTGGGACGAAGGTGGCACGGGCGGCGATGCGGACGACGGGTTCGCGATCGACTGGGACGGCGTGGCGACAACGGCACAGGCACGCGCCGCGGAGTGGGAGGCGCTCGCCGCGCTGGTCGGGCCGATCCCGCCCGACCTCCTCCGATTCCTCCTCCGCTATGGCACACCGTCGATCCCGTGCGGGCTGCTCCTGTCCCGGGTCGCGACGTTGATCGACCTGCGCCGGCTGCGGCCGCCGGGCGAGGACTTGACGGTAGGATGGATGCCCCACTGGCTCGACGCCGGCCTCGCCGAGCCGACCGTGATCGCGTCGGGTGATGCTGGGGTGTTCCCGGCGTTCGCGTGGATGCCCGGGCGACGGGCACCCGACGGCCGCGCGCTGTGGCTCTGGCTGGGCCGGGACGCGGCGGGGGAGCCGGATGGCATGGTGGTGGCACCCCTGGGCTTCGATGTCGACCGGGTGGTCGAGGGCGTGCTCCTCGGTGCGTGGGACCTCCTGCTGCCCGACGCCAAGATCCGCCTGGAGACCGCTGAACGCCTGACCACGGCCCCCCCGCACCTGCGCAGCGCCGTGCTCCGTTGGCGGGACGGGCTGGTGACCGCGCTGGCCGACGTGCCGGATGGGCCGCTGCACGCGGGTGAGACCCTCGCTGGGGCCCGGGATGAGCTGCTGCGCCGGTGCGCGCTGGTGACCGACCCGACCGCGCTGGCCAGTCCCGATCCGGCGTACGTCGACCGCATCCAGCCGTGGCGATTCGACCCGCCGGTGCCACCCGAGGGCCCAGAGCTGCCCCGGACGCTCGACGAGCAGGACGCCCTGCAGACCGCCCGGGCGGAGCGCAAGGCGAAGAAGCGGGCGCTGAAGGCCGAGGCTCGCGCGCGTGCGGCGGAGAAGGCACCACAGAGCCGCGAGGACCCGGCCGTGTCGACTGACCGTGGCGCCGCTGACCCTTCGCCCGAGGTCGAGTTGGAGGACGACGCCCTCGGTGCCCGGATCGCCGCCGTGATCATGGGCTTCCTCCTCCCGGGCTCCATCCACCTGACCTACGGAGAGGAGCGCCGCGCAGCGATCTGGTTCGGCGTCGCCATCGTCACGGGGTGCGGCTTCGGCCTGGTGAACCTGGCGTGCGCGTGGGCGAGCTACCGGTTGGTGGTCGCCCACCAGGCTGCGGGAGGGGAAGCTCCCTGAGCCGGCCGCGGCCTCATTGGGAGCGACCCGCGCCGATCCGCTCCCGCCCACCGGACTCGCTATGCTGGGCCCGGAGGCCCCGTGGCGAGCTCTGACACCCCCCGCCCCACCCGCCGGCAGGTGGCCATCGGCGCCGCCGCGGTGGCCGGCGTGACGGCCATCTGCTGGCGCGCCCTCACCCGCCCGGGGCGACCGCCGAACGTGCTGGTCATCCTCGCCGACCAGCTCCGCCACCACGCCCTCGGGTTCACCGGGGACCGCAACGTCGCCACGCCGGCCATCGACGCCCTCCTCGGCCGCAGCGTCTGGTTCCACAGCGTGTTCGCCA
>JBLFXJ010000385.1:0-7509 GCA_047609825.1 Myxococcota bacterium
GCCGCTCAGCCGCTCTTCCGGGGACAGGCCGCGAAGCACGATGGGTGGGTCGGTGCCGTGCAGGTCGTGGAGCGCCGCCCCTGCGGGTCCGTCGGTGGCGATCCACCGACCGCCGGGCCCCAGCGCCAGCATCAGAACATCGCCGAGGTCGTGGGGGAATCGCTCCGACCCGTCGGGGGACCACACCAACACGGCGTCGTCGGTGCGGCACCAGATCGGCTCATGGCGCACGGTCGTGCGCGGGCCACGGCAGGGCGCTCCCGGGTCCCAGCCGCCGAGCACGAGCGGGGAGGGCATGCGCGCAGCACCGCCGACGATCCCGCGGGATTCGGGGTCTTCGCGAAGGGCGAAGGACTCCGCCGCGAACAGCCAGGCCACGGTGCGGTCGCCGTCGTCCCAGGCGCGCCGTGCACGCTCCACATACGCGGCCGCGAGGTGGGGGGTGGCGGCATCCCGGCTGGCCACGGCGTCCAGCTCGGCGGTGCGGGCCCGGTCGCGCTCCTCCACGATCCGAGAGACCGATATTCCAGCGAGAAACACGAGGAGGAATAAAGAGAATCCGGCGACAGCGAGCGCTGTGCGGTGCTGCCGTGCGAACCGGCTGAGGTGGTCGAGAGGGGTGTAGGCATAGGCGCCCACCAGCGCGCCAGTGCGCCACGCCTGCACGTCGGCGGCGAGTTCGGCGGCCTGTGCATACCGGTCCGACGGGTGCGCCGCGAGCGCCCGGTGGACCACGGCGACGAGCTCCGGCGGGGCCCCGGGCACGGCGAGGTCGGGGAGCTGGCGGGTGCGCACGCGCTCGAGCACCACGGCGCTGTCCGTCCCCGGGAACAGGCGCTCCCCCGCGAGCATCTCGTACAGGATGGCCTCGAGGGCCCAGGTGTCGGCGCGGGGATCGGCGCCCCAGGTCTCGCCCCGCGCCTGCTCGGGGGACATGTAGGCGGGCGTGCCGAGGAGGGCGCCGGCGTGGGTCAGGTCCGCGGCGGGTGCCTCGGCCGGGGGATTCGCCGGGACCGCCGCACCCTCACCGCCATGGGCCAGCCCCCAGTCGATGAGCACGGTCTCGCCGTATTCGCCGAGGATCACGTTGTCGGGCTTCAGATCCCGGTGCACAACCCCGCGGCTGTGAGCGAACGCCACGGCCTGGCCCAGCGCCACGAAGCGGTCGCTCAGGGCGAGCCGGTCCGCGAGGCCGCCGCAGCCCGCGAACGCCTCGGACATCGGCCGCCCGCGCACGTGCTGCATGACGTAGAACGGCCGGCCATCGTCCCCGGTGCCGAGGTGGTGCACGGGCACGATGCTGGGGTGGTCGAGCCGGCCGGCCAGGCGCGCCTCCCGGAGGAACCGGCGGTCCATGCCGCTGGCGCCCTGTGCGGCGAGCTGCTTCAGCGCGACCGGGCGCTGCAGCGCGGTGTCCCACGCCAACACCACCCGGCCCATGCCGCCTTCGCCCACGAGGGGAAACGGCGCCCCGTCCGGGGCAGGTCCCGAGCCGTCTGGCGCAGCGGGGAGGTACCCGGAGGACACGTCGTCGGCCGGCGGCTCGGCCCCTTCCACGAGCCAGGATGGCGCGAGCGCCTCGCCGGACCAGGATTCGGGTGGGTCGTCGGGTCCTGTTGGGCCTCCGGCCCGTGAGATCCTCCAGACTGCGGGCCTGGAGAGTCTACCGCGGGCTCACCGTGCACCAGTCGCAGGCCAAGAACCGGGGTCAGGACGATAGGTGTTACATCTTGGCCGCCGGACTGCTCCGCGCCAGCGGTGGTGTCTCGGGCCACGCCGCCGTGGTGCCGAGCGAGCCCTCAGGCCACGCCGCCGTCGTGCCGCGCGAGCATCCGGTACAGCAGGCCCATCGCGCGCACCGCGCGCAGCCGCTCGGCCTCGCTGCCCGCCTCTTCGGACAGCCGGTCGAGCCGCTCCACGGTGTCGCGGAGCACCTCGGGCAGGTCGCCGCTGAACGCCTCCGCCGCCCCGGCCCGCAGCCGAAGCTCGGACCGGTCCACCACCAGAACGCCCGCCCGCCCATGGGCCGCGGTGGTGCCCTGGAGTGCGGCGAGGATGCGCTCCACCTCAGCCTCCTCGGCCACCGAGACCTCCAGGTCGAGCACCACCCGCAGCACGCACCGCTCCAGATCGGGCGCCACCAGCAGGTCGCGCAGGCTGGCGAGATCGGTGCACACCACCTCGCGCCAGGTCCACATGCCCACCCGCTCACGGGATACGCGCGGCCGCATTCCACGCCGATACACGGCCACAACCGCCACATACCCGGCGTCTTTCTCCCCGAAGTTCGTCGGCTCGGGGGCCCCTGGGTACACGGTGGGCACGGGCCCATCCGGCGTCACGTCCCGGAACGCGTGGGTGTCGCCGATGGCCAGGTAGTCGAGCCCACGTCGCGCCCCGGCGTCCCGCGCGATGGAGAACTCGGCGGTGTCCGCCGACATGCCGACGCTCACCCAGCCTTCATTCCCAAGGATGTCGTAGACGCCGTATGGGACTGCCTTCCCTTCGCCAAGGTGGGGAAAATCGTACATGTTCACCAGAGGAGCATCGCCTCTCGGATGCCAGTCCGTTCCCGGCCTGGCGAAGTTCCCCACGAGCTCCTTCTTCTTCGTGTCCACGGAGATGGCCGGCTGATTACGGGCCTGGTACCGCTGTACTTGGTCATGAATGTGCTCAAACTGCTCGTTGCGGTCAGGGTGACTCTTGCCCTCGAGCTTCTTCCGGGTGCCTTGGAACGAGAATCCGAGCGACCGAAGCTCCTTCCCCACGGTTTCATGGCTCACCGGCCAACCTGCCTGCGTCATCGCGTCTGCGAGCCGCCGAGTGCTCTTCGTTGTCCACAGGAGCGGACTCTCGGGGTCTCCGCGCGTGTCCGGCTCGAGGAGGGCTCGCAACGCCTCGCTGAACCCCGCAGTGTCCCGCTGTGCCTTCCGGCCCCCGCCTGGCCGGCGAACCCGCCCGGACACCGTAGAGGCCTCCCCCTGAAGCTCCAGGATCCCCGAATGGATCGTGCGATCTGACATGCCGGTGGCCCGCCGGACAACCGCGACCCCACCGTGGCCAAACGCCACGGCTTCGGAGGCCGCCCAACACCGGCGTTGCCGCTCATCGCACACCGGCGAGAACGACTTGTACAGGACTGCGCTGGAGAGGTCCGCGCCTCCCGCCCGTCGCCGAGCCCACCTCACCCGAACCGCACCGCCGACACCCGCGTCCCCAGCACATCCGCATTGAACGGCACCGACACCGGGTCCTCCCCGCCAGCACCCGCCACCACCATCAGCGGCAGCAGGTGCTCTTCCCGGGGGTGGCAGGCCCGCGCCGCTGGGGCCTCGGCCCAGGCGGTGAGCGCGGCGTCCCGCTCGGTCTGGGGGGCTGCGCAGGTGGTCTGCAGCCAGGCGTCGAAGGTCTCGGCGTGGCCCTTGCCCTGGGCGCTGCCGAAGCCGCGCATGTTGTGGTAGCTCATCCCGCTGCCGACCAGGAGCACGCCCTCGTGCCGCAGGGGCGCGAGTGCCCGGCCGATCGCCAGGTGCGCCGCCGGATCCAGGCCGCGCACCAGCGACAGCTGCACCGTGGGCACGGCCGCATCGGGCCACGCCACGGCGAGGGGCACGAAGGTGCCGTGGTCGAACCCCCGCGCCGCGTCTTCACCGTGGGCGATGCCCGCCTCGCTCAGCAGGGCCTGCACCCGTCGCGCCACCTCGGGCGACCCGGGAGCGCTCCAGGTCACCTGGTAGGTGTGGTCGGGAAACCCGGTGTAGTCGTACAACATGGGCGGGGCTGCGGAGGAGCCCACGGTCACTACCGGGGCCTCCCAGTGGGCCGTGATCGACAGGATGGCCCGCGGTGGGGCCGGCAGCTCACCGGGGAGCGCCTCGAGCCAGGCCCGCAGGGGAGCGGTGCCGCTGCTGAACCGTTCGAACCCGGGGCCGCTCAGCCACGGCCACGGCCCGCCTCCATGTGGCAGGTAGATCGACGGCATCCGTGCGGTGGGCATCGTGGCGCTCCAGGCGACGCCGGCGCCGACCGCGGCTGACGCGGCCGTCCCGGCGAGCAATGTACGTCGGCTCGGATTCGGCATGCGTCCGGGTATCGCTCGCCCCGGTCGGTGACGAACCGCCCCAGCTCTCTGCGCTCCTCCGCACCCTCCTGCCCGCTGCGTCAAGAACACCAGCACAGGGTAATCACGGCTGAACAGAGCTTACCGCAGAGGGCGCTGAGGGGGCAGAGGAGCGCAGAGAGGGCCCGCCGCCCCCGGGTCGTGCCTACCAGAAGCTGGTGTTGTCATGCTCCGCGACGAGGGCCGACAGTCGGCTCGCCGGCACCACATCCACGCACTCCAACAGGTCGGTTGCGGACAGCCCGCGCGCCGACACGTCCTCTGCGATGGCGAACACGCGGCCGCCATCGGCGCTGTACTGCACCAGGTCCCGCCCCAGGTCGGCGGGGTGGGCCTGGGACCACTCCCCGAACTCCACGCCGATGGGCATGCAGGCGGGGTTGGCGTAGTTCACGGCCGAGCCGCGGAGCACCAGCGTGGTGCGGGTGCCCTCGCAGCGCTGGAGCATGTGCGCCATCCACACGGCGGTGTCGTCCTGCTCCTCGACGGTGGCCCGGTATCCCTGGTCCACGATGCACAACAGTGATGCCATGGGGCTAGCCTCGGGTCGGGATGATGAGGGTGTTCGTGGTCTCGTCCAGCCAGGTGGCCAGCGCAGGCGGGCCGCCGCGGCGCACCCCGTCGATGGCGTCGTTCGCCCCGCGCTCGTCGGCGCACATCCCGCAGTTCACCCAGTCGAGCGAGCCGCCGTTGGCCGCGGCGGTGTCGCGGATGGACGCGATCCAGTCCTTGGGCAGGGGGTGGTCCTCCTCAGAGACCGTGTGGCCATGGATCGGGTTCGGGTGCCCGGCCTGGCCGGCAAACGGAAGGTATACCGCCCCTTCATAGGCGAGCACCTTCAGGTCATATCCGCGGTCGGCCGCGATCTGGAGCAGCCGCAGCGCCGTGGTCGAGCGCGTGGACTCGAACGGCGGATCCATCAGCATGAACGTCAACGATGTCTCGGACATGGGGGCCTCCTTCAGTGCCATGAGACGCGGCGGCCCGCCGCAAGATCATCCACCACCCGCTCGAGGCTGCTCGGGAGCACCCCGGGCGCCAACGCGCCGTCGAGGATTCCACGCTCGGCGAGGGCGAAGTCATCCGCCAACACCTCGACGCCGGCCGCCAACAGGGCCTCGCGAACCTCTGGGAACACGCCCACGCGGGCGAGGAAGGTGCCGTTCTCCACAAGAAACAGGGTCACGGTGTGTCCGGCCTTCGCCAGGTCGACCGCCAGCTGGTGCACCAGCGGGTCCGAGCCCACAGGGTCTCTCGACGAAAGCAACGTGTAGTCAGCCATTGGACCTCTCATGCGACCGACCGGTCCGGCCGTCCGCGTGCCGGACGATAGCACCGCACGGTCCCAAGGAGGCCCATCCCGCGTCAACGCCGGCCTTCGCTTCCCCACGACGGACGAGGGGATGGCGCCTCCGTGCACGGGATACGCGGTGCACGCCACGGAGGCCCCGATGCTCGCGTTGCTCACCGCCGCCGCCCTCGCCACCACCTGGCAGCAGCCGCCGCAGGCCATCCTGGACGTGCTGCATGCGCCCCTCACCCCGTCGGCGCGCATGAGCCCCGACGGCGAGCACGCGCTCCTGGTGCGGCCGATCCAGTACCCGGCCCTGGCGGACAAGGCGGCCGCGATGCTGCCGCTGGCGGGCGTTCGGGTCGACGCGCGGACCAACGGCCACCACGGGTGGAGCGGGTACGAAGATCCGATCCTGCTCACCGTGGCCGACGGCGCCCAGCTCCCGCTCGAGCCGGGCGGGCCCATCGTGGGCATCGAGTGGTCGGCCGATGGCGAGCGCCTGGCGCTGGCGCTCAAGCAGGGGGACCGCATCGCGCTCTGGGTCGGGACCGCGGACGGCACGGGTGCGGTGGTGCCGGATGTGGCGCTGAACCCGCTGCTCGGCGTCGAGATGGCCTGGATGCCGGACCAGGACCGGCTGCTGGTGCTCACCGTGCCGTCTGGGCGGGGGCCGATGCCGTCGGCGCCGCCGATCCCCGCCGGGCCCGAGACCCGGGATGCGGCCGGGGCCACGGCGAGCAGCACCTACGAGGCGCGGGATCTGCTGACGACCGCCCACGACGACGCGCTGTTCACCCACTTCGCGACCAGCCAGATCGGCGTGGTGAGCGCGGATGACCTCAGCTTCGCGCCCATCGGCGAGCCGGGCGTGATTGCGGGGGCGGCGAGCTCCCCAAACGGCAAGCTGCTGCTGGTGGAGCGGCTGAACGGCCCGTGGTCGCACCGGGTGGCGTGGTGGCGGTTCGGGAGCACCGTGGAGGTGTGGAAGCCGAACGGCAAGGTGGTGCACACGGTGGCGACCCATGCGGCTCACGAGAGCGTGCCGATCCACGGGGTGCCGGTGGGCGTGCGGTCCGTGTCGTGGCGGTCGAGCGCCCCAGCCACGTTGGTGTGGGTCGAGGCGCAGGACGGCGGTGACTGGTCCACCGAGGTGACGCACCGCGACTACATCCTGCAGCACGCCGCCCCGTTCCGCGGCGCACCGGAGGTGGTGTTCCACTCCCAGCACCGGGTGAACGGCTGGTGGTGGGGGGAGGCGAGCGGCGCGATGGTGGTGGAGCAGTATGAGCGGTCGCGCCGGTGGCGGCATGTGTGGCAGGCGGACGTAGACCGGAAGACGTCGAAGCGCTGGTTCGACCTTTCCTATAACGACCGCTACGCCGACCCCGGGCGGCCGATGACCCGGCCGCTGGCGAGCGGGCATCGGGTGCTGCGGGAGCATGACGGCGCGCTGTTCTTCTCCGGCTCCGGGTCGAGCCCCGACGGCGACCGGCCGTTCGTCGACCGGCGTCCGCTGGGCTCCGACACCGCCGAGAGGCTGTTCCGGAGCGACCCCGAGCGCTACGAGCGGTTCGTCGCCTGGCAGGACATGGACGCGGGCACCTTCCTGATGCTCGGCGAATCACCGACCGATCCGCCGAACCTGCACCAGGTGACCCTCGGCGACCCCGCGGCGGGTGCGGCGGAGGGCGAGGCGCAGTGGGCCCGGTCCTCCACCCCGGTGACCGCGTTCGCCGACCCCACGCCGGTGCTCCGGGGCATTCAGCGGCGGATCGTGACCTATGAGCGGGAGGATGGCGTGCCGCTGTCGTTCGTGCTCTACCTGCCGCCCGGGTACGAGGAGGGCACGGCCCTGCCCACCGTGGTCTACGCCTACCCGCGGGAGTTCAGCGACGCGTCCACGGCGGGCCAGGTGCGCGGGTCGGAGAAGACCTTCACGCGGTTCGGCGGGCCCTCTCACCTGTTCTTCCTGCTCCAGGGCTACGCGGTGCTCCACAACACCCGCATGCCCGTCATCGGCGACCCCGACACGGCCTACGACACCTTCGTCGAGCAGCTGGTGAGTGGGGCAAAGGCGGCGGTGGACGAGGCGGTT
>JBLFXJ010000386.1:0-7472 GCA_047609825.1 Myxococcota bacterium
GGCCCACCACTCGGAGCGCCCAGCGGGGTCGAGGCTGTCGTCGGAGTCGTCGGTGTAGCCGTCGCAGTCGTTGTCCTGACCGTCGCAGACCTCGCGCCCATCGGGGTTGATCCGGGCGTCCATGTCGTTGCAGTCGTCGCCGTTGTCGGTCGTGCTGGCGGGCGCGTTGCACTTCTGGACGAAGATCTCTGGCGTGCCGTAGCCGTCGCCATCACCGTCGTAGAACCAGGTGGGCGTGCCGTCGGTGGTGAGCGTGGGGTCGTCGTCGTCGATCAGGCCGTCGCAGTCGTTGTCCTCGCCGTCGCAGAACTCTTCTGCGGTGGGGTAGGAGAACTCGTTGTCATCGTCACAGTCGTAGCTGTTCTCGACGAAACCCTCGGGCGGACCGCAGGCTTGGCGTCGCTTGTCGGGGTTGCCGTAGCTGTCGCCGTCCTTGTCCTTGTAGAAGGTGAGGGCGCGCAGTCCGTCGTCGACCTCTCCGTCGCAGTCGTTGTCCTTGCCGTCACACTTCTCGAGCGACGTGGGACTGATGTCAGCCTCGGTGTCGTCGCAGTCGTCGTTGGTGCGGGAGAATCCCTCTTCGAGGGTGCACGCGAGCGTCGGCGCGCCGAAGCCCTGGCCATCGGCGTCTTCGTCGACGAAGACGGAGATCTTCGACTCCTCAGGGCAGTCGATTGGCTCGCTGCCACAGGCGAGGAGGACGAGGAGCGTCAGTTGGCGCATACGTAGGGCCCCGTGGAGTGTCCCGAAGCCTAACCCATCGCTGGCCGATGTGCCGCGGATGCGGGTTCGGATGCCGTATCCGAGCCGTTTGCCCGGGACGTCTTCAGAATGTGAGGCGCGCGCCGATGCCGATGCCGGTGCGCGGACGGTCGGCCCGGGGACTGAGGACCACGTATTGCCCGAACACCGCCAGGCTGTCGCCGAACCGGTAGCCCGCCGTGAGCTCGTTCTCGCTGAGCACCCCGCGCTCGTCGGAGGGGTGCAAGCCCGCGAGCCAGCGGTAGCCCGCGAACATGTGGGTGCCGGTGTAGCCCACGCCCACGGCGGCGCCGGCGACGGGGCCGGCGGACAGGCGGGCCTGGTTGTCATCCCAGGTGCCTCCGCCGCCGAGGAACAGCCCGAGGGTGAGGTCCAGCGGGCCGCCTCCGAACACGTCGAACCCCGCCCCCACCCGCCCCACCCACTCGTTCACCGGCGAGTAGCGCAGCTCGGCGGAGAAGTAGGCGTCGCGAGGCCCCTCCGACTGCACCCGCAGGTCGTGCGCCACCGTGTCGCGCAGGAATGTCTCGGTGAACCGGACATGCACGTCGTCGTTGTCGCCGGTGGGCTCCGGTTGGGCATCGCAGACCTCCTCCGGATCGTGGGACTCGAGGTGGGGGCAGGCGAGGGCGGTCGGCGAGAACAGGGCGGTGAGCAACAGCATGCGGTGTCTCCTGGCTACAGGACGTGAGACACCGCCGCGCCGCGAACGCGTCACCGCCCCAGGTGCACTCCGAGCCCAACGCCGGCGCGCCACCCCTGCTGCTCGCCGTCCCGCTCCCAGCGGCCCTCCACCTCGGTGAAGTACCTGGGAACCACGTAGTACCGGAGGTTCGCCCCAGCGCCGAACACCGTGCGCGTGAGTCGGCGGTCAGTCACGGATTCGAGGGTGCGCTGCGGCAGCGGGTCGAGCTGGTCGCGTCCGTGGCGCACGCCGAACGCGAGGAAGGCGCCAGGGCGCACCCGCTCGCCCTCACCGGCGACCATCAGGCGGGATCCAGCATGCATATCCCACCCCCGATCCCGGTACGTGGACACGCCCACACGGTCCAGCCCGATCGACAGCCCGGGTCGCAGCATCAGATCGGCGCTGGCCCCCAGGTGCCACGGGAATGTGGGGTCGCTGCTGAACGACCCGCTCGCCGACAACGGCACGCCTCGACGGGGTCGCTTGTCTTCTCGCCGGTGCACATTGTAGGTGGCGTCGGCCACCGACGCGCCCCACAGGGTGGCGCCAACGAGCGGCCACAGCGTGGGCGCGATGCGGGTCTCGCTGCCCACGATGGTGCCGGCCATCAGCGAGCTCGTGGCCACGAAATAGGCCAGTCCCTTGAGCACGTGACCGTTGTACAGCTGGCCCGCGCCCGGAACGGCGATGGACGACACGCCGGCGATCCCCGGCGAATGACCCAGCTTCTGCTTGCGCTCCCAAGACCGGCTCAGATCCACGTAGTGGGCGAGGCGATCCCCCCGCGCGTCGGCCAGCTCACCCGTCCAGGGTTCGCCCCAGTCGGTGACGGCGAGCAGAGAGCCGTCTGCCAGCGTGAGGGTGATGTCGTACAGCGCATCACCCTCCCGGCGCCGCACCCGATACCGCCCAGGAGGGAGGGCCAGGGAGGTAGCGTAGCCGGCCTGCTTTGTGAGCTCCGCGACCTGGATGCCGTCGGGCAGCCGGAACACGGCGAGCTGTCCCATCAGCGAGTCGGGGAACCGGATGCCGGCGGTGGCGTGTCGCACGTCCGCCAGAGGGATGTGGCCTGCGCCGGCGAGGTCGAACTCTCGGCTGGGGTGCTGCGCGCCCGCTGCGGTCTCGCCGGTCTTCGACACCACACGCTCGGAGGTGTACCGCCACAGCTCGTCGAGATCGACGATACCGTCGTCCCGGTCGGCGGCTCCGCGCAGGCCAGACACCAGGTAGTGCGTGAAGAATCCTCCGCGGAGGCGGTCCGACTCCTGGGCCACCTCGTCGGCCGAGGAGGCGGTGAGCCAGGCCTCGCCCTGCAGGGCGCCAGCCCGCTGGTCGAACAGCGAGTTGGTGAGTGCAGCCCCCTTCAAGCGGGTGATCGTACCCGAGCGGCAAGCGTCGAGTAGCCCGATCCGGACGGTGGCATCGATGGACCGCATGTCGTGCTTGAGGGCGTCGAACCAGTACCGGTCCTCGCCGAGCCGCAGGCCGTTCGCGTCGGCGTGGCCCGAGTAGTAGAACACGAACAGATCGTCGTCGACGAGCTCGCCGATCGCGGCGTGGTGGGCGAGCGCCTCCCGAAGCTCCTCAGCGGTCGGTGCATACAGCACGCTGACCCGCTCCTCGTCGAAGCTGCCGAGCTCGACCAACACGTCGGCCATGGTCTCGGCGTCGCGCTCGGCGTACCGCAGCGGCTCGAGCACACCCCCGCCGTCGTTCGCTCCCACCACCAGCGCGTGCCGGAGTGGTGCGGCGAGGGCGAGCGCAGACACGAGCAAGGCAACCACGAACTCACTCCTTGCGGACGCGCAGGCGGGTCCATTCACCGGGCGGGTCGACGTTTCGTGACAGCCACATCTTCACATCCATGGCATCGATCCGCGCGTTTGGGATCAACACCACGAACTCCTGGGCGCCTGGGGTGTCGTCGAGGGTGAGCGCGAACGGGGCAGGCTGGAGCCCCTCGCCGTCTGGGGTCACCCGGCCGTACACTTCGACAGTGCCTGCGCCATCGCGTCCGGCGAGCCACACCTCGGACGCGCCGTGGGGATCGAACAGCAGCTGAACGGTGTCGCCTGCGCGCAGGGCCTCGTCGGCGCGGAGCGGTCGCGGCCCGGTCTCGGTCGCGATCCACACCTCGAGGTCTGGCGTGGAGCCCTTCGCCCGCTCAGTGGGGGTGTCGGGTGCGCCGCTGAGCTGCGGCAGCACGACGACCAACGCGACGGCGGCGGCGAGCAACAGTGCCAAGCCACTCCACCAGCGCCGGCTGATGCGCGGCGGGGGCTCGAGGGCGGCGATGGACGGAGGCAGCGGGGTGAGCACGAAGCCTGCGCGATCGGCGTGCTGCACCCGCTCCCGCTCAGCGCACAGCTCGCACCCGGCGATGTGGGATCGGAGCACCTGCCCCTGCTCGGGTGACAGCTCGCCGTACCGCATGCGGTGCAGGTCGAGCGTCGACACATGGCGGCTCATTCAACTCCCTCCAGCCAGGCAAGCCGGGTGCGCGCACGCTGCCTGAACGCCGTGAGCCGCTTGCGGACGGCCCCCCCGGTCACCCCGAGCAGGTGGCCGGCCTCGGCGTAGGTCATGCCGTCCACGAAGCAGTAGATGGCGGCGGTCGTGGTTCGTTCGTCTTCGTCGGCGAGCAGCAGGTCGACCAGATCGCGGGTGGCGACCAGGTCCAGCATGCTGTCGGTCGCGGCCCTGGGGGGCATCTCCTCCACCGGGTCCTCCGGGCGCCGCCGGCGGGAGCGCAGGCGGTTCAGGCAGGTGGTGGTCGTGATCCGGAACAGGTAGGTCGTGGGCGAAGACTCGCCGCGGAACTGGCCTTGCGACCGGTGGAGCTTGAGGAACACGTCCTGGGTGGCCTCCGCGGCGTCGCTGGGATTGCCGAGCAGGTTGCGGCACCGGCCGAACACCATGTCGCCGTAGCGACGGTAGAGATCCGCGATGTCGAGGCGGGTCATGGCGCTCCGCTGGCGGGGACGCTCGGCTTCACCGTCGGCGGCGCGCCACGACACGGCGATCGGGGCGGGGCTCATGGGCAGTTCGTGATGCCGGTATCGCTCGTATCGCCTTCGGTGTCGTCCGGGTCGGGATGGGGCGCGCCGGCACCCGTGTCCGCTGGCATTCCCGTGTCCGCTGGGGCGCTGGTGTCGACGGCCTCCCCGGTGTCCTCCACGGCGTGCGGCACGATGGTGAACGGGGTGGACAGCCGCGCCACGTCGTCTTCGCCCCAGGTGACGAACACGTCGACCCGCCCCGGCTTCGCGCCGTCGTCGATGCGGATGATCAGCAGCAGCTCGTCGTCGCGGTCACTGCGGTCCACCACGTCGACGGGCCCGGCGAAGGCGATGTCCACGACCTGGAGCAGGTCGAAGTCGCCGGTGGCCTCCAGCGTGGTGAGCAGCGTCTCGCCGGGAGCGCCCTCGGTCACCGTGAGGAAGACATCCGACGCCACGGCAGGGTCGGTGGAGTCGTCGGTCCAGCTGGGGAAGCTCACGCTGGGGTCGTCGGTGGTCTCCGCAGGGCAGTCCCGCCCACGGCAGTCTTCCTCGATCTCCCTGGTCTCGTACAGGATGCAGCCGCTGAGGGCTGACGTGAGCATCGCCGCGGCGAGCGTCGTCCGAGTCATGATCTCCTCCCATCACAAGGGGTCTCTTGCGTCTCACGGAGTCAGACACCGGTGGTCCGGGTTGGCGTTACCCGGCGCTCGGGATCCACCCTCCGGAGGACCAATGATCCTGCTTCTCGCTTCGCTTGCACTCGGTGCAGACGCCCTCACATTCGACGCCGTGCGCGTCGTGGAGCACGGCGCTGCCTCCCCCTCGCTCACCTTCCACCCGACCGTCTCCGGCCGCATCGACGTTCGGCTCGACTGCGGCACGGGGCGCCAGTGGACCCACGCTGGCGGGCTCTCGCCGGGCGTGTCGGTGACGATGACCCTCGATGGCATCGCGCAAGGCACCCACACCTGCTCCGGCCGGGTTCAACTGACCGACGCCCAGGGCGGGGTGGGGGAGCTGCCGTTGGCCGTGGAGGTGTCGAGCCTGCCGCTGATCGGGTGGACCTATGGCCCGGAAGACGTCGACCTCGAGGCCCGCACACTGGCAGCGCACGCGAGCCGACCGCTCCAGGATGCCGTGTTGCGGGTGGTGGGCGTGGACGGCCAGGTGATCGAGGAGCAGCGCGCTGACTTGACCAACCCGTCGCATCCGCGGTTCAGCTGGACCACCACCATGGAGGTGGTGAAGCTGGCGATCGAGGGCGTCGATGCGAACGGGTTCACTGGCTTGCTCGAGCTGTCGCCGTGGTCGTACGCCATCCCTCACGAGGACGTGGTGTTTGCCAGCGGGAGCGCTGACCTCACGCCCGCCCAGGTGCCGAAGCTCGACGCGACGTGGGCCGACACCGCAGGCGTTCTCGACAAGTACGGGGACATCGTCGAGATCCAGCTGTTCGTGGGCGGCTACACCGACACGGTGGGGGCAGAGGGTGCGAACCAGGGGCTGTCGGAGCGGCGGGCTCGGGCCATCGCGAAGTGGTTCCGGAACAGGGGCTTCACGGGCACGATCTGGTACCAGGGGTTCGGTGAGCGTGGACTCGCGGTGGCCACGCCGGACGAGGCGGACGAGGCGCGTAATCGCCGGGCCGTGTACCTGCTCGCTGCCCAGACGCCACCCGTGACCGATGCGCTGCCAGGTTCGAGCTGGAGTCGCCTGCAGTAGCGGCTGCGCACACCCCCAAGAGCAGAGCGGCCCGCCTCGGGAGCCGAGGCGGGCCGTGGGTCCGAGGACCGGAGGTCAGGCCGCGCGGCGACGCCGCACGAGCGCGCCGATGAGGAGGAGCCAGAGCCCCGCCCCGCCGCCGGTGCTGTTGTTGCAGCCCTCGCAGCCCTCGTTGACGATCTTGTCCACGCCGTCCGAGCCGTTGTCTGCCAGGCAGGGCCCGTCGTCGTCGATGGCGTCGAGGAAGTTGACGACGCCGTCGCAGTCCACGTCGCCGAGACCCTCGTTGGCGTCGATGTTGCCATCGCCGTCAGAGTCCTGGTCGAGGTAGTTCGGCGTGCCGTCACCGTTGAGGTCGGTGGCGCCCTCGTCACGGGACGAGATGCCGTCGTTGTCGTCGTCGTCATCCAGCGCGTCGATCACGCCGTCTTCGTCGGAGTCCCTCGGGTTGGCCGGGTTGTCGCCCACCTCGGTGAGGTCGTCGATGCCGTCGCCGTCGCTGTCCGGGTCGAACGGGTCGGTGCCGATCTCGTTCTCTTCGCCGTTGGTGAGGCCATCGCCGTCGGCGTCGGCGTCGGCCCCGTCGAAGTCGTCCTCGTCCACCCAGTTCGGGGTGCCGTCGTTGTCGTCGTCGCCGTTGCCCTCGTCGATGGTGAGGCGGCCATCGCCGTCGTCGTCGGCATCGAGGTAGTCGGGGATGGTGTCGGGGAAGCGCGGCAACACGGCGCCGCGGTCGGCGTCGGTGTTCCGCGGATCGACCGGCTCACCAGTGGTGGAGCACACGGTGGTCGCCACATCGTCGACCACCTGCACCACGGCCAGGCCTGCGCCACACTCGCCGAACGGCAGGATCTCGCTGTTCGTGGTGAAGCCGTCCGCGTCGTCGTCGGTGTCGATCACGTCGGGGTCGCCATCGCCGTCGGTGTCCTGCACGACGCAGGCGCCGTCGAGCGCGGACGGGTCGAAGCAGTCGGGGTCGTCGCCCGCCTCGATGCCATCGGGGATGCCGTCGCCGTCGAAGTCGGCGATGTCCTGGGCGTCAGGGTTGCCAAAGATGTAGTTCTCCCGGCAGTTTGGCAGGCCGTCCCGGTCGGTGTCGCCCTCACAGCCCTCGCTGTTGCAGTCGACGAAGTTCGGGTCGTCGTCGCCGTCCTCGTCGCCCAGGCCTTCGATGGAGTCGGAGCGGCCATCGCCGTCCGTGTCGAAGTCGTAGGTCGGCGGGATGCCGTCCTCGTTCTCCGGGATGCACTCGACGGCCTGGGGGCCCTCGTCGCGCAGTTGGGCTCGTCGGCGCCGTC
>JBLFXJ010000387.1:0-7432 GCA_047609825.1 Myxococcota bacterium
GGTTCACGAACGGCACACGACTCCGGCGCGAGCTCAAGGAGCGAGGCGCGCTGTTCCGCTCCGGAGGGGAGGCCGAGGTGCTCGCCCATCTGCTGGCGCAGTCCTCACAGGGCACCTTCGTGAACCGCCTCGTAGACGCGCTGTGGCGGGTGGAAGGCGCATTCTGCGCGGCCGTGCTCACCCCGGAGTGCCTGGTCGCCGTTCGCGACCCGCACGGCTTCCGGCCCCTCGTGCTCGGCCGCCTGGACGACGCGTGGGTCCTGTCCTCCGAAGATGCTCCCATCCGATCCATCGGGGGCACCAGCGTGCGGGAGGTTGCACGCGGCGAGATGGTCATCCTCGACGCCCGCGGGTGCCAGCGTGTCCAGCCATTCCTCGCCCGCGCGCGGCGTGCGTGCGCCCAAGAGCACGTGGTGCTCGCCCGCGCCGACGCAACGGTGTTCGGTCAGCATGTGCACGCTCAGAGGCGCGGCCTGGGCGAACGGCTCGCCGCAGAGCATCCGCCACCCGCCCGCGCGGTGGTGGTGCCACTGGGATCGGAGGCCGAGGACTGTGCCGTGGCCTACGCCCGGGCAGCCCGTTGCACGTTGGAGCTCGCTCTGCAGCCCGAGTCGTTCGGGCCCGGGGATGGCTTGCCGCGATGGCGCGTCGTGGCCGAGGCGGTGGATGGCCGGACCGTCGTGCTCGTCAGCTCCGGCGTAGTGACCGGTGAACATGTGATCGAGGCCACACGCGCGCTGCGTCAGGCGGGCGCAACCCGTGTGGTCCTCCGGTCGGCCTCTCCGCCGGTCCGACATGCGTGCGTATACGGCGTGGCGACTCCCACCAGCGACGAGCTCCTGGCGCCCAGGGCCGATGAGCCGGGCGCGTTGGCTCGCGCCCTCGGCGTGGACGAGTTCGCTGCGCTCTCGCTCGATGGACTGGTCGATGTCCTGGGGCGCCGGCGCGACGGCGTCTCCGACTACTGCCTCGCCTGCTGGACCGGAGATCACCCGGTCACGCCCGAGGAGCCCGACGATCAGCTCCCGCTGTTCTAGCGTCGGCGCGTCGCCAAGCGACGGCTCACAGCGGCTGCTGTCGTCAGGACGGAGGGTCGACGAGGTCGGGCCAGATGCGATCCGCTTCCTTGCGCCCCTGGCGGACCTGCGCGCAGAACCAGGACCAGCGCCCGACCTTGTCCGGCGGTGGTGGCGCGTCACACGCGATCACCGCGTGGGGTGCGCTCGCGACGTATCGGCCACCGAGAAACTGGAACATCTGCACGAGCTGGCGGTTCGCGTCGCCGTCCCCGAACGCCGACAGCGCAGAACGCATGCCCGTGGCGACGCTGTCTTCCGCGGCGCCGAGGGGTGGCAGGATCGAGCGTGCCGGCAGCTGGATGAGCTGACTGGTGATCTCGGCCAGGTGGTGGAGCAGCACCAGATCGGCGCCACCATCCTCGGACGCCAAGGTGCGGAAGTCCCGGACCAGCTTCGTCACATCGTCTTTGATCGAGGTCGACAGGCCGTCCACGATCCACCCCAGATCGCCTTCGCGCATCAGCTCGACCGCGGCGTCATCGTACTCGCGCGGGATGGGGTCGTTCGGCGAGTAGCTAGATAGGAAGCGGGTGATGGGCTGGCCGCGCTCGCCGGACATCGCGCGGCCGGCGCGCAGCCCCACCGCGAGGCGGGTGAGGGCGGGCACCTCGGCGCCGAACAGCACATCGAGCACAGCCGGGTCGCGGGACAGCCCGAGCGCCTCCAGCGCGCTGCGCAGGCGCTGTCCGAGCGACCGAGCCCTGGGCCGAGGATCCCGTGACATGCGCACGTAGGCGCGGCTCGCTGCGTGCGCCCCTTCGCCGTTCCGGTCCACCTTGAACCAGCCGCTCACGCCGTGCGGATGGACGGTGACCAACAGGGGCTCACCGGGAGGCCCTGGAACCACGACCGTCGCGCCCGACCCCATCTCCCGGCCCACGCCGCAGGACGCGAGCACCGGCGCGTAGCAGATCGCGGGGCCCGGGATCGGCACGATGTCCTCGGGATCGCCGATGACGCGGACGGTGAGCGGGTAGCCGAGCTGGCGGGCGCGCGTCAGCAACATGATGCCGGCGGTGGTGGCGCCGGGGCTGCTGCCTGTGAGGGTCACGTCCATGTGCCAGTCTCCCGTGGAGTGGGCGCCCGTGCTGCAGTGCGGCGGCGCCCGCGGGCGCTCACCGTCGTCGTCGCCATCGGTGTGGCGTCTATCGGCGGAACTGTAGCCGCGTCAGCCGCCCGTGGGCCAGTGCGACTCGACGAGCTGACGAACCCGTCGCATCGCTGGCACCAGGCTGCTGTGGGTGACAGCGTTGCACGCCTCGTCGGGCGTGAACCACTGCACAGCGCCAATCCCCTCCCGCGTCGAGGGGCGAAACGCCGATTCGATAGGGGAGAGGGGCTCCATCAGGTACAGGTGCACGGTCTTCAGCCTGGGAAGCCCGCCCGGCGCCATGAATCCGTAGCGAACCAGACCCACGGGACAGGTGATGCGCAGATCGACGTCGAGCCCCATCTCCTCGCGCACCTCGCGGACCGCGGCATGCTCGGGCGGTTCGCCAGGCTCGAGCTTGCCCTTCGCCACCTCCCAGGTGATCCCGCTGCGGCGCGCCACGCGGATCAAGGCCAGTCGAGGCACGCCATCGTTGCCCATCACCATCGGGATCCCGCCGGCCGAGAGCTGCTCCGCGTAGTTCGGCAGCAGGTTCAACACGTCGACGGTGCCCACGGAGCGGGTGTGGTACAGCCCCGATCGCCGGTTGCGCTGGAACCACACACCATGCCGGCGCGCGCGCGACGAGTCCACGTACAGCACCCGAGGTTGGGGACCGAGCCGGTGCGCCGCCCGCCAGGCCTGCCGCTCGTCGCTGGACAAGTAGATCGGACGCCCCTGTATCGCCACCCGCCCTTGGCTCACGTAGCGGTCCACCTGGACCTGGGTCGCGGCGTGGTACACGATGTCGGGCGGCAGCTGGCGTCGGCTGCGGCGGCGTTGCACCGCTCGGATGTGGCCCTGGCGCAGTTCGAATCGGCGGGACTGTGAGCTGCCGACGACACCCGTGAGGGCATCGAGGGGCACATCCTCCTCGAGGAGCTGACTCACCGCGGCACGCACCTGCTCGAGCGCCACCCACCCCTTGTCGTCCATGTCGAGTCCGGCGCCCGTACGCTGCCGGAGCAGGAACGTCAGGGTCTTCACAAGCTGTGCGGGGTCGGGCTCTGACACGCTCGGTCTCTCAACTCCGGAGTCTGGCCCACCCGGGTGCGCCAGGTCAAGGCCGCCAAGGCGCTCAGGGGGCGTCGGCGGTTGCGCTGGTGGGGACCAGCTGGCCGATCCGCTCCGCCTGCCACAACATGTAGGGGTCCTCCGGTGACAGTCGAGCGGCGCCGAGCGATGCGTCGAAGGCCAGGTCGTACTCTCCGCGCGCTACGTGCACCATCGCCTTGGTGTCGAGGAAGTCGGGCCGAGCTCCCGACTCGGCGAGCGCCCGGTCGATGCGCACCAGCGAGGCGTCGGGATGTTGGCCTGCGAGCGACCAATACCAGGCCATGCAGTTGTCCAGGAGCGCACTGGCGCTCATCGGCGAGCAGTGCTCCTCGATGCCGTGATCCATCCAGCGCTGGGCCACCGTGTCGTCACCCAGCACCCGGTACGCGGCGACGAGGAAGTCATACGGCTGCATGAACGGGTGCAGTCGGGCCATCGCGGCCTCGAGGTCGGCGCGGAAGGTGCTGGCCTCCGCCTCGTTTTCGACCAACAACGCGTAGAACCAGATGAACTGACCCTCATGGGGGTACAGCTGAAGGAGCTTGCGGATGTGCGCCATGCTGCCCAGACGGTCGCCCACAGCGAGGGCCACGCGAGCGCGCCGCACCAGGTGGGCGTCGGGGTATTGCTCGAGCTGCGCCGCCCGGTAGAGGGCGTCGCGGGCCGCTTCCGAGTCACCCGCGTGCATCTGGGCATCCGCCAGCGCCACGTGGCTCCACCCGTCGTCCGGCCGTGCCTCCACCGCCGCGCGGGCGAGGTCCAGCGCTTCGGGCCCACGGCCCTCGAAGGCCAGACCATTCACCGAAGCCACCACCTGCCCCTGGTCCACCAGCTCACCGGGCGACAGCGGCGTGAGCACCTCCCATGCAGCATCGAGCCGACCCCGGAGCCTGTGCAGCCGGGCGAGCAGGACCCGCGCCTCGGCGGCCTGCTCCGCGGTGCCCCCGCCCGACTCCGAGAACGCCTCGAGCGCAGCGACGGCATCTTCTTCCCGCTCCTCCCCGAGCAACAGCTGGGCCCGGAGCAGACCTCGAGACGGGTCGTCCGCATGAGCCGCAACGTCCTGCGCGTACAACACGCCGTGCCCGTTGAGCAGGCGAGGCGGGCGGCGGCTGCGGGCGAGGCTGGCCCACCCCTCCTGATAATCCAGGATCACCCTGCTGTCCGCAAGGTACTGATGCCCCATCAGCGCACGGAAACCGGACGGGCAGCTGTCGATGGACTGGTCCTCGAACCCCACCCAGCGCGCCGACGCCGTCAGGTCCAGGCGCCGGCCGCCGACCGCCGCCTCGGACAGCGGGATCCGGCGGGTCATCTTCAAGAATCGGAACGGCGGAAGCGTCTCGGATGCGCCGATGCCCCGAACCGGCTCGAGCCCCTCGGTCGTGGCGTCTTCGAACCGGGCGCCGGTGGCGTTACAGAGCAGGAGCTCCCCCGCACCCGTGTCGAGCTGGGCCACGATGGTGTCCCGGATCTGCTCGTCGCCCGCGGTGGTCAGCGTGAGCGGGGTGTACAGGTGGTGCCCGTCATACAGCATCGGTGCCGCCCGCTTGGGCTGCTTCACGGTGCCGGGCGCGTGCAATACCATCAGGTCTGCGGGGTAGTCGATCTCGAGCACGAACCGGGACCACACGTTGTTCCCGAGGATGCCGTCCTGCGGCATGAAGTAGGCCGAGTCGCTCACACCGGGAACGTTCACGGCAACGGCGATGTCGGGCACGCGCACACCGCCGAGCTCGACCCAGGGCACGACGGCGCCGTCGGTCGACACCGAGCCCGAGAGCCCGCGCACCTCGCCCCAGCCCCGGATCACATCGAGGCCCATTCGATTCGCCGCATCTTCGGTGATCACCGAGATGTCTGCGCCGGTGTCGACCAGGAACAGCCCTCTGTGGCCGCCGGGGAGATCCGCCTGCACATAGATCCGCGGCCCCCCCTTGCTCACCCGGAGCAGGTCCACCGAGGCCGGCGTCTCGCCGGAGTAGCTGTGTTCCGCAGGCTCGGCGTGGGCTGTCGCCCCGGCGAGGGCCAGCACGAGGCCGAGCACCGATCGCATTCTCCCCCCGTCGACGTTCACAAGGTACCCTGGCGTCAGCCGCACGGGCATTATCCAAACGTCATGCCCGGTCGCATCCGCGTTGTGGGTGGCGGTGCTGGGCGGTACCCTGGGTACGGGTGGTGAGATGCGTGAAGCTGGCGGTTGGGCGGCGTTGGTTGCCCTGGCCTTGGTCACTGGAGCGTGTCGCGGCGGCCTTGAGCTGACGCCGGGGGTCGCAGTGACACCGGAGTGGATCGACCTCGGCACCGTGGACCAAGGGGGAACGGCGCCACTGGCCGGCGCTGCGTTCACCGTCTCCAACACGGGTCCCTTTCCGGTCGAGATCACCGCGGTGGAGATCGACGGTGGCGGCGACTGGCTGCAGGCGCCAGGGCTGCTCGACCTCGGCGTGCTCGCACCCGGAGACGTCGTCACTGTAGAGATCGGAGCGGCCATCGTTCCGCTCGACCTCGCGGCGGGCCTGCAGCAGGTCACGGCCCTGGTCTGGTACGCGCCGCTTCCCGTGGAGGCGAGCGGCTGTGAGCCAGCGGTGGAGCCGTCCATCACGACCGACGTGCTGGAGGTGCCGATCACGTTCACGGTCGTGGATGGCTGTGACGTCGATGGCGACGGCGCGCTGTCCCCGGAGTGTGGTGGAGACGACTGCGACGACACCGATCCGTCCATCCGTCCGGGTGCCGACGAGCGGTGCAATGGTGTCGACGACGACTGCGACGGGCAGGTGCCGGACTCCGAGCTCGACGCTGATGGCGACGGCGTGCGGGTGTGCGACGGCGACTGCGATGATGCCGACCCCGACGTGTTCCCCGGTGCGCCCGAGCGTTGCGACGGCCTCGACAACGACTGCGACGGCGTGATCCCCGAGCGAGAGCGCGACGAGGACGGCGACGGCGTGTCGGCCTGCGACGGCGACTGCGACCCCGACGATCCGAACCGCTACCCGGGCGCTCCCGAGCTGTGCGACGGCATCGACGACGACTGCGACGGGCTCGTGCCTCCTGAGGAGAACGACCTCGACGCCGACGGGTTCCGCATCTGCGATGGCGACTGCGACGACGGCGTGTCCACCACGTTCCCAGCCGCTCCCGAGCTGTGCGACGGCGTGGACAACGACTGCGACGGGGCCATCGACGAGGATGTGTTCGCCGATCTCGATGGCGACGGCTTCGACGTGTGCGACGGCGACTGCGACGACAGCCTCGATCAGGTGTTTCCAGGCGCTGAGGAGCTGTGCGACGGGCTCGACAACGACTGCGATGGCGTGGTCCCCGGCGCCGAGCGGGACGGCGACGGCGACGGCGTTCGGTTGTGCGACGGCGACTGCAACGACGCGGACGCCAGCGCCTATCCAGGCGCGCCAGAAGTGTGTGACGGCATCGACAACGATTGTGACGGTCGCGCAGACGATGGCTTCGACCTCGACGGCGACGGATTCGCCGTGTGCGATGGCGACTGCGACGACGGCGACACGCTGATCTTCCCCGGGGCAGACGAGCGCTGCAACGGAGTGGACGATGACTGCGACGGACGGGTTCCCGACCTCGAGCTGGACGCTGACGGCGATGGGTTCGCGGCGTGCGAGGAGTGCGACGACGACGACGCGCTGGTGTACCCTGGTGCCGAGGAGCTGTGCGACGGCATCGACGGCGACTGCGATGGCGTCATCCCGCCGGATGAGCTCACCGACGACGACGGCGATGGCTTCGCGGTGTGCGAGGAGTGCGACGACGGCGACGACACCGTGTTCCCCGGCGCGCCCGAGCTGTGTGATGGGCTGGACAACGACTGCGACGGCGTGGTGCCTCCGGACGAGCTGGCGGACGCCGACGGAGACGGCTCGCCAGAGTGCGCCGACTGCGATGACGATGACCCGCTGACCTTCCCCGGCGCCGAAGAGTTGTGCGACGGCGTGGACAACGACTGCGACGGCTTGTTGGGCGACGACGAAGCCGAAGACGGTGACGGCGACGGCTCACCGGCCTGCGCCGACTGCGACGACACCACAGCGCTGCGGTACCCTGGCGCCCCCGAGCTGTGCGACGGCATCGACAACGACTGCGATGACGAGATCGACGAGGGCGTGCTGGA
>JBLFXJ010000388.1:0-7385 GCA_047609825.1 Myxococcota bacterium
CAGTCGGCGAGTACGAGGTCTACGACCTCGGCGACTGCACCGGGCACGACGCCGAGGCCGACTGCATGCAGGACATCCGCCTCACCGTCGAAGACGACGAGCTCATCCTCGTGTTCACCGACATCGACGGGCGCACCTGGGAGGCCGCCTGGCAGCGCCCGTGAGCTGAGCCAGTCCCACCGCTCGGCCGCGGACTGAGCGTGGCCGAGCAGCGCGTGCGGCGACGCCCGGGCCTCACCGCGCACCCGCTCCACCCGACGAGTCGAGCACCGGATTCCCGAGCTACGCCGCCCACCGACCCAGGCTGACCGCACCCCCCGCGCCACGGCCCCAGAGGGCGGGCGTCAGCGGCAGCGCGACGCCACGTCGTCCGACACCGGGACGCACACGTGCCCGCCGCTGGTGAACGGATCGCCACCACACCAGCCCCATGCGCCCACGTCGCCCAGGTCGAAGTAGCCGCCCGGGCTCGCCACACAGGCGCCGGAGCCGCACGGGTCCGACGCGAAGCTGTGGCACCACTGCGACCCGCCGACCCCGGTCTCGAGCCCGAACGCCTCGGCCAGGTGGTGGAAGTTCGACGAGGTGTCGGTGTTCCACGCCTGGTTCTTCGTGTGCCACCAGCAGGCGAACGGCTCGACGTCGCCGTCGTAGATGCCCTTGTAGTGGTAGCCCGGCTCATCGGGCGTGCAGCCGCCGCCGAAGTCCGCCCCATTGCACGGCGTGCCGAGCAGCCAGTCCCCCGGACAGTCGCCGAGGTCCACGCTGCCGACGACCAGAACGGTGCTGACGTCGCAGGTGGTGAGGTCGAGCACCTGCAGCGGCATCCCGCACTTGTCCGGGCCCATCACCCGGTCGAACGCGATGGTGCCGTCGAAGTCATCGTCGACCCGGCGCGCGAGGAATCGGGGCTCGCCAAGCCCGGTCACCACGCCCCCGCACGGCCCGCCGCGGAGCACACCCGCCCCATCCGGGGTGCCGGTGAGGAGCGCCACAGCGGCTCCGGGCGCGAGCGCGTCGATGGTGAACCGCTGCGCGCCGGGACAGCTGCCATACAGATCGAAGTCGACGGCCCCAGCGGGGGCGAGCAGCAGGGCGAGCACGAGCATGGAGCCTCCGGTCGGCGACCGACGATACCACGGAGCCCGTCCGGTCCCGGCCCGCCGACATCGTCGCACCCGTCAGCACGTCCGACTCCACGCAGGTGACCGTCACCGATGACGCTGTCGGTCGGGGGCCACGCCAGCCTCCAACCCACACCCATCCAGCGTCACCCGGTGCATCACCCGCCGCTGCCCCCGGTAGTCGTTGCGGGCATAGTGCCAGGTCGCGCGGTTGTCCCACACGGCGACCGAGCCCGGCGCCCAGCGGAACTTCGCCACCTGGGGCGGGCGGGTCGCGTGCCAATACAGCCGCAGCAGCAAGGGCAGCGAGGTCACCAGGCTCCGGCCCGCGAACCGGACGGTGAACGCCGGGTTCACGTACAGCGCCTCACGGCCCGACAGCGGATGCCGGATCACCACCGGGTGCGTCGGATCGTCCAGCGCGTCGGCCGCCGCTGCGTTGCCGTACTGCGCCGTGTTCCCCAGCACCCGCCGCAGCAGGGCCCCGCGCGAGCCGAAGATATGCTTCGCCGAGTGCACCGCCTCCATCCCGCGGAGCCGCTCCTTCAGCTCCGGCGGCAGACGCTCGAAGGCGTCGTACATGCTCACGAACCACGTGTCGCCGCCCGCGGGTGGCAGCTCCCGGGCCACGAGCACCGACCCCAGGGCGGGCTCGCGATCGTACGAGTGGTCGGTGTGCCAGCCCCCGCCCACGTTGCCCCGGTCCGTCGGCTCCTTGGCCACCACGGCGATCTCGGGGAACTCAGGCAGGTGCGGGAAGAACCGGTTGACGTTGATCGTGCCGAGCCGCCGCGCGAACGCGATGTGGTCCGCCTCGGTCAGGGCCTGGTCGCGGAAGAACACCAGGCCGTGCTCGACGAACTGGGCCCGGATCGCGGCGAAGGTCGCGTCGTCCAGGGTCGCGAGCTCCACGCCCCGGATCTCGACGCCCGCCCCTGGGTGCGGCTGGATCTGCATGCGCCTCCCGCTCGGAGAGCCGGCTCGGTCAGCGCCAGACCACCAGCGCCACACCCAACGTCATCAACACGAACCCCAGGATCTGCCGCTTCCCCAGGTGCTCGCCCAGGAAGAACCGCGACACCAGCGCCACGCAGATCACGCCGGACGACAGGTTCATCGCCGCCATCTGCCCGCCCGAGAACACTCCGTGCCCATACCGGATCGCCGACACGTTCAGGATGTACTCCGGCAGCACCAGGAACCAGCTGGCGAACAGCGCCACCCAGAACCCCTTGTGCCGGAACCGGATGTGGCCAATCCACGCGAGCGCCATGATCACGCTGGACACGAACAGCATCGACGGCACCACTACGTAGATCATGCTGCCTCCTCCGACGCATCCGCACTGCCACCGGCGGCGCTGTCATGTTCCCGGGCGCCGATCAGGGCCATCGCCACCAGCATGATCCCGAACCCGGCGTATTGCTGAACGTCCATCTCCTCACCGAGCACGAACCGCGACACCAGCACCACGCACACCACACCCGTGCACAGGTTGAAGCTCGCCATGGTGGCGCCCGAGTAGATGCCCTTGCCCACCCGCACGGCCGCGACGTTCAGCACGTACTCCGGAAACACGATCAGCCAGCAGGCGAGCAGCGCGACCAGGAAGTGGGACTCCTTGAACAGCAGGTGCCCGAGCCACGCGACGGCCATCAGCATGCTGCTGACGAACAGCATGAGCGGCACCGCCGCGACGCGCCCAGAGCGTGGCATCAGCCGCGCGAGTGGGAACGCGATGGTGTCCTCGACCGGATCGGGTGCGTCGGGGTCGATGTGCTGACTCACTGGGTGCTCCGCTCGCTGGATTCCAGGGTCGGCCCCTGAGCTGGCGGACAGACCTGGCGGGGGGGCCCCACAGCCGCCCGCGCGCGCTCACACCCGCAACGTCGGTCGGGTATCGCGGGTCTCCCGTCCGGGCACCCGTGGCAGTTTGACGCGCCCGCGCCCCGCAGCCACACCGCGTGCCGCGCGGGCCCGACCCCGAATCACACCGCGTCGGCCAGCCCCACCAGCCACGCCAGCGTCGCCCCGCGCCGCCGATACTGCCCAGCCGGCGACGCATCCCTCGCCCCCCCATACCGGTGGTGCACCCCGGTGACCGCGCGCTCGAGGTGCAGCGGCCCCAGCCAGTGGAACTTCACCGCTGAGGCGCAGAACCCCCGCCGCACCGCCGCTGCGTCCCCGTCCCACCCCACCGCCCGAAGCCCGTCCACGTACGCCGCGAAGCAGGCCTCCCCGAGCGCCGGCACCTGGTCGGCCGCCACCAGCCCGTCCAGCCCGGCCTCCGCCACCAGGTTGCACACGTCCTCGCCCAGCGCCCCGTCCCCCGCACAGCCCCCGTCGAGCAGCACGAACCCGCCGTCCACCGCGAACGCGTTGTACGCCCACAGGTCCAGGTGGCAGAACCCCCGCGGCGCCGCCTCGGCCGCCGCGAACAGCACCTCCCGCCGAGCGTGCAGCCGCTCGAGCCCCGCCCGCAGCCCCGGCGGCCACCCGTCCCGCACCAGCGGCTCCGCCCACGCCGCGTCCGAGCGCAGCCACGCCGGGTCTACATGCTTCGACCCGCAGTGGTCCCGGAGGAAGCCCCGGCTGTGCCACGCCGCCGACGGCACTGCCACCCCCTGCGCCCGACCGAGGCGACGACACAGGTCCAGGTGATCGGCCAGGGTAAGCGACGGCCCATGCCGCCCGTCCATCGCCTCGAGCCACAGCGCGATGTCACCGTTCGCCCAAACCTCTCGCTGCAGCAGCCGCGGCAGCCGCAGCCCCGCCGGCCCCCACGCCGGCGGCAGCCCATGGGCGAGCAGACGGTCCTCCCGCTGCCACCAGTTCCACGCCGGCGGGTCCGGCGCGGCGTGCCAGTCCGGGTGGACCGACGCCCGCGTCCCGCTGATCACCTTGCACACCGCCGCCCGACCCGCGAGCTCCGCCCGTTGGATCGACGCCGTGATCGGATTCGACGCGTTGTGCAGCAGCTCGGTCACCCACCGCCTCCGGTCAGAGCCGCTCCATGCACACCGTGCGCAGGCGGTGCTCCGCGTCCGACCCACCCGTCGCCGCACTGATCGCCAGCGTGCGGAACGACGTGTCGAACGGCCCCGGCACCACGAGCAGCTCCCGCCCGTCCCCCGACACCCGGATCCCGTCGTCCGTCACCTCGATGGACATCGCCCGCCAGTCCCCGTGGGTGTACACCTCGGGCCAGTCCACCGACCCCAGCTCAGCCCCCGCGCCGTCGGCCACGAACACCCGTCGACGCTCGTAGATCGGCAGGTGCACCACCACGCCGGTGCCCTCGTTGATCACGCCCCGGGTGCCGCCCACCGGCAGCGGCTCGGACGCATACACCGACGTGTCCTTGAACAGCTGCACCGCGAACCCGTCCGCCGAGTTGTACAGCGCAAAGTCACTCCCGTCGTCATCCCAGGTGCTGTACTCGAAGGTCAGCACATACGGCGGCTCCAGCGGATCATGGAAGTCCACCAGAGCGCCCGCCGTCGTGATGTCATCCTCGATGAACGACGTGGCATCCAGGCCGGTCACCAGCGGATAGCCCACGTTGTTCGTCTGATAGCTGGTGTACTCAGCGCCATCGAACACCCAGCACCGCTCGCCCCCCACGTCCGGGTCGTCGTCGTCCGGGTCGTCACACGCCGGCGTGCCGTCGCCGTCCATGTCCGCCTCGTCGGCCGGCACCACCGTGTCGCAGTCATCGTCACGGCCATTGCAGCGCTCCTCCGCCCCCGGGAACGCCCCCGGGTCGGTGTCGTCACAGTCCGTGTCGTCCCGCACATGCCCGGCCGGAGCATCCTCCACACACGCCGCCGCACCCGCGTCACCATACCCATCACCATCCCGGTCGGCGTACCACGACCCCCGGTCGCCGCCCGCGCAGTCCTGGTCCACCCCGTCGTCACACACCTCCGGCACGTCCGGGTTCACCTCCGGGTCGGCGTCGTCGCAGTCATCCCCGCCGTACGCCAGCCCGTCGTGGCCATCCCCGTCGCTATCGCAGGTCGAGTCGCACTCATCATCCCGGCAGTCCAGCAGGCCGTCACCGTCGTCGTCGATGCCGTTGCCGCAGTCCTCCGGGCAGCCGTCCGTGCAGTCCAGGTCCTCGCAGTCCAGGGCCCCGTCGGCGTCATTGTCCAGCCCGTCGCCGCACACCTCCGGACACGCCGCCGAGAAGCACTCATCATCGTCGCAGTCGATGGCCCCATCCCCGTCGTTGTCGCGCCCGTCCGCACACGACTCCACGCACAGCCCATCGCAGTCCGGGTCCACGCAGTCGATGGCCCCGTCGCCATCATCATCCACCCCGTTGTCGCACAGCTCCGGGCACGCATCCGCGCAGTCGTCGTCCGCGCAGTCCGCCAGCCCATCCCGGTCGTTGTCCACCCCGTCGTCGCACACCTCGACGCACTCCGCCGCGCAGTCATCATCCGCGCAGTCCGCCAGCCCGTCATCATCATCGTCGAACAGGTTGTCGCAGATCTCCCCCGACCCGCTCACGCCGCTATCCGCGCCCCCCTTCGCCGACCCGCCGCCGCCACAGCCCACGACCAACGCCAACACCAGCCAACGCATACACACCCCCGGACCCGGAGGATGAGGCACACCGCCCCCCCCAGTCAACCCCACCCCCGAGGCCCTCCCCTCAGGTCCCCACACCCGGGGTCAGGACGCAACCTGCAACATCAACTCCCGACACCACCGACCCCCCATCCGGGTCCCCTTCCCGGGGTCAGGACGCAACCTGCAACATCAACTCGCAGCGCCTGATGCGCACCCGCCCGCCCGCCACCACGGCCCGCCGGGCGGCTCCGCCGCCCACCGCCGCCCTGGCGGGCGGCACCGCCACCCCACCCCACCAGCCCACTCTCAGCCCCCGCCTGGCGGGGTCTGGACGATACCTGTTACATCAACGCATGGCACGACGACCCCGCATCGACTTCCCCGGCGCCCGCCACCACGTGATGAACCGCGCCACCGCGCGGCAGCCCATCTTCACGCAGGACGCTGACTGCGTGCAGTTCCTCGCCGTCCTGGCCGATGTCCCCGACCGGTTCGGCGCCATAATCCACGGCTATGCCCTGATGCCCAACCACTTCCACCTGATGGTGGAGGTGCCCGAGGGCAACCTCTCGGCGGTCATGCGCTACCTCGGCGCCACCTTCACCCAGGCCTTCAACCGCCGCACCGGCCGCGACGGCCCCGTGTTCCGCGGCCGCTACCGCAACCAGGTCGTGCGCACCGACGCCTACTGGGCCCACCTCATCGCCTACCTGCACCTCAACCCGGTCCGCGCCCACCTCGCGCCCCGTCCCGAGGACTGCCCGTGGACGAGCCACGCCGCCTACATCAACCCGTCCGCCCGCCCTGACTGGCTCACCTGCGACGACCTGCTCGACCACTTCGGCTCCCGCAAGGCCCTCGCCGAGTACGTCCACGGCGTGCACATCGGCGCAAACCCGCCGCCACCCGTGTTCGACGCCGAGCGCCTCTGGCGCGCCCCCGCCACGGATGACACCCCCACCAAGCCACGCCCCGACCCCACCCCGGTCGACCAGGCCCTCGCCGACGTGGCCCAGGTGCTCGGCGTGCCCGCCGACCGCGTCCTCGAGCTCAAGCGCGGCCGAACCGCCAACCTCCCCGCCTGGATCGCCGCCTGGTGGCTCAGCCGCGCCGCCGGCCTCAGCCAGCGCGAGATCGGCCTCCGCTTCGGCATCTCCCGCGCCCGCGCCAGCCAGCTCATCGCCAGCGTCCAAGAGCGCGCCGCCGAGAATCCCCAGGTCAAGGCCTGGATGACCGAGCTGGACGCCCTCCGCGCCAACCGCCGAAAGGCCTGACGCCTACCGATCCGACCCCGTCCGCAACGCCTGGCCGTCGCCCGCTCACACCCTCGACGGCACAGCCCGAGCCAGACCACCGCCCCGCAGGCGCGACCGCCGTAAGGTCTAACACCTACCGTCCCGACCCCGCCTGAGACACCGCCAGCGCCCGCTCCAGACCCCAGTCTTCTGCCGGCCACCTCAGCCCCGTCCGCCCAAAGCCCGCCCGGCAGCGCCAGAATCACCACCAGCCCTCACCTCACCACGACCGCTCCGAATCCCCACCCACCCCAAACTGACCGGCCAAACCCCTCTCTGTCGCCCGGACCCACGCGACCGAAGGGGCCGCGCAAGTGGGGGGGACCCCAGACGCCGCCAGCAGGGGACTCCGCGGCCAGGAGACGAAGTCCCTGGCCACGGAGTCCGC
>JBLFXJ010000389.1:0-7374 GCA_047609825.1 Myxococcota bacterium
CTGACCAGCTCCGCGGCGCCTGGAGCGGCGTCGACGGTCACCGTGACCCGGTTGCCGTCGCGGTCGATGTCGAGGGTGGTGACCTCGAGGGTGGGCACGTCACACGGCTCGACCACCAGCAGCGAGTTGCACGAGCCATTGTCCGGCGCGCAGCTGTGCGACCAGCTCCAGTCCCATGGCTCCCGGTAGCCGGCGTCGCACTGGATGAACGCGGCGTCGGGGTCGCACGACCACGCCTGACCGTCCTCGAACAGGCCTTCATCGAGCTCGACGAACTTGTAGGCATAGCTGCCGGGGTCGAGATCGAGGGCGATGGACCAGGTGCCGTCGCCGTTGTCGGTCAGCCGGTGGGCGTCGGGGTCCCAGTCGTTGAACCCGCCGGCGATGGCGACGGCGTCGGGGGTGCCCTGGGCGGTGTAGGACAGCTCGAGGCTGCACGCCGCGGGATCGAACGCGGTGCCGTGCTGCACGGTGAGCTCGGTGACGGACTCGTTGTCGCACCCATCGGTCGCGGTGAGCAGCACCGTGGCCTCGCCCTCCCAGCCGGGCTGGGGCGTGAGGCGGAGGGTGGTGCCCAGGACCTCGGCGAGCACGTCATCGGTGCCCTCGACGAAGAACGCGGGCGCGCCCTTGTCGTCGCTGACCCAGTCGAGGAGATCAACATCGGTGGTGCCCTCGTCGAGCACCAGGGGATCGAGGGGGATCCAGGCGGGGGCATCCTTGCCGCAGCATCCCGCGAGCACGCTGAGGAAGAGCAGGTTGATACGCATCCATCGGGCGTAACACGAAATGGAGTCACGGGTTATGGGGGAGCCCTGGAGGGACGATGCGCGCGTGGAGGATCACAGCGGCCCTGGGACTGGGCGTCGCCGCGGTGGCCGCGCTGCTGCTGACGTTGTTCCCGACCACGGGTGCCGGCTACCCCCCTGGCTTTGGCGAGCCGGTGTTCGCGTTCGAGATGGCGCGCTCCGTGGACGGCCTGCAGGCGGTGTTCGGCGACCTGTCCGACCCGGAGCGCGTCGCCCGGATCGCTTCGATGGACCGGGGCAACCTGGGCGACCTGCTGTTCATGGCCGTGTATGGACCGTTCGTCGCCTCGTTCTTCGTGGCCATCCACCGGGCAGGTGGGTCGCGCGGGTGGCTGGTGTTCGCCGCGCTCGGGCTGTTCGCCGCCGCGTGCGATGCGGTGGAGAACAGCATCCTGCTCGGGCTCACCGCGGACCTAGAGGGAGGGGCTGGCCTCGCCGTGTTGCCGGTCCCGGTGTGGCTGAAGTTCGGCGCGTTGATGCTCTGTGGGGTGGCCGGAGGCGTGTATGTGGCGGGCCGCGGCGGCCTGTGGGGGCTGCTCGGTGGCAGTGCCGCGGTCGGGGCGTTGGCGGTGGCCGCGGCGTTCACCGCCCCCGACCAGCACGGGTGGATGGTGGGCATTGGACTCGGGATCGGCTGGCTGGTGCAGCTCGCCTACGCCGTGCGTCGCGGGTGGGGCGGGGCCGACTGAGCGCGGTCGGCCCCGGTCGCGAGGGTCACGGCGAGGTGCTGATCACGGCGTCGATGTTGATCGACGGGAACACCAGGCCGGTGCCCGACACGCTGCCGTCCACCAGGTCCACCTGGAACAGCTCGGTTCCGCTGGGGCTGGACTCGGAGAGGAGCAGCGCGCCATCGTGCCAGGTCGCGCCTCCTCCGTTGGACGAGCCGAACCCGCTGTTGATCACCAGCGCGGGAGCGAAGTCGGTGCCGAACCACAGCGCGGAGGCGTCGCCGTTCACGAACCAGGTGTCGCCCGCGGCGTCGGTGGCCAGCGCCGCTCCGTACGTCGTGAAGTCGATGTAGAACGCCGTTCCTGCGCCATCCGGCGTGCCGTCCGGCGCGAACACGACCCAGTCGCCGGCCTCCGATGCGCCGAGCAGACGACCGTCTCCGAGGGTTCCGAGAGCAAAGTGGCCCCCCAGCGCGGCCGCGTCGAACACCACGGTGCCGGTGCCGGTGGCTACGTCGATGCGGTGCACCTGGCCGGCCACGTCGCCGAACAAGGGACCGGCGACGATGCCGTACAGCGTGCCGTCCAGTCCGAGCGCGAGGTCGGTGTAGGGGTAGGACAGCGCTACAGTGCTGGTGACGGCGCCCGTGGCGGGGTCCATGGTGTACAGGCTGCCGGTTTCACCCCGACCATCTGCCGCATAGATCACGTCTGTGTCTGTGTCTGTGTCTGTGTCTGTGTCTGTGTCTGTGTCTGTGTCTGTGTCTGTGTCCGCATCGGTGTCGGCGTCAGTGTCCGCATCGGTGTCGGCGTCAGTGTCCGCATCGGTGTCGGCGTCAGTGTCCGCGTCAGTGTCTGTGTCCGCGTCGCTGTCGACGGTGGACCCACCGCTGTCTCCGCCCTTGTCGCCACCACACGCGCCGAGCAGCGCCATCATCAGGATGAACTGAGCCATCAAGCCTCCTCTTTGGTGTCTGATGGTGCAAGGGGCGAACCAGCGGGGCCTACCATCAGGATGAAGGTGAAACGCGGGTTCTGGCGGGCGCGTTCCTGCGGCGTGGGCGGTGTAGCACAGGCGATGGGCCCTGCCTGTGGGCGTTCGAGCGGTGGCGGGCCGGTTACGCCAGGCGCTGGAGGAGCCATGGGCGATGGGCCAGCGATCGGCCGGCTCGATGCGACCGGAGCCTCCAAGACGCTGATCGGGCCGGGCCTGGCGGAGCCCACGTTGGCCGGGCCGGCTGGCTTCGTGCTGCGTTGGCGTCGGGTGGACGGCCCATGCGTGGTGCCGGCAGCCCCCGGCCAGGCGGTTGTGCACGTCGGCCTCAGCGGCAGGGTGCACACGCGGGATGGCAGCCACCTGGGCCCGCGGGACGTGCGCATCGCTGCCGTGGGCGAGGTGCTCCAGGGCCGCGGTGAGCTGCTGGAGCTGGTGTACCCCGGCGTCGCCTACGGGCCGCGCGCCTGGAGGTTCGGCGCCACGGCACCGCTGCGCACCCGGGTGCCGCTCCGCTGGGCGCCGACAGAGGTGCTCGACCTGCTGAGCCCGCGGGATCTGTATCCGGTGGTCGGACCGGTTCAGTACGGCCCCGGCCGGTTCGCGCTGCAGGGTCCGCCGGGGTTGGTGGTGGTGCTCGCCCACACTCCCCGCGGCACCGGGCCAGCGCTGCATGTGCACACCCAGAGCACCGAGATGTTCGTGGTGCTCGGCGGCCGGTTCAGGGTGTTCTGGGGAGATCATGCGGAGGACGGGGTGGAGCTCGGGCCGCTGGACCACATCGTGGTGCCCACGGGCCTGCCGCGGGGGTTCACCGCGCTCACCGACGACGCGTGGATCCTGCCGGTGGTGGTGGGCGTGGCCGACGAGCGCGAGGATATCCTGTGGCCGCCCGCGGTGGTGGCGCAGCTGGAGCGCGTGGCGCCCCCGGGTCTCGTGCCGCTGATGCGACGACTCGGGCTGCGGCTCGCGGCGCGCTGAACGTCACCCGCAGTCCAGCTCCACCAGGATTTCCTCGTCTTCGCAGGCCACCACTTCGACGGTCTTCCGGCCGTCGGCGCACCCGCTGTTCACCACCAGCATTGTCCAGGTGCCCGCGAGTAGATCTTCGTCGAACCGCCCCTCGGGGTCGAGCTCGGCCTGCACGATTCGGCTGTCGCTGCTCTCGAACGACACGTCGGCGTTCAACAGGGGCTGACCCACGAAGGTGACGACTCGGCCCGTGATCCGCGCCGTGTCGGACTCGCACACGGTGGTGGACGCCGGTGACGTGTCCTCCGGTGGGATGCCGGTGTCGTTCTTGCCGTCACAGGCGAGCAGCACCAGGAACACCGCGAACCGCATGGTCACCTCCGCGCGCAGCGTACAGCGTTCTGCCTCCCGGTGGGGTGGGCGACCGGCTCACCGCAGCGGGGTGCCGGGGAACGGCGTGTCGCAGGCGTGGAATCCGGCGGGCTCGCCCTTGTTCGCCATGCGCGCCCATTCCCCGCGGGCACCATCTGGCGGCGTCGCCCCCGCCACCACCTCGACCTCGGTGGTGCAGCTGCCCTGGCGGCAGGTGACCCGACCGGTCGCCGCGGGCATGCGCGCCCCCACCCACCAGCAGCTGGCGAGGCCGGCGCACCGGTCGCCTCCCTCTTTGTAGGTACAGGTGAGGTCGTTGGCGCTGGCGGGGCTGGGCCGACCTGCGGGGTCGCAGTCCGCCGGGATCGGCAGGGCCGTGGTGGCGAAGCACGGCATCGGCGGTGCGGGCACCCGCACCACGCCATCTCCGCAGGCCAACAGCCCGATCAACGCCCACATCTGACCACCCCCGAGCGCGTTCGCGTCAGTTCTTGTACCGCCAGAATCCGAGCGCCTTGGCCTGCTGCTCGCTGCACAGCCACCGCTCGCCGGCGGCCGGGCTCACCGTCGCGTACGCATAGTCGCGGTGGTTCGACATCAGGTACACCCGGCGCCCCTCCCGGTCGACCACGCCCTTGACCAGGCCGTGCCCTTCCTCCTTGGCCACGATGGACCAGGTGTGGCCCGGCGGCAGCTTGGGCGGGTCGGCGCTGCACCCGGCATCTTCGCCGTCGGCCGTGCGGTCGAAGTCGTTGTCGGAGCCGTCGGTGCATGCGGTGCCGCTGTCGGCGGATTCCGGGTCGGGGTCCCGGGTGAGCCAGCGGTCGTCGATCTGCGCCCACAGCGTCTCGAACCAGGCGGTGTACTGGGCGGCGTGGTCGGTGGAGTACAGCACGATGGTGTTCTCGTCGTTGCCGCCCTCGCCGGCGCTGGTCCAGTTCATCGACCCGGTGATCACCACGCGCCCGTCGATCACGGCCGACTTCGCGTGCATCTTGCCGCCCCAGTCCTCTACCTTCACCGGGATGCCCACGGCGCGCAGCAGGTTGTGCTTAGCGTAGCCGTTGGTCGCGGCGGTGGCGTCCATGATCACGCGCACCTTCACCCCCCGCTTGTGGGCGAGGATCAGGTCTTCGGTGATGCCCTTGTGGGTGAGGAAGAACACGGCGATGTCGATCTGCTCGGTGGCTTGCTGCAGCAGCGGTCGCACGCCGGTGGTGATCGGCTTGTCCTGCGGCGAGAACATCACCTCCACGTCGACTCCGGGGGCGAGCGTGGCCCGCTTGACGCCCCGAGAGACCTTGGTGGCGTGGTATCGGCCGTCCCGGTGCATCTGGAGGAACTCCTCGGTGTACCAGGCGGCCACCTCGGGGCTGTCGAGCAGGGTGACGAGGTTGGCGTTGTAGCCGCCGGTTCCGGAGTCGCTGAGGTTGGTGGACCCGGTCCACAGGTACCGACCGTCGATCACGAAGAACTTGTTGTGCATGATGTCGCCCTGGAAGAGCAGCTCTTCGCGGGAGGCGTGCACGGCGATCAGGCAGGTGTCACCGATATCGTAGCCGAGGCACTGGAGCGGTCCCTCCCACCCCTTGGGCCGCACGCACGGGGGCTCGTAGGAGGATCTGGGCTTGCTCGCCCGGAGCCGTGCGGTGGCGGAATCGGCGTCGAAGTCGTCCATGATGTCGCCCAGCGAGGCGATGACGGATTCGGTGTCGCTGTAGTAGTTCTTGTGGTCCACATCCCGGTCCACCACGCCGCGGATCTTCACGCCGCGCTCCTTCGCGCGCACCAGAGCGTTCACGATGTCGGACTGGTCGCGCACGCCGTACAGGGCGAAGTCGATGGACTCCGTGGCGGCGTCGATGCGCTCGAGCAGCTTGGAACAGATCGGGCGGTCGCACTTGTCTTCGGGCCGCTCCCGACCGGCGGGGTCGTTCAGCAGCAGCTGCAGAGGCTCGGCGGCGAGCACGGAGGTGGAGAGCAGGGCGAGCAGGGCGAGCATGGCGCCTCCCATTCCCTGCACCTAACCGGCACGGGGAGGGCGGGGGCGGCATGCCCTGAGCGAGCCAGGGCCGCCGCGGTCGGTCTGACCGGGGCGACCCTCCGAAGTGCGCAGCCTGGGTTCGAGGCCACGACCGCTCACGTCATGCGAGCGGGCTGAGCCCAGTCTCGGCTCGGATCAGTTCCAGTAGCCGTAGGTGGTGAACGAGGAGCCGTACTGCCACACGCGACCGGCATCGCCGCTGCAGCCCGCTTCCCAGCCCCAGCACTGCCCCGAGGAGGGGTCCTGGCAGTAGCCCAGGCCCGCGCAGTCGCCGTCGGACAGGTAGCACACGCCGTACGACTGCTCGCAGGAGAGGCGCGCCTGATTTTCGTCGATCGTGCCGGTGGGAATGTCGTTGTACCAGATGACGCCCACGCCGTTGTCGTGCTCGAAGCCAGCGCCGGTGCTCTGGCACAGGGTCAGCTGCGCCGGGTTGAGGTTGAGCGCGTCCATGCAGCCAGCGCCGCCCAGGGTGGGGCCATCGCTGAACGGACCGGGCGAGTTGCAGTCGCTGCTCAGGCCCCAGTCCTGCATCTCGACATCCTGATCGGCGTGCCAGATGCAGCAGTTGTCGGACACGGCGTTCTTGTAGTCCTTGCCGGTGAACGCGGGCGCGATGCTCGCGAGCACGGACTGCGGAGCGAGCTCGTAGCCGGGGTCGCACGCGCCGCCGGAGCCGTCGAGGTAGTAGCAGCGGCCGTCGGCCTCGACCTCGGTGGCCGGGTCGCAGTCGGCGGGAGCGCCGACCGCGCCGATCTCCACGGCGTCGCTGAGCAGGCAGGTGGTGGTGTCGAGCACCTGAAGCCACTGGCCGCAGGCGGCGTCGGGCACGGAGGGGGAGAAGGACAGCGCGCCGTCGCCATCACCATCGGGGGCGTTGAAGGCCCACCGGCCGCTGTCGAGGCCGGTCGCGACCCCGGCGCAGCGGCCGAACGGCAGCGTGCTGCTGCCCGTGCCGCTCGCGTACAGGACCGTGGCGGTGGAGCCGGCGGAGAGGGTGATGCTGATGTCGATGGGGCCCGGGCAGGCGCCGTCGAGGGAGAGTGTGGGCGGAGGGGCGCCGGCGAATGCGGTGGTCGACGCGACGAGCAGTGCGATGAGCATGAGTGACTCCGAGGGTTGCGATGAGGGTCAAACTCAGTGACAGGCGATCCTCACATTGCCCCGGCCTTCGGCCGCGGATGCTCGTCGGGCCGGCGTGGAGTACGCTCGCTCGGTGCACGTCCGTCGGTCCAATCGTGTCGAGCGCCTCGTGGCCGCGCTCGCCCGTCAGCTCGCCCGCCCCCTCGACGATCCGTTCGCCGCGGACGTGGTGGTGGTGCAGTCCCGCGGCATGGAGCGGTGGCTGTCGCAGCGGCTGGCGGAGAGCCACGGCGTATGCGCGAATGTGCGGTTCCCGTTCCCGCGCGCGTTCGTGGATTCGCTGTTTGAGGCGGCACTCCCGGGCGATGCTCCCGGGTTCCTGTGGACCGCCGGCCAGCTTCAGTGGGCCATCGCCGATGCGCTGCCCGG
>JBLFXJ010000390.1:0-7350 GCA_047609825.1 Myxococcota bacterium
CGTATACGGCGAGATCGGCCGCATCCCCGGTAGCGACGACGGGGATCACCCAGGTGGCGCCGCACCCGCCCAGCGCCACATCCGCCCGCCCATCCCCGTCCACGTCGCCCACCGCGGCGGCGGTATTGCCCAGGGTGCGACAGCCGGTCACCTGTGCGGGGGCGTCGTCCAGCGACAGCGACACCTCGGGCAGGTCGGTCCACGCGCGCACCCCGCCCACACCCGGCCCCACGAAGGCGATGTCGTGGCTGCCGGTGCCATCCAGGTCGCCGCCCGCCAGCGGAGCCGCGTCGTCGAGCCAGCCCACGCGGCTCAGCGTGGTCACCCGGGAGGGCGCGCCGTCCAGCCGCTCGAGCCACCAGTCATCGCCCACTGCCAGCCACACCGCGTCCACCCCTATGCCCGCCGGGTCGCCGCCGTACACCACACGCCGCCCTACCCCGCCGGCGCCACCATCCCCGAGCAACACCCCGGTGATCGGCACGGCGTCCACCGCGGCGTCCAGCCCCAGCACCGGCACCAGCCCCCACACGGCGTTGGCGTCGCCGCCGTGGCTCGCCGCCACCACCACCTCGACACTCCCGTCGCCGTTCAGATCGGCCAGTGCGGCGGCCGAGCCCAGGCGCGTGTCGGGCACCGCCCCCTCCCAGCGGCTGTGGGTCACCTCCTCCACCGTGCGCAGGCACCACGGGGCGATGCCATCGCAGTCCCGGTCCTCGAGCGCGCAGTCGGGCTCCTCCGCGCCCGGGTGAACGTCAGCGCGGCCGTCGTCACAGTCGCCCGCCACCGCGGACTCTCCGGGGCCGGGGTCGCAGGCCTCACCGGCGGACAGACCCCCGATGCCGTCACCATCGCCGTCGGTGAACACCGGGATCGGCGTGCAGGTGCCAGACCCGGTGGTCGTGGGAGCCCAGCTCGATGGGGCCGCGGTGTCACCGACCGCGGGGTCGACCGGGCTCGACTTGGGGCCGCAGGCCAGCAACCCGAGCAGGATCACGGGGCCTCCGGCGGCTCCGACGGCTCGCCATCCACGTTCCAGGTCCGTGACTGCACCGACCCGTCCGCCGACCACACCGTCTTCCATCCGTTCAGCGTCCCCTCGGCGTATTCCGCAGATTCCATCGGCTCGCCGGAGGGATGGTACAGCGCCCACGTGCCGGTCTTCCGGTTGTTGTGGTACTGCCCATCCTTGAACCGCGACCCGTCGGCGCGGAACTCCCGAAACGGCCCATGCCGGGTGCCGTTCTTGCGCTCGCACCACACCGCACGCCCGCCGGAGAGCGGCGTCACGTCGTGCAGCTCGGAGCGATCGGTGCACGTGAACATCGGGGCGGGCTCGCCGCACCCCAGCAGCATCCAGAGGCAGAGCATGCCAGCCGATAATCGGGGGCGCCGGCCGTGGCGATGCCAACGCTTCAGCGGCAGGTCAGTCCTCCCCGGTGGACGAGCGCCCGCAGGCGGCTATTGGCGGTTCAGCCCTGGGGTGGTGGTGCTCTTCCTGACCTTGCTCGCGTGCTCCCTGTTCGACGGCGGCTCCATCGGCAGCTCCATGGATGCCCTCACCTCCGCCGCCGGGCTCAGCAGCTCTGCGCTCCGCCCAGCGAAGCGCGGCTGCTTCGAGGGCGACTGGACCCCCGACAACCACGCCGAGCTCGAGGTGTTCGTCACGCCCGGCGACACCGCGTTCGACTTCACCGTCCCGGACGTCGACGGCACCGACCGGCGGTTGTCCAAGCTGCTCGCCAACAAGCCCGTGGCCATCTTCACCGGCAGCTACTCCTGCCCCGTGTACCGCCGCGCCCGGAAGAAGATCGACCGGATCGCCAAGGAGTATAGGGATCGGCTGGAGGTGGTGATCGTGCACGGCCCCGAGGCCCACCCGGGCAAGGGCGAGCCGAGCCCCTACCGCGGCGATTCGTGGCCGCTCAAGTTCAGCGATCGCGGCCTCGACACCACCTTCGCCGAGCGGGTGAAGCTGGCGAAGGCCGTGGGCGGGGCGCCCGGTGCCCGCCTGCTCGTCGAGCCGATGGACAACCCGGTGTGGTGCTCCTACGGCACGGTGCCCAATGGCGCGTTCCTCATCGACCAGGACGGCACCCTCGTCGCGGTGCACGACTGGTTCGACGCCGAGACCTTCGTCGCCAGCATCGACGCCCTGCTCGCACAGGGCTGAGCGCCAGATGCCCACGCCGTCCGCCGGTCTCGTCGATCTCCACCGACACCTGGACGGCTCCCTCCGCCCCGCCACGCTGCGCGAGCTCGCCGAGCGCCAGGGCCTCCCCGTGCCGCCCGACCTGGCGTTCTCGCCGGGCATGGGGCTGCACGCCGCGCTGTCCCGATTCGCGTTCGTGCTCTCCGTGCTCCGCACGCCGGACCGGGTGCAGCGGGTGGCGTCGGAGATCTGCGAGGACGCCGCGGCCGACGGGGTCACCACCCTCGAGATCCGGTTCGCCCCGCAGCTCCATGTGGGCGGCTCCGTGTCCGCCATCGTCGATGCCGCACTCGCCGGCATCGACGGTCGCGCGGGGCTGATCCTGTGCGGGCTGTATGGCGAAGACCCGGCCGTGCTCGACGGGCTGGTGGACGTGGCCGTGGGTCGGCCCGGCGTCGTAGGGCTCGACCTCGCCGGCGGCCCGGCGCCGGGAGCCTCCTGGGGGCTCACCGCCTACGCCCGTTCTTTTCGCCGGGCGGCCGACCTCGGCCTCGGGCGTACGGTGCACGCCGGCGAGGGGCGCCCACCCCACGAGATCCGGCAGGCCATCGAGGTGCTCGGGGCCCAGCGCATCGGCCACGGCACCACCCTGCTCCACGACCCGGCCGTGCTGGAGCTGGTGCTCGACCGCGGCGTCACCATCGAGGCCTGTCCCACCTCCAACGTGCACACCGGTGTCATCCCCGCGGTCGCCGCCCACCCGCTGCCCCGCTGGCTCGACGCCGGCGTGCGGGTGACCGTGTGCACCGACAACACGCTGCTCTCGGCGGTGTGCGCGTCGGAGGAGCTGGAGCGGGCGGCGTCGATCCCCGGGATGGACGCGAGCAAGGTCACGGCCACCGTCGAGCATGGCCGAGCCGCCGCGTTCCGCCGAGGACGCTGACTCAGTCGCCGGGTGTGGCAGCGCTCTTCGCGGCCTGCGCGTCGGACCACGGCCCGTAGTGCTTGAGGAAGAACGCGTCGCGGGAGTCGTGGTACGACGAGACCCCGCCGACACCGTGCAATGCACGTATATAGTAGTATGGAAGGTCGATCTGCCACCATTTGTACCCGGTGCGCGCGCTGCGGGCGAACAGGTGGTGGTTGTTGTGCCACTCGCCGGCCACGATGCCTGGCCACAGCTGGTTGATCGACATGTCCCGCGTGCCGAAGTCCTCGCCCTCACACCGCTGGTCGCCGCCCGCGCCATGGGCGCCGTAGTTGAAGGTGCGCACGCCCACCACCCACACGCACGCGCTGCCGAAGATGGCCGTGACCAGGGGCATGCCGCCCGCGAGGTACAGCATCCCGAACCAGAACACCCAGTTCGCCGCCTTGTGGGCCCACAGGTGCGCCGGGTGGGCGATGCTGCCCCAGCGCTCGTACTCCGCGTAGCTGTTCATGCGGATGCCGGTGTGCTCGACGTAGCCGCAGGCCTTCGCGTAGTCGGCCCGGGAGAGGTCCCGGGCGATGGGCTGGTGGAGGGCGTCGGCCAAGAAGCAATAGAGAAAGCCGCACTTGGCGAGGTATGGGTCGCCCGCCCGGTCGGACTTGGCGTGGTGCACGAAGTGCGAGACGATGTACAGCTCTTCGGGGAAGGCCTTGATGACCAGGTTCCGAGTCAGGAATCGCCACACGGGGTGACTGAACTCGAACGCCTTGTGGGTACCGAAGCGGTGGTACCAGACCGTGCCGTGGCTCCCCATGATCACCATGCCGTACACGAAGCCGAGGGCGAACAGCGGCCAGGTGAAGTGCCAGCCCATGAACGCCAGCAAGAATGGCGCAAGCAACACAGGGCTGGCCCAGCTGCTCACCACGATCCACTGCTTGCGCGACGCGAACACGTTCAGTCGCTGCGCGAACAGGGTGAGCATCTGCCGGGTAGAAGGCCGAATGACCTGCCCATCATCGTCCTCCCAACCATAGGAAGGTGGGCGCAGGACAATGTCGACATGGGCCATATGTGATGCACTCTCCGCCCGCGGAGTAGCTGATCCCAGCTCCACGCGACGGAATCTGTCCCGGAGTCGTCCCCTCCGAGCAGCCGTCGGGAGCGCTCCCCGCGGCCTGCCGCCAGGGTCTCCGTTGCGCTGCTAGGGCGCCAGGCAGGCCTGCACGGTCGCTTGATCGCCCGCAGCGAGCACACACGCAGCGGTCACCTCGAAGTCCGCCGGGTCGGCCCGCTGACGCAGCTGCAGGTCGAGCACGCAGCCGTCGCGCTGCTCTGGCTTCACGATGCCGAGCCCGATGCCGTGGTCGCACACCGCATGCGGGTCGGCGGGCGGCGGCGGGGCGGGCGCGACCTCGGCGGTCGGAGTCGGCGCGGGCTCGGAGGGCGGCGACACGCGGCTACACGCCAGCACACCCAGCACGGTCACCATCAATCCAGACATCCCGTCTCCTCACATCGCGGCCCATCGACCGCATCGGTGGTCGCAGCTGACGGTCGGATCAGCTGCCCTCGGCGGCACCCACCTTCTGAATCGCCTTCTTCAGATCACCATCGGCGAAGTACCGGGTGATGCCGGGCACGTGCCGCGCGAGCGTGTAGATCAGCTTAGAGTCCGCGCCGACCATCGCGTCGAAGGTGCCCTTTCGGATGGACGACAGCAGGCCGGCCGCCACCTCGTCGGCCTCGTAGATCTTGTTCCAGCCGCTGTCGGACTCGAGCGCCCACACCACCGGCGGCTTGCTCTCGTTCTCCGCCTCGAGCCCGGGCGTCTTCGTGGTGGGCGGGTAGAACACCGTGACCCGCACATCGTGCAGCTTCATCTCCTGGCGCAGCGCCTGGCCGAAGCCCACGATAGCGAACTTCGACGCCGCATATGCGCTGTATCCGTACAGGCCCAGGAACCCGAGCATCGAGCTCACCAGGCAGATGTCGCCGCTGCCCTGCGCCACGAAGTGCGGCGCCAGCGCGCGCACCACGTTCACGTGGCCGAGGTAGTTCACCCGCATCATGCGCTCGTGGGAGTCCTCGTCGCACTCCGCGAGCACACCCGTCTCGGCGTAGCCGGTGTTGCAGATCAGCAGGTCGAGCCCGCCGAGGAGCTCCACCGCCTTCGCGGTGCCCGCCTGCACCGCCGGCCGATCGGTCACATCGAACGCCACCGCGCCGAGCACCGCATCAGACCCACCCGCGGCGCGCATCGCCTCGACGGTCTCGTCCAATGCGGCCTGCCCGCGGGCCGACACCACCACGTGCGCGCCAGCTCCGGCCAGACGCACCGCAGTGGCCCGACCGATGCCCTTGCTGCCGCCGGTGATCAGCACCTTCTTTCCTCGGTACCAGTCCATTCTTCCCCCAGGCGCGCTGCGGCTAACCGGTTCCGACAGACCCGGGGAGCGCACGGGGTTACCCTGCCCCCCGGGAGGCCGCTCGCATGGAAGACCGCACCCGACGCATCCTCGAGACCGCCATCACGCTGGCCGAGCGCGATGGCTATGAGGCGGTGCGCCTGCGCGACGTGGCCTCGCAGGCCGAGGTCGCGCTCGGCACGGTGTACCGCAGGTTCCGATCGAAGGAAGACATCCTCGTCGCCGCCCTCGAGCTCGAGATGGAGCGCATGGGGCGGTACCTGCAGGACCACCCCATCGAAGGCACCGATCCCGCCGCGCGCACAGCCAGCGCGTTCGCCGCCATGACCCGCGCGCTCGTCCAGAAGCCCCACCTGGCGCGCGCACTGCTCCGCGCCGTGGCGTCCGGCGTGCCCGAGATCGCCCAGAAGGTGGCCCAGTTCCATGCCACCACCACCCAGTTCTTCACGGCGTTCCTGTTCGATCTCGACGCCGATGACGATGAGAAGGCCCGCATCGCGAGCTTCCTGCAGGACATCTGGTTCGCCAAGCTGGTCGGCTGGTCCGGCGGCCTGCAGACCGTCGATTCCGTGCTCGTCGACATGGCCGAGGCCACGCGGCGCCTCCTGCGCAGATGAGCCACCCGCGGGATGAGCGGCCGACCCCGGGCGTGGAGCTCACCGACACGGTCGACGGCGGCGCCCCCGAACACAGCGACGATGAGCGGTTCCGTGCGCTCCAGCGCGTGGGCATGGGCGGCTCTGGCGCGGTGTACAAGGAATGGGACGGCCTGATGGAGCGATACGTCGCCCTGAAGCGGCTCGATGCCAAGCTGTCCACCGACCCCCGCTCAGTCCGCCGGTTCGTGGACGAGGCCCGGATCAACGGCAAGCTCGACCACCCGCACATCGTGCCGATCTACGATCTGGGCGAAGACGAGGACGGCGGCTGCTGGCTCCGGATGAAGCTGGTGCAGGGCCGCACCCTGCGGCAGATCGTCTCCGACCAAGGCGTCGCGCGCCTCGAGCCCGACGCGCTCGCCGCCCACGTGCGCACCCTCGCCGCGGTGTGTGACGCGCTGGCCTTCGCCCACCACAACGGCGTGCTGCACCTCGACGTGAAGCCGGCGAACATCATGGTGAACGACTTCGGCCAGGTGTACCTGATGGACTGGGGCGTGGCGCGCCCCGCCGACGCCGTGGCCCGTGCGGGCAACCCCGTAGGAGGAACGCCCGCATTCCTCCCGCCCGAGCAGGCCGTCGGCGAAGCCCTGGACGCCCGCACCGACGTGTTCGCCGTGGGAGCCTGCCTGTACTGGGTGCTCACCGGCAACGCGCCCTACACCGGCGACACCCACACCGCCCTCGCCCGCGCCGCGCTCGGCCGGTTCGATCCGCCCCGCGACGTGCTCTCCGGGCTACCGCCCGGCCTGTGCGCGATCTGCACGCGGGCGATGCACACCAGCCCCGGCGACCGCTACCCCGACACCACCGTCCTGCGAGACGCCCTGTACGCCTTCCTCCAGGGCCAGTGGTACCTCGATGAGGTCGCGTTCGCGGCCGGCGAGCTGGTGGTGCGCGAGGGCGGCCCGGGCGACTGCGCCTACATCCTCACATCGGGCACCTGCACCGTGTTCACGATGGCCGACGGCGAGCGGCGGGTGCTCCGGGAGCTCGGGCCAGGCGACGTATTCGGCGAGACTGCCGTGTTCACCGGCAAGCCGCGGTCGGCCAGCGTCGAGGCGGCCGAGCGGGTAACGGTGCGCAGAGTGACCCGGGACACGCTCGAGCAGGAGCTTGGGCGAAACCGGTGGCTCGGCGCCTTCGTTCACGCGGTCGCCGAGCGGTTTCTCGAAGCAG
>JBLFXJ010000391.1:0-7314 GCA_047609825.1 Myxococcota bacterium
CCGCTGATGGCGCCACCGCGGGAGACACGGTCTGGTTCGCACGCGGCAGCGAGATCGGCGAAGGTCGCTGCCCTGGCGTGCTCGCCGGCCTGTGCCTCGACATCACCCGCGGCCAGCCCCTGGGCGCTGCTGTCGCTGACGCCGAGGGCCATGCCGAGCTGCTCGTTCCGGTGCCCGCGCTCGCTCGCGTCGACCTCGCGGTGGCCTTCCAGGCGCTCGTGTTCGACGTGCCCGCGCCCTATGCGAGCACCACGGTCGCGATGCACACCACGGCACCGGGCAATGTGCTCGTGATCATGGCGGACGACATGGGGGTCGACAAGGTGGGCCGCTACGGACTGCCCGTGGACGGCATCCCCCCCACTCCGAACCTCGATCGGCTGATGGACGCAGGCGTCCGGTTCTCCCGCGCCTACACCAGTCCCAGCTGTTCCCCCACCCGGGCGATCCTGAACACGGGGCGGCAGCCCTACCAACACGGGGTCGGGTTCGCGCTCTCGCTCGATACCGAGATCGCTCTGTCGTACGACGAGACCACAATCCCGGAGGCGCTCGACGAGCGCACCGGCGACGCCTACGCCCACGGCTACATCGGCAAGTGGCACCTGGGCGGCATCCGGTTCGACTACCTGGACAACCCGAACCTCCACGGCTGGGACACCTTCGCCGGCCTGTTGGTGGGGATGAAGGCCGAACACGCGACCGACGGCCTGGCGATGACCTACAACAACTGGGAGCGGGTGGTGAACGGGGTGCCCGGTCGGTCGGCCACCTACATGACCACCCACATGGTGGACGACGCCATCGCGCTGATGGATGATCTGCCCGAGCCCTGGGTCGTGGTGCTCGCCACCTTCGCCCCGCATGCGCCGTACCACTGGCCGCCCGAAGATCTGTGGAGCGGCGAGCTCCTCGGCCCGGAAGAGCACGACCAGCAGTACAACGCCGCCGTCGAGGCGATGGACACCGAGCTCGGGCGCCTGCTCGACACGATGTCTCCCGAGCTGGCAGCGAACACGACCATCGTGTTCCTCGGCGACAACGGCACCCCCGTGGATGGCGTAGACGACCCGTTCTACGCCGAGCGGAGCAAGGAGACCGTGTACGAGGGCGGCGTTCATGTGCCGCTCATTGTGTCCGGCCCCCTGGTCGACACGCCCGGCTCCGAGTGCGACGCGCTGGTGCACGCCGCCGATGTGCTGCCCACTGTGCTCGATATCGCCGGTGCCCCCTATGGTGACGAAGAACTCGAGGCGTTGTACGGGCGGTCGCTCGTGCCGTGGATTCGCGACCCCGAGCTGGGGGGCGGCCGCGAGATGGTGTACGCCGAGATGTTCAAGGGCCCCGGCCCCGCGCCCCACACCGCATACCTCCGGATGGTGCGGGACGATCGGTGGAAGGTGCACCAGGACCTCGCCGGTCCCGACCAATTCTTCGACCTTGAGGGAGTGCTGCTGGAGGGCGAGGATCTTCTCGCCGATGGCGTGCTCTCCCCCGACGAACAGGCGGCATACGACCGGCTCATCGCCGCAATGCCCACGCCCCTGGAGTGACTGTGGGCAGTGTCCGCTACCCCTCGTTCCCGTTTCATCGCGCCCACCCCGACCGCCTGGCCGCGCTGCTCGCCTGCTTTGGCGTCGCCCCGCCCCCGGTGGCCGGCGCTCGGGTGCTCGACCTGGGCTGTGCGAGCGCGGGCCATCTCCTGCCCATGGCCCACCGCCTGCCCGGCGCCACCTTCGTCGGCGTCGACCTCGACGCGGACGAGATCGCCCTGGGCCAGAGCCGGGTCGACGCCCTCGGGCTGACCAACGTCACGCTCATCGCGGCCGACCTTGCCGCACTCCCCGCCGACATCGGGCAGTTCGACTACATCGTCGCCCACGGGCTGTACTCCTGGCTACCCGCCGAGGGCCAGACCGCCCTGCTCACCCTGCTCCGTGACCGCCTCGTGCCCACCGGTGCGGCGTATGTGAGCTGGAACACGCTGCCGGGCTGGTACCGCCGGGCGCCGGTGCGGAGCTTCGTGCAGGCGTTCGCCGGCGAGGGCGACAGCGCTACCCGGGTGGAGCGCGGACGGGAGCTGCTCGAGGAGCTGGGCGGGCTGGTTCCCGAGCGTCAGGCGGCGTGGAACCGGATGATCCTGGAGGAGCTGGACCGGCTCGACGACGCCCACGACGGGTTCTTCAGCGCGGAGATCACCGGCGCGCACCACGAGGCGCTCGAGTTCACCACCTTCGCCCGACGGGTGCGGGCGGAAGGGCTCGAGGTGCTCGCCGACGCCGAGGCCCTCAACCCCGCGCTCACCGGTCCGCTGCATCCGATGGTGAAGGCCGCCACCGGCATCGTAGGCACCGAGCTAGACGATGTGGAGCAGTTCGTCGACACGGTCGAGGGCCGCGCATTCCGGGCGTCCGTGCTGGTACACCGCGACCTGGAGCTGGACCGCCGGGTGCACGGCGCCCCCCTCCGCGCGCTGCGGTTCGGCGCCCACATGACGCCGCCCACCGACTTCACCCCCGGTCGCCCGGCCACCTTCACCAGCCCCTGGGGCGGCACCGCCCGCATCGCCACGCCGCTCGTGCAGTGTACCCTCGACGCGTTGTCACGCCGGTGGCCGGAGCTGCTCTGCTTCGATGAGGTGGTGCACGACGTGGGCGAGCTGATCGGTCGACCGCTGCCCGAGCCGATGCACGAGGAGCTGGCCATGCTCCTCCGCGTGTGCGCCGGGTCGAACCTGGTGGAGCTCGGCGTGCGCCCGATGCAGCCCCGCCGGCTCCCTGGCGACCGCCCAGAGGCCTGCCCGGTGGCGCGGGTGCTGGCCGCCGAGGGCTCCACCCGGGTGGCGAACGACGTGCACCGCGCCGTCCCGCTGGAAGAGGCCGACCACACGCTGTTGCCGCTCCTCGACGGCACCCGCGACCGCGCCGCCCTCGCCGAGGCCGTGGCGGCCGCTCTCGACGCCGACGACCTGGAAGATGCCAACCTCCCGGCCGACCCCGCGGCGGCGGTGGAGGCGGTGCTCCGGCGCTACACCACCTGGGGCCTGCTGGTCGGCTGACGCCCGGGGCGCTCAGCTCAGCCCGCGCGCTGCACCGCGATCTCGACCGGCTCGGTGTCGGCCTGGGTGGCGGTGTGCTCGATGTCGAGCGTGCGCCGCTCGGCCGTGAGCGTCTCGCCGCAGATCAGCGACTCGTGGGCCGCGATGGCCTGGAGCAGCTCGACGCTCTGCGTGCGGAGGCAGAGCAGGATGCGGTCGTCCACCTCCAGACCAGCCGCCTTGCGCTCGGCCTGGATCTTCGAGATCAGCTCCCGGGCCAGCCCCTCCCGACGCAGCTCCGGCGTGACGGCGGTGTCGAGCTGCACGGTGAGCGTGGCCGTGCTGGCCGTGGCCGCATCGTCACTCGACTCCTGCACGATGAGCACATCCGATGCGACCAGCACCTCGCCCTCGATGGTCACCGAGCCGCCGTCGCGCAGCGCTACAACCGCGCCACTGTCCAGCGCCGCGAGGCCCGCTGCCACGGCCTTCATCTTCTTACCGAGCCGCCGCCCGAGCACCTTGAAGTTCGGCTTGGCCCCCAGCGTGACCAGCTCGGCGGCGTCAGCCACCCGGCGCGCCTGCTTCACGTTGAGCTCTTCGGCGATCACGGCCAACAAGTCGGGCGTGAGCGGCTCCGCGGTGGCGACCATCAGGCCTCCCAGCGGCTGCCGCACCCGCAGGCGATGCTTCTCGCGGAGGTTGCGCCCCAGGCCCACCGCCTCGCGCACCACCGCCATCTGCCGCTCGAGCGACGTGTCCACCAAGGCGCGGTCAGCCTCGGGGAATCGCTCCAGGTGCACGCTGTCTTCGGCGCCTGGACGGCCGGCCTCGAGCCGCTGGTACAGCACCTCGGCCATGAACGGGAGGATCGGCGCGAGCACCCGGCTGAAGGTGGTGAGCACCTCGTACAGCGTCTCGAACGCGTGCTGCTTGTCGGCGTCGTTCTCGCTGCGCCAGAACCGTCGGCGGGAGCGCCGGATGTACCAGTTGGTCAGGTGGTCGATGAACCCGAGGACCGCCGGGATGACGTTGTACAGGCGATACGCCTCCATCTCCCGGTTCACGTCGTCGAGGAGCGACTGCACCACGCTCACCACCCACCGGTCGAGCAGCGCGCGCTCGGCCACCGGCGTGGGCTCGGCCGGCGGCTCCCAGCCGTCCACCGAGGCATAGGTGGCGAAGAAGCTGTACGCATTCCACAGCGGCAACACTACCGAGCGCACCACGTCGCGCACACCGGCTTCGCTGAACCGCATCGGCTCGGCCCGCACGACGGGGCTGTTGATCAAGTAGGCCCGCAGGGCGTCCGCACCGTAGGTCTCCACGACCTCGTTCGGGTCGGGGTAGTTCTTCAGCCGCTTGCTCATCTTCTGGCCGTCTTCAGCCAGGATCATCCCGTTCACGATCACGTTGCTGAACGCCGGCCGGTCGAACAGCGCAGTGGACAGGATGAGCAGCGTGTAGAACCAGCCTCGGGTCTGGTCGAGCCCCTCGGCGATGAAGTGTGCCGGGAGGTTCTGCTCCACCAGCTCGCGGTTCTCGAACGGGTAGTGGTTCTGCGCATACGGCATCGAGCCGGACTCGAACCAGCAGTCGAGCACCTCGGTCACGCGCTCCATGGTGCCCGCGCCGCACTCCGTGCACGCCCACGACAGCTCATCCACGTGGTGCTTGTGCAGGTCGGTGACCGTAGCGCCCGACAGCCGCTCCAGCTCTGCGATGTCGCCGATGCAGTGCCGGTGGTCGCAGCCATCGCAGATCCACACCGGCAGGGGCGTACCCCAGAACCGGTTGCGGCTGATCGCCCAATCCCGCGCGTCGACGATCCAGTTCCCGAACCGCTTGGCACCCACGTAGTCGGGCACCCACCGGGTCTCGGCGTTCAGCTCCGCCATGCGCTCGCGCAGGGCCGTGACCTTGACGAACCAGGTGGGCATGGCCTTGTAGATCAGCGGCGTGCCGGAGCGCCAGCAGTACGGGTACTCGTGATCGATCGTGGCCTGCTTCACCAGCCGACCGCGCTCCTTGAGGTCGCGGATCAGCACCTTGTCCGCCTCTTTCACCTGCTGGCCAGCCACCAGAGAGATGGCGTCCGTAAACCGGCCCTCGTCGTCGATGGGGTCGCGGAGCGGGATGCCCTCGCGCTGACAGATCCGCCAGTCGTCTTCACCGAACGCGGGCGCCTGGTGCACGATGCCGGTACCCTCATCCGCGCCGACGTAGTCATCCATGACCACCCGGAACGCGCCTTCCTCGGCGGCATCCAGGTAGCCGTCGAATAGCGGCGTGTAGTGCAGCCCCACGAGCTCGCGCCCGGGCAGCGTCTTCAGTACCTGCCATCCCTCACCGAGCACGCTCTCGACCAAGGCGGCGGCCAGGATGTAGACCGGGCCCTGCCCATCCTGCTGGACGAATGCGTACGGGATGTCGGGCCCCACGCACAGCGCCATGTTCGCCGGGAGGGTCCACGGGGTGGTGGTCCAGGCGAGCAGGCTGTGGCCGGGCAGCTCGGTGACGGGGAAGCCGATGGTGATCGCCGGGTCCTGCACCCGGCGGTAGTCCATGTTCGCCTCGAAGTTCGACAACGGGGTGCCGAGGCGCGAGCTGTAGGGCATCACCTTGTAGCCCTGGTAGATCAGCCCCTTGTCCCACAGGGTCCGAAACACCCACCACACGCTCTCCATGAACGTGGGGTCGAGGGTCTTGTAGTCGTTGTCGAAGTCCACCCAGCGGCCCAGGCGGGTGACCGTCTTGCGCCACTCGTCCACGTAGCGGAACACGATGGAGCGGCAGGCCTCGTTGTACTTGGCGATGCCGTACTCACGAACCGCGCCGGGGCCCTGCAGACCGAGCTGCTTCTCGATCTCCATCTCCACCGGCAGGCCATGGGTGTCCCAGCCGAACCGGCGCTCGACCTTGTAGCCCCGCATCGTCCAGTACCGAGGAACGATATCCTTCAGGGTGCCGGCGAGGAGGTGGCCGTAGTGGGGCGTGCCCGTGGCGAACGGCGGGCCGTCGTAGAACACGAAGTCCTGGTCACCACGAATCGAGCGCGCGAACACGTCGCGCTCCTCCCACAGCTTGAGAATCTCGCGTTCAAGCTCGGGAAAGCTCGGATCGGTCTGTGGCTTTTCGAACATCGTGGCCTCGTCGGATGCCCCCTGCGGGGGGCCGTCGGCGTAACCTGCTGGCAGGCAGACGGCGGCAGCGCGGAGGCGGAGCATGGAGCCGAGGTTCCTCGCAGTGGACGTCCAGTACGACGAGGCGGCCGACACCGGGTGGGTGGCTGGCCTGTGGTTCGACCGGTGGACCGATCCGGTACCGGTGCGCAGCGACGTGCGCCTGCACTTCGGGCTGCAGCCCTATGCCCCTGGGGAGTTCTACAAGCGCGAGCTCCCCGCGCTGCTCGAGCTGGTGCTCGAATCGGTGGACCTGGGCGAGGTGCACACGGTCATCGTGGACAGCTACGTGGACCTGGGAGCGGAGCCCGGCATGGGGCGGCACCTGTGGCACGCACTCGACCGGCGGGTGCGGGTGGTGGGCGTGGCGAAGACGCGGTTCAATAGCGCGGATCCCATCGAGGTCATCCGCGGCGAATCCACCCGACCGCTGTACATCACCGCCACGTCGGATGCGCAAGAAGCGGCCGACGGGGTGGCGTCGATGCACGGCGCCTATCGGATTCCCACTCTGCTCAAGGCCGTGGATGCTCTCGCGCGTGGCCGGTAGCCAGCGCCATGCCCACACGGCCTGCGACCGGTTAGGTGCGGCACATGCTGATCCTCCTCGCACTCGCCGCATGCAAAGTGGTCGACGCGCCGGCCAACCTCGAGGCGCTCGCGACCTACACCTTCGCCAACTACGACGACCCCGAGGCCCTGGTGGCGGCGGTAGACAGCTTCCCGCGGCTTGTCGACAAGCACGTCGAGGCGCTGGAGTCTGGCTACCGGGTGGACGACCTTACCGCCGAGGACCTTGAGTCCGCCGGCATCCTCGACGCTGAGGTCGAGGGCGTGATCGGCGCCATGGGCACGGTCACCTATGCGAGCGACCTGGTGGATGTGCTCGACGTGGTCACCGCGAAGAACAAGGCCGAGCGGTACGACAACGTGCTCGCCTATGACGTGCAGCAGAGCTCCGACCGCGGGTGCTTCCTCAAGGCGAACTGCGAGCAGTACGACGAGACCGTGAGCGAGACCACCAAGGTCACCCTGCTGGGCGAGGCATCACGCACCTTCGACGCCACCTACCGATGGGTGGAAGGCACCGACGGC
>JBLFXJ010000392.1:0-7304 GCA_047609825.1 Myxococcota bacterium
GGCGGAACGCCTCACGGTTGCCTCCAGGGAATACCACCACCTTGCTGCCACCGGCGAACGCTGCGGCCGCGGTGGCATGACCCGCGCGCAGAGCTCCCAGCCGGGTCATGACCGGACCCAGGCCTGGGAGATCCACGATGGCGTCGTGGGCGAGACCGTAGCAAGCGTCGTCGGGACGTTGTCGGTAAAATCGGGCAAACGTCCCGAATGCCTCGAACATCGTCGTGCCCGAGTTGTGGTTGCCCACGAGCAGCGCCGGGCCATCGGGCACGTTCTCGAGCCCCTCGACATCCAGGCGGTACCACACCCGGCAGGCCCGATCGACCCACGGGACCAGGCCGTCGATGAGCTCGGCGTCCCGGCTGTCGGGGGTGGTTGGATCGGCGGGGCTGAAGGCGCGGGCGAGGGCCCGTCGAAGGCTCATGCTTGCTCCGCGAAGAAGTCCCGGATCTCGTTGGCTCGCCGGCGCGCGTCCATGCGCCCCAGCTCGATCAGCCGGCCGGCAAGCAGGCCGTCGAACAGGATGAAGGTGGCCCAGTCCGCCTCCGCACCGCTCCGGCGCGTCGCCCAGCCGAGCATCCACCGGGTGAGCGCCCCCACGCGCAGGCGGTGCAGGTTCTTGCGGAGGTGGGTCACGGACAGCGCCGACACGTTGTCGCTCGGCCAGAACGAGAGCACCCGCACATTGCGGTACGGCGTGCCCCGGGAGGTGGCCACCGCAGCATCGAAGTTCGCCCTCCCCTCAACGCTGAGCACGCCGTCGAGGTTGTCGAGCAGGCGGTTCATCCGGTTGATCGACTCGAGCTCCATCCGCACCGGGTCGAGCAGCAGGGTGTTCAGCACCTTGCCGAGCAGGAACATGATCCCAGGGTCGCCCGGTGGAACTTCGATGACATCTTCACCGACGGCTGTGATCACAACCAGCCGTGTGGCACCTGCCCGCAGGGCCGCCTTGATCGGAGTGTTGAACCGCAGCCCGCCATCGTAGAACGGGTCCGGCCCGATACGGCGGGCCGGATAAATGAGGGGGATCGCCGAGGACGCGAGTATGTGCTGCGATCCGATGCGCGTGCGCACGAGCACCCGGCGCTTGTCCGGGGTGGGCGCGAACGCCAGGTCGGGCGACAGCTCGGCGAACACCCAGGTGGCTCCCGTTGGCACGTGCAACGCCGGCACCAGCAGCGCCCGGGCGCGCCCGGTGTCGATGTTGTCGTGCAGTCGCTCCCAGTCGATGCCTTGATCCAGCAGCGTCTCCAGGGGCTTGGGATCGATCATCGAGCGGCCGACGGTCTTCCCTGCATGTCGGAGGGGACCGAGACCGAGAGCGCCCCACAGGTCCAGCCGTACGTGCTTGCGGAGCTCGAGCGCGCGCCAGATGTCGGCCAATGCGTCGACGCCCAGGTCGCCGCGGTGGGCGTGGCTGGCGAAGAATGCCGCGTTGATGGCGCCGACAGAGCTTCCGACGAAGGTGCGGAACGGGGGCGGGTCTACGTGGCGCTTGCCCAGGGCCTCCATGATTCCCTGGACCACGCCGACCTCGTACGCCCCCCGCACCCCGCCGCCCGAGAGTACCAAGGCCGTATTCACGTCGATCCTCCTGCATGCCATCGACCCGAGCGACGGTACGCGGTAGCGTGCTGCCACGGAGGATGCCCATGCGATGGTGGCTCGTGCCCTTGATCCTGGCCGGATGCGGCGGAAGTAGCAAGGACGGCGACAGCGCCGGAAGTGCGGCGACGAGCACGACCACGTCGGATGCGGATGCGGATGCGGATGCTGACAGCGATGCTGACAGTGACACAGACGCCGACACGGACGCCGACACGGACGCCGACACCGACACGGACGCCGACACCGACACCGACACCGACACCGACACCGACACGGACACGGACGCCCGGTTCGCGCCTGTGCGGCTCGACGGCGTGGGGGAGGCCCTGCCCGGAGTGTTCGAGGGCACGGAGGACCTGGTGGGGCTCCACCCCGTCACGGGTGAGGAGGTCTGCCGGTATCAGTGGGGCTTTCAGGACTGGCAACACGCGCCGTCGGCCGACGGCCCGTCGCCGATCCTCAACCCGTGCGCCGACGAGCAGGGCAATCCATGCGCGCTGTCCGAGGTGGTCGTCCGGGGCACCGGGCGGGTGCTCGGCGGAGACTGCACGGCGTTCGCGCCCGTGCCTGGGCCCACCACCCACGGGGTCGGCTGGGCCACCCGGTGGTTCGACGCTTCGGGCGCCGATCTGGGCGAGTCCTTCGCCTACTACGTCTTCGGAGCAGGGATCGGCGATGGCGCGTGGGTGCGCGCGGAAGGTGCCACGGTGGAGTTCGTCCCGTCCACGCTCACGTGGTCGCGCGACCTGGATCCCGTACCCTACTGAGCCACTGGAAAGCCGGGTTGGTTGCCGGTTCGGCTGAGGTAGTCGGCGGCATCGCGGACGGCCATGAGGTACTCGTCGTGCAGCGGCAGCCCGTCGCTGGGCGGTGGGATCGGCGGCTTGCGGCTGCCACGGCGGAACACATAGGGCCGGTCGCTGTGGATCGAGATCACATCGAGTCGCTTGGTGTCCACCACCTTCCAGATGCGCCCGCGCCACTCCGCTCGGACCAAGATGTTCCGCGGAACGTTGACCTGGCCCTTGTACCTCACCTCACCCAGCATGCTGCTGATGGTCAGGTACTGGTTGCCCTCCTTCCCGTCCTTGATCTCGATCGTCACCTTGCCGCCCGCGGGCACGGTATGCGGCAGCCGGTTGACCGCGATGATCACGGCCCGGTCGCTCGTGATCACGAGCTTCCCGCTTGCGAGCGCTGGCGTGGCGAGCACCAACCCGAGCATGATCCCTACGAGACGCCCGCATCGAGTCCACACCGAGAATCGTGGGTTGAACCCGCGATTCGGATGTCGAGCGGCGGAAGCTGGCTGCTTGATCCCGACGGTTCGCATGGGCTCTCCCTACACCAGCGTAGCCGAGGCGGGGCCCAGATCACAGTCCAGTCCGGATGGTCGTTGCTTGTCTCGCCGGGTTGAAGCCTGAATAGGGTTTGAATAGGCGGAAGCGCGAGGTGGAGGCACCATGCTCGAGACCGGGTTGATCTGGTTTGCTGTCGCGATCCCTGTCGCGATGTCCATGGAGTGGTGGGCGCGGTTGATGCACGACCGCGCTTGGCACGGCCCCCTGTGGAGCCTGCACCGGTCCCACCACAAGCCCTCGGGTCCCGTCGAGCTTAACGATGTGTTCCCGGTGTTGCACGCCCCGTTTGCGGCGGCGCTGATGCTCCAGCGCGCGGCATACGCCGGCGAGGTCTGGAGCGAGGTGGCGTTCGGTGTGGGCCTCGGCGCGACGCTGTTCGGGCTCGCCTATGTCGTGGTGCATGACGGCTTCGTGCACGGTCGACTGCCGGTCGCGTTCCTGGGCCGGATCCCGGCGTTGGTGCGCATCCGTGAGGCACACGCGCTGCATCACCGGCACGGCCGGGAGCCGTATGGACTGTTCCTGGGGGCCTCCGAGGTGGAGCGCGCCCGCCAGCGTGGTGATCTGCCCCCGGGATAGCCGGGTAAGTGCTCGCATTGCTCGCCACCGCCGCTGCTGTCGCCTCGTCCTGGACGGTTGACCTGTCGTCGCTGTGGGAGAACCACGGCGCATGGCCGGTCCAATCAGCGGGAGCTGGGCTGTGCTACGGCCTGGCGCACGACCACGCCCTGGCGATCGCCCCGGTGATCTACGCGAAGAAGGGCGGCGTGTCGTCCTGGGGGCACGCGAGCATCCGGGTGCTGGCCTGCGTGGCCGGCGAGCTCCACGACTACGAGTACGAGGCGTACAAGTTCGGCCCCGATGACCGTGCACGGCTCGCGGAGGCGCTGGGGCCGCAGCCGTTCCTGGAGGATCGGCCCTACCTGCGGTCGCAGCGCGGGCGCCTGCTGCGTTACCGCAATGAGCACACGGTCGATCGGGGGTGGTACGGCGACGCCCTGGCGCACAATCGCGAGATCTACGAGCTCTGGCTGCCCCTCGGGGCCGAGGCGAGGGACGCGATGTGGCACTCCCTCGACACCGCCTGGTCTGCCCAGCTGGACCGGCTTCATGCCCGCGAGCCCATCGGGGAGACCCGCTACCATTGGTGGTCGACGAACTGCACACTGGTGCACCAGGAGTCCCTCCTTCGCTCGGAGCTCACCGACGCGCGCGATCTCAGCGCCCGGCAGTACCCGTTCGCGTTGCTCCGGGCGCTGGAAGGGCGTGATGGGGCGGTGCAGGTGGTACATCCGTCCCCCGACCTGCTCGCTCGACTCGTGCGGCGGTCCGGCTCCGTCGAGGCCCTCGTCGCCGACGTCGCGGTGGGCCCGCTTGAGGTAGAGCGCGGACGGCGCATCTGGAGGGCCGGACGCCGACGCGCTCGCGCCGCAGAGGCAGCGCTTGAGCATATCCTGCCCAGCGTCGAGCCCCTGTGCATCGGTGTGGCGCGGAGTGCCGCTGCCGACCCCCGGATCAGCCGGCCATGAACGGGCGGAGGAGGCGAAAGCTCACCGCGCTGGAGCGCGAATCGGGGTCCAGCGGCAGACGCGAGGCCGCCCTGCACCCATCGATCGGGTCGTCATAGGCGCCCCCTTTCACCACCCGCTCCGGCCCGTCGCCGAACACCGTGCCGGTCCAGTCGCGCACGTTGCCGGCCAAGCCCCGCACGCCGTACGGGCTGACGTCGGACGTGTGGGCGGTGACGGAGGTTCGCACCGGCTTGAGGGGCTGTGACAGGCCCATGGCGCACCACGTGGGGTCGAGGAAGTCGCCCCACGGGAACCTACGACCGTCCACTCCGCGTGCGGCCTTCTCCCACTCGTCTTCGGTGGGCAGGCGCCATGCAGCGCCGGTGCGACGGGCGCGCCACGCGGCGAATGCGTTGGCCGCGACAGCGTTCACGCGCACCACGGGACTGTCCAGGCGCCACGAGTATCGAGAGCCGTCGGTGGTGGCTTGCGGCGCGACCCGCATCGCCTCCTCCTCGAGGCCGTCGGCGACGAGGTCGTTCATCAGGTCGAGGTAGTGCTGGTTCGTGACCGGGAACTGCTGGATGACGAACCCGTCGATCCACGTTCGCGACGCCGGGCGAGGGTGGCGCACCTCGGCGTCGCCCCCCAGCAGTGCCCACCCCGCCGGGACGTAGACCTCGCGGTCGCCTAGTTCGTCCAGCTTCGGGAGCCGGATGGGCACCGTTTCGGTGGACCCTGGAGCGCAGCCGTCCCAGTGCTCCAGTCGGTTCACCTGTACGGGATAGCGAACCACTGCGTGCCCTTCGGCCCGCAGCTCGATGCACCAGCTGCCATTCGGGATCTGGACGGCGACCAGCGGGGTGCGGCCGAGGCTGCGCTCCTCTACGGCCTCCAACCGGCGCGCCCGGCGCACGTACCGGTACAGCACAGCCTCGGCGCCCGGAGGGTCCGTGACAAGGGTGACCGCGCACGCTCCGTCGAGGTATTTCGAGTGGCTTCCGCGGTCATATTCGGCGAGGGCGGCGGCGTGCTCTGCCGCTCGCAGGGCGTCTCCTGCCGCCTCGGCCGCCTCGTGCCGCGCACGGTAGAACGTGGCGAGCCGGTCCATCGCGTCGGGCAGTTCCGGAGCCTGCAGCAGCGCTGACCGCAGGATCTGGGTGTAGGTGATCTCGGCCTGCTGGGCGCTCGCAACCAGAGCGTCGGCTTCGTCCTCCGCATCCCAACCGGGTTGCTTGCGCGAGACGGAATCGTGTGCGCGCACATCCGCGAGCAGCGTGCGCGCGGTCTCGCGCAGCCGGTTGGCCTCGGCTCGGAGGGCGGCGATTCGGGGATATTGCTTGTCGGCGTCGGCGATGATGCGCCGGGCGCGTTCCCGCCTACGGGTGCCGTTGAGCCACTGGGCGGCCTCGGTAGCGAGCGCGCCGCCGGTTGGGTAGCGGTCAGAGGCGCCGATGGACATGGCCCGCCGGCACACCTCGACCAGCTCGGGGGGCACTGGAAGGGAGCCTTGCATCGGCTCGACGCGGCCGGCCAGCACGTTCGCGAGCACGACGAACGGGTTGCCGCCGGCGAATGGCGCGTGCCCGCAGAGCACCTCGTAGAGCACCACGCCGAGGCTGTACACATCGGACCAGGTCCCGTGCTCTGACGCCTCGCCGCTGGCCTGCTCCGGAGGCATGTACATCGGCGTGCCGATCACCTCTCCGAACCGGGTGCCGCTCCCGGCATCGACCTGGGTCTGGATGCGGGCCTCGTCGCCCACGTCATCCAGCAGCTTGGCCAAGCCCCAGTCCACGACCAGCACCTCGCCATAGTCGCCGAGCATGATGTTCTCGGGCTTGATGTCGCGGTGCAGAACACCCTGGTCGTGGGCGTACCCAACCGCGACACACACCTGGTGAAACGCATCGATCAGGCGGCGCAGCGACCACTGCACATGGCCTCCCCCTTGGTCGACAGGGGCCTTGCCGGCGTGAACCTCGGTGATGACTTCGGCCAGCGTGCGGCCCTTCACCTCCTGCATCGTGTAGAACAACCGGCCGTCGTCGAGCACCCCGAACTCGTGGACGGGCACGATGCCGGGATGTTCGAGCTGTGCTGTGGCCTGCGCCTCCTTCATGAACCGCTCGACCGCCGCATCGTCGTGCACGAACTCGTAGTGGATGACCTTGAGCGCCATCACGCGATTCAGGTCGGGATCCCTGACGCGCCGCACTTGGCCCATCGCGCCTGTCCCGAGCGCGCCGAGCTCTTCGAATCGCCCGATGTTCATGTGTGTGGCCTCCGGGGGAACCCGTCATAACGCCGACACCGCCGTGCTGCGTGGGAACAGGTTAGGGCCCCCGCGGTCTACTGCTGCACCCCGGCCCGTTGGCCACAGCCCTTGGAGCTTCGAGTGACCCGCCTGCTCTGCCTCGCTCTGCTAGTCACCGTCTCCGGCTGCAAGAAGGCCCCCGCCACCGCGCCGGCGGAGCCCGCACCTGCCGCCGCCCCTGCACCCGCTCCCGCGCCGAATGTCGTGGACCGCGCGCCCGAAACGCCTCCGGCGCCAGCGCCAAAGCCCGAGGTCAAGGCTGCAAACGCGGAGTTCGAAGCTGCGTTCTCGTTCGGCGATGGATCTGCCCGCCGCGGTAAGGTCCGCCGGATCGAGCGTGCCACCGATTGGTACGGCGAGAAGGGCTGGACGGACAACGCGAACAAGCTCACGATCTCCTTGGAGCACGGCGACAAGGCCAAGGATGTGCCCTGGACCGACGTGAAGACCATCGAGATCGAGTACCTCGGGCGCAGCGCCATCGGCTGCGACTACGATTCGAAC
>JBLFXJ010000393.1:0-7303 GCA_047609825.1 Myxococcota bacterium
GCACGCCGGCGGGGGCTCCGGGGGGACGCTCGGTCGAGCCGCCCACAGCGCCGAGCAGTGCGAGGGCTTGGGAGGGCGCGCCCGGTGCGGGTGCAGCCGCCCGGGCCTCAATCGCAGCTGGAGGCTCGCCGCCGAGCACCCAGGCCAAGTCCTCCAGGGTGGGCTCGGCGCCCGCGGCCCACTTCGCACCGACCGCCGCCGCGTCGTGGGACGTGGATTCCAGGCGTCCCGGGGCTGCCACGGCGCGACCGATGTCGGGGTGATCCGCCGTCAGCTCCTCCAGGCTGCAGGCGCCGGTGGTGAGGAGGTCGTCGATCGCGACGAGGAGCGCTCCCTCCGCCGGGAGCAGGACGTGCTCATGTGACGCTGCGAACGCGCGGGCGCCGGGCAGTCGGGCCGAGCGGCTCGGAACCGTGCCGTCGCCGGTCTCGTAGTGGGTGCCGACCGCGACCTCGCCCGACGACAGGTCCACGGACGCGAGGGTGGGTCGGTTGGCGCCGACGAAGCAGGTGACGGGGCGTCGGAGCAGGGCCTGCTGGAGCACGGGCTTCAGCGTGCGGCTCTGGTTCAGCCAGCGCTGCTGGGGACGGAACCCGGCCGGCCAGCTGCCCACCCGGTACAGCTGGTCCACCGTGCCGCCCGCGGCGTGGGCGGGGTCGGCGAACACGTCGGGGCTGGGCAGCATGTCGAGCACGCCCGGCATCGTGCGCAGGGCCTCGCGGTAGTCGTCGATGTCGCTCCGCAGGTCGGCCGCCGCCACCAGTCGGGCGAAGCTGGAGCCGAGCAGCACCTCTGGGACGGCGTAGGCCCCACCGAGCGGTGCGCCGAGGAGGAAGGTCTCCTGGATCCGGGCCTCGAACGCTGCAGGAGCGTGGTGTGCATACGCGGCGCTGACCAGTCCGCCCATGCTGTGCGCCACGAGCACGATGGGCACGCCGGGCCGGTCGATGGCGAGCTGCTCGATGAAGTGGTGCAGCCGTCGGCCGCCGTCGAGCACGCCGCGACGCCAGTCATAGGCGAACGGGTGCACGCGGTAGCCGAGGCCGAGCAGGCGGGTGCGGGTGATGCCGTACAGCAGCTCGATGGGCTGGAGCGGAACGAGGGCCCGGCCGGATCGGTTGGTGCGGCCGTCGGCGGCGAGGGCGAGCTGGTCGGGCAGGGCTCCGAACAGGAGCTTGCCGGGGTTGAACCACACCTTGCGGAACGGGCCCGAGGGGCGGCCGAGGTCGGAGCCGAGGATGCCAGGGAGGAGCACGATCTCCGGTCGACTGGGGTCGCGGCGTCGGGCGCTCTCGAGGGGGGGCTCGGCCTCGAGCGCGGCGAGGTCGTCCAGGCCCTGGAGGTAGGGCTCGGCGTAGCGGCCATACCGGGCGCGACCCTCCCGGCGCAGGCTCTCCCAGGCGGCCGTGCGCACTGGCTCTGGGGCGGGGGGTGGAGGTGGCGGGGCTGCCGCCGCCATGCCGACCGCATCTTCGGTGGTGCCGTCGGGACCCCAGTCGGGCGTCGCGGGCGGCTCGGGCTCCACCTCGCCCACGACCGTGAACAGCTTGCGGGTGTCGGCGTCGAGGCCGAGCTCCCAGGTGGGAACGCAGAGGTTGTACTTGCGCTTGAACCCGGCGAAGTGCAGGCCCACCACCAGGCCGGTGCGCGGGTCGATCACCGAGGAGCCGCTGTTGCCGCCGAGGGTGGACGCGTCATGCTTGAGCGCGTTCACGTTGGTGTTCCACTTGGTGTAGCGGAAGCCCTGTCGGCCATCGAGCTGGCCAGGCATCACCTGCTTCACCTTGAAGGTGATGCCGACGGTGGCGGCTGCGGCGCCGTCATTCCAGGTAGGTCCAGGGTAGCCGACGACCACCACGTCGAGGCCCGATTCGACGCGGGGTGGTGCGCCGGCGAGGCGGAGGGGCTCGAACTCGGCGGGCAGGTCGGCGACCTCGAGCAGCGCCAGGTCCCAGTGGGGGTGGATGAACAGGATGCGGCGGACCGCGATCTGGGCGGCCGCTCCCTGCTCTGCGTTCTCCCGCAGCGGGTCCCACTTCGCGGACGCTGTGCGCTCGGGGCGGATGGTGAGGGTGCGGCTGATGTCGTGGGTGTACAGCTGGGCCACGTGCCGGTTCGTGAGCAGCCGGTTCTTGCCGACCACGAACGCGGTGCCGGCGTACTCGGGCGCCTTGCGGTTCAGACCCGCAGGGCCGTCGGGGAAGTCGGGGCCGCCGATCTCCAGGCGGCCGGTGGACCGGATCTGGCGCTCCACCCGGTCGCGCACGTCGGTGTCGAGCAGCCACGCGAACGCCGGGGCCACGTCGGCGTCGGCGTACTTGCCCAGGAGCACCGACAATGCGGGCCGGGTGTCTGGATAGATCAGCGCCTCGAGCCCGTCGCCGTCGTCGCCGGCGGATTCGAGTCCGGTGGACAACTCGAGCTCGGCGCGTCCGGTGGGGTGGCGGAGCTGGTCGAGGAAGGCTGCCGCCCCTCCGTCGTCTCCACCGCCGCCCGCCTCCAGGCCGTCGAGGCCCTCGGTGGCCGGTGCGCGGCTCGGCGGGCGGAACCGGGCGAGCAGCGCGTCCGGGTCGAGGCCCTCCAGCTCGGGTGGGAGGCGGTCGAGGATCCGGCCGAGGGCACGGATCAGGGGGCGGCTGGCCATGGCAACTCCAAGCGACAACTGGAGCACCACGGCGCTTCAATCGCGCCGCTCGGCCCTGTACAACCATACAGGCTCGGTGCCGTGAGGGTGAGGGCGGTCGGCGTTTGTCGGTGGTGGGGGCCGCGGAGTGGCCTGAAGGCGGGGTCTGGCGGGGTCACCCGATCGGGGGAGGGGAGCTGGACCGCCCCGCTGGAGCCGGGGAGGGTGCGGTGGTTGGTGGAGTGAGCCTGGGCTCCGAAACCATCTCACTCGCGCCGTCGTCGGGTCCACGCCATAAGTCGTGCCGGGAGGCGCACATGCCCGTCGATCCTGGGAGCCCGGTCCCGCCCAACCCATGGTCCGACCCCCAGTGGGACCCCAGACCCGAGATCATCGCCCACCTCACCGCCGCCGGCCGTCCGCCCATCGGCGACGCCGTCTGCACCAAGGCGTGGGGCCGCTCGTGCATCCACCGAGTGCCCACCGCCGACGGGACCGTGTGGGTGAAGCACACATATCGGCTCCCCCCGGGCGAAGAGCGCGTGCTCGCCGCACTCTCCCCCCGCTGGCCCCGGCACGTACCCACGGTGGTGGCGACCTGGGACCGTGCGGTGGCCATGCTGCAGCTGCCCGGCCCCGAGCTCACCCCGAAGCACCGGGCGTCCGACTGGGTCGCCACCGCCACCCGGTTGGGCGAGATCACGGCGGGTGAGCGCCGACATGCTGCGGAGTGGCTGGCACTCGGAGTCCGGGACCGCCGCCCTGGCGCCTGGGCGCGCGCCGTGACCGCCATGCTCGCCAGCCCGGTGGCGGAAGCGCTCGACGCGCCTGTCCGTCGTGTACTCGACGCAGCACTGGCCACCCTGATCGCACGCTACGCCGAGGGGTTCGGCACCGCCACGCTGGTGCCGCAGGACTCGGGCTGCTGCAACGTGGCCCTCGGGCGGGACGGACCGGTCCTGTTCGACTGGTCCGACGTGGTGGTCGGCGACCCCGTGTACGCGTGCGACCGGCTGCTCGACCAGACGCCCGCCGCGATGCGGGACGCCGTGATCGACGCATTCCTCGGACCGCTGCGCCGGACCGTCGCGTCGTTCAAGGCCGCCCGCCGGCTGAACGTGCTCCACGAGGCGCTGCGCTACCATGACGAGCTGGCCTGGCTCGCACCGGACGACCCGGCGCACGCCTCACTCACGGCGTCCGTCCAGTCTCAGCTCACGGTCGTGTCCCGCCACCTGTAGCGGGCGCGTCTCACAGCCCGAGGCAGGTCTTGAGGTGCGCCCGGGTGCGGGGGTGGCCGAAGTAGTTGGTGTGGTACACCGGCTGTTCACCGGCCTCGAACTTCAACACCCGGTCGGACGGGATGACGAGGGTGTCGGAGAGGGCGGTGTGGGAGACCGTGTCGACCACGAGGTCGTGCTCGCCCTGGAACAGTCGGTCGGCCCCGAGGTTCGCCAGGCGGGTCATCCACGACTTCCAGAACTTCCACCCGACCTTCTGGGGAGAGAAGGCGCCGGACACCGCATAGTACCCGTCCGGGACGGCGGCCATCGACGCCCGGAGCTCCACGATCTCGGCATTGCTCCCCACGCGGGACATGCCCTGCAGGCCCGGCACGAGCGCCACGCCGGCGTCGACGATCGGAGGGCCGCTCAGCAGCGCGGTGCCCACCTGGAGGATGCTGAACAGCTGGCCGACGGCGCCGATCCCGGGGATGCCGAGCGACACAACGCCGCTGCCCACGGCGACCACCCGGCTGAGGTTGCCCAGGTAGGTGAGCGCGCCGCGGATGGCGGGGGGAGCCGCGAGGCTGGTGCCGCCCAGGGTGCCGGCCACGAACACCGAGCGCGTGGTGGCGAGGCGTGCTGGGTCGAGCAGCTCGAGCCAGAACCGGGTGACCAGGCCGCCCTGGCTGTGGCTGATCACGTCGATGTGGCCGGGCACATGGGCGGCGAGCAGGCGGGTGAGCTGCATCGCGTTCGCGGGCGCCTGGCGGCTCAGCGTGCAGTAGTCGAAGGTGATGACCTGGTCGTAGACCTGCTGCATCCGGGCGAGCAGGCCATCGTCGCCGTTGTCTCCGGTGCGCAGCGCGTCCATCACCGTGTCGCTGCGGCTGAATGTCCCGTGCACGATGAGCAGGGTTCGGCCCGAGAGCTGCCCCCGCAGGGGCACGAGCCTGCCCGCCGGAGTGAGCAAGCGCAGGGTTCCGGCGTTGGGTGTGAGGGTGCGGTCGAGCTTGGCGAGGTTCTCGTGGATCCGGTTGCCCTTGAGGTCGGCGAACCGGATCAGCGTGGGCTCGGTCGACTCGAGCCCCATCCCTGGCTCGGGCAGGCGGAACTCCACCCAGTCGTCGTCCACCACGAGCTCGAGCTCCACCCCGTCCTCGTCGTCGTCGATGCCCTCGAGTCCACCGTCGGGGTCCACCAGGGTCCCTCCGAACGACTCGAGATCCTGGACCAGGGCGTCAACGTCCACAGGCATGTGTGCTCCTTGGGGCGCATGTTCGTCGGTGCGAGGTGTGGGCGCAACCCCGCCTTGTCCGAGGGCTCATGGTGGGTGTGTACCCCTGAGCGGAATTCGTAGACCGCTCTCGCGGTCAGTCCCCGCGTCGCACGGTGAGCACCTGGTCCACATCCACGCCCGGGTGGTGGCTCTCCTGCCCGTCCGGCCACACCACCGTGAGGTCGACTGAGGTGATGTCGCCGAGCCCCACGTGGGCCTCCGCGGGCATGCTGGCGAACATCGATCGCGAGCCGGCGTGGATCCACCGGGTCCACCGTTGGTGGTCGGCGCTCACCTCGAGCCGGGCGCCGATGCCGTGCCGGTTGGCGGAGGTGTCGTCCTGCAGCACCACCCGCAGCCAGTGGGCGTCGCCGCAGCGCGACGTGTACACGAGGTTGGACGCGAGTCCCAGCTGGCGCTTCACCAGGTCGGGCCAGCCGTCGCCGTTCAGGTCGGCCACCGCCAGGCCGCGCCCCGCACCCCCGTCGTCCACGCCCCACTCCCGGGCGCGATCGGTAAACCGTCGCTCCGAGGCGTCGTATTCGAACATCGCATCCCGCTGTTCCTCATACGGGTCGGGGTATTCCGACCACCAGCCGAACAGCATCGGCAGGTCTTCGTCCCCGTCGTGGTCCAGATCGGTGAACTCCATTCCCCAGCCGAACCGCTGCCCCTGGGTGACGAGATCGACGAACAGTCGGTAGGCGGGTGCGGATTCGATGGCCCATGACCAGCCCACGTGGGCCACGGGCTCGGGCTCGGCGAACAGCAGGCTGATGTCGCTGGCGGAGCTCTGGGCGAGGTCCACGCCGCCGTCCTGGTCGATGTCGGCGACGGCGAGGCCCATGCCGGCGAAGTTGGGGTGGAAGGCGGTGGCCAGGTCGAGCTGCAGGCGGCCGCGGTCGTTGTGCAGCATGCGGGACGGGGCGCGCACCCAGCCGAAGTCGTGCAGGGTGAGCAGCTCGGGCCAGCCGTCGGCGTCCACGTCGAGCCACGCGGTCATGAACACGAACCCGGTCTGCACTTCCTCGGGGAGCTGGTCGCTGATGTCCACGAAGGTGCCGCCGTCGTTGCGGTACAGCTCGGAGGGGTGGGTGGGGCGGAGGAGCACCGAGCCCTCGTCGGGGCCGGCGCCGTAGTTGCCCACCACCAGGTCCAGATCGCCGTCGCGATCGAAGTCGGCCCAACTCGCCGACACGGTGGACCAGGCGGTGTCGCCGAGGCCCGATTCGTCCGTGGCGTCCACGAGCACTCCGCCGTCGTTCCGGAGCAGCTGGTTCACACCGCCGGTGCCGATGAACAGGTCCAGGTCCAGGTCGCCGTCCACGTCGGCGGCCGACAGGGTCCACGCCTTGCCGATCTCGACGCCGGGGAGGAGGGTGGCGCCGATCTCCTGCCAGGCAGCGCCGTCCCAGCCGTGGGCCGACAGCCAGCCCTCGCCGGCGAACAGGAGCTCGGGCGTGGCGTCGCCGGTGAGGTCGGCCACGAGAACGCCCGAGCCGGGGAGGGCGGGGTCCATCGGGGCTACGGGCACCAGCTCGGTGCGGTCGAACCGCAGCACCTCCCGGGCCGCGGGATCGGCGCAGATCACGGTCGGTCCCGGCTCGAGTGCGACGGGGTGGTCGGGCGGGATCCACGGGGTCGTGGGGGTGGTCGGCGGACCGCCGCTGTCGCCGGTGTCGCCCGTGTGGCCGGTGTGCGGGGTGGCGCCGGTGTCGCTGGTGTCGCCCGAGGGCGCGGTGTCAGCCGTGTGCGGATCCGACGTGGTGCCGGTGGGCTGGGTGGGCGTGGACGGGGGCGTGGTCGGGACGGGCGTCGTCGCGGGCCGGTCGGACGGCCCGGTGGAGGACACGGTGCACGCGAGGACGAACCACCACCACATGGGATCTGGCTATCCCGCTCTCCGCAGGGTGCGGCCTGGCGGGCCGACGGGCGTTGCTGCAGCGCGCGACGGGGTGCCGCTTCCTCCCGGTCACCGGTTATGTGCCGACCCTGTCCATGGAGGCCCAATGTTCGACCGAATCGTCCGCCGTCTCGAGTCCGTGAGCCCGTCCCCCGTCGCCGAAGCGCACTGTGATGGCCCGTGCGGCGTGTACGACCCCGCGTCGGCCCGCATCGCGGCCGAGGCCGTGCTGTCGATGACGAAGAAGCTCCTCGCCCTGCCGGTGCCCAGCGCCG
>JBLFXJ010000394.1:0-7298 GCA_047609825.1 Myxococcota bacterium
TTCACCACCAGCAGGCCGTCCGGCGCATGGCCCGCACCCCGCACGCTGCCCACCCGGGCGAGCGTGACCGCGTCGAGCACATCGATGGCCTCGGCCCCGGGGTGCACCGCATACAGCCAGTCGCCCCGGGGGAAGTAGGCGGCTGCGATGGCGTGGTCACGGTCGTCGAAGTGGGCCGCCCGCAGCTCGACGCCAACCTCGCCCTCGTCCGGCACCAGCGCTACGGCCCGGAGGTCCGCCCGGGCGGTGGTCTCGTGGGTGAGGGGACGGCGATCGAGCCACTCGCCGCGCTCGATGTTCGCTCGCAGTCCGGGGAACACCGCAACCCGGCCATCGGGGCGGACGGCGATGCGCTGCAGATAGGTGGGCACGCCACGGCTGGCTGTGTCGCTGTCGGGGCCCTCGGCGATCGGGAGGTGGTGGGTGTCGAGCACCGCCAGCGTCTCGGGGTCCAGCCGCCACCACACGCCGCCGTCGTCGGGCGAACGGTGCCGGCTCACGAGGATGGCGTCGCCGGTCCAGGCCAGGCCGCGAAGGTCGGGTCCCACGGCGACCAGCTCGGGCTCGTCGGCGGTGGCGGCCAGACGGTACAGCTCGCCGCTGCCGGAGAGGGTGGCGAGCACATCGCCGGCGTCGGTGACCACGACGCCGAACGGGGCGCTGCCGTAGGGCAGGTCGAGCCGGTGGGTGCTGTCGTCGGTGGGATCGATCCACACCAACGCGTCGTCTCCGCAGGCGACCACCACGCTCCCGCCGCCGGTGGCCACGGAACGCGGCGACGCGCACACCGGCACGTGCCGCACCTCGCGATCGGCATCGACCACGGCCACAGCCCCCAGCGCCGGCATCGCGACCCAGACCGAATCGGTGGTGGGCTCGTGGGCGAGGGTGGCGCTCATCCGTGGCGGGGACGCCGCGGGCGGGTGCACGACAGTGACCGCCACGCTGTCGGACTCTGTGCGCCCCTCGATGTCGGTGGCGACGACGAACGCCAGGTAGTGCCCGGGCGCGCGCCACACATGCGACGTGTCGGCGGTGCTCGACGGCACTGAGGTCTCGCCATCCCCGAAGGTCCACCGGAAGCTGGCCCCCACCGAGCCATCGCCGGTGATCTCCAGGGGCTCGCCGACCAGCGCCACGCGGTCCGGTCCGGCAGACGCTTGCAGGTCCGGGCTGTCGTTGCGGAGCGCTGGCAGCAGACCCGGTCCGTCGTTGCTCCCACCGCACGCCAGCAGCATGGCCAGCGCGATCATGGGGTGACCTCGCCGCCGGTGGAGAACCGGAACACGAGGCCAGCGGAGGTCGGGTTGCCCGACACATCGACGATGCCACCGGCGGGCACTTCCACCAGGTAGGTGACGTCATCAGCGAGGGGCTCCAGCGGCGTGAAGTTCACCAGCGACTCCTGCGTGTTGAACCGGCCCTCGACGGGCACGCCGTCTGCGTCCCACACCCGGAATGATCCCTCGAACACGCTGGCGCTCTCGACCAGCTCATCGAACGACAAGCCGATGCGGGCGGTCGTGGGCACGAACGTGGCCCCGGCTGCGGGCTGATGCCACTCCACCACCGGTCCGCGGCCATCGGGCTCGGCGCGCCACGGCATGATCGCCGCACCTTGGCCGGGGTCGGCGCCGCTGTCCACCGAGGCGATGAGGGCGTTGCCGACCGGAGTGACGGTGTCCACGTCGCCGGAGATGTAGAGCCGCGCCAGCTCGACCGGATGCGAGGGGTCGGAGAAGTCGTAGATCGCGCCGAACCCGGATTCCCCGACGAACAGCCGGTCCTCGTGCCGGAACACGTACCCGCCGTCCCCCTCGGGGCTGAGGGCCTGGCTCACCCGCTCCGGAGCTGCTGGGTCGGAGATGTCGTAGATGATCGGGCCGCCGCCGTGGTCCTTGCGGGCGAACAGTCCATACCGTCCGCCGACGTTCGAGAAGTAGTACTCGCGCCAGGTGCCGTCGTCGTCCACCACGTTGAAGTCGCCGCCCGGGAGGGGGGCCGGGGCCCAGGGATCCGACACATCCATCAGCACGGTGCGGGACAGGCCGGCGGAGCTGCTCATCGCGGTGGTGCCGACCACGTGGAAGGTGCCCACCAGGTGGGGGGTGTCGAGCTTGACCGTGGTGACGAGCGCGGGCGCCAGGGGGTCGGTGGCGTCGACCACGAACACGCCCAGCCCTGCACCAGCCACGTACAGGGTGGGCCCGACCCAGAACGTGGACAGGGTGACCCGCGTGTACGAATCTGGGTAATAGTACCCGGGCAACGCCAGCTCACTCACCCATGCCGGCGCGGCGCGGTCGGTCACGTCCCAGAAGCCCACGCCGCCGAGCACGCGCCCGTCGGCCGTCACCTCGTGGTAGTCGACCGCGAGGTATTCCCGGCCGTCAACCTCGCTGAACGCCAAGGAGTGCGACTCGCGCATCCGGTCGTCCCAGCCCTCGCCGATGAGCTGCGGAGCGCACGGGTCTGACAGATCGAACACTGAGATCCCGCCGCCGCCGTCTTCGGGCGCCCAGGGGAACCACAGGTAGCCGTCGTGCACGACCGACAGGTTGTAGTGCTCGGAGTCCCCCTCGCCGCCGGTCAGGTATGCGCAGGGTTGGAGCAGCTCTTCCTCTGGGAATGCCACGTGTGACACGCCAGGTCCCGTTGCGGAGATCCACGCATCGGGCGCCGGGAATACCAGCGCTCCCGTCGCGCTCCTTCCGCTGTCGGCCGGCGCACATCCGGCGACCAGCGCCACCGCGAAGACCACACGCATCTGCGCCCCCGAGGACGGGGAGTAACCCTGTCGCCAGGGCGCGAGCCGACGGCCGCGGTCAGGGCATCGACCGATGCCGCCATCTCGAACATCAGCGCCGGATGAGCCCGCCGCTCACTCGAAGCACGCGTACGTGATGGTGGTGCGCGTGTTCACGCCGTCGATGCCCGAATCGGTCTCGATCATCCGGGTGCGGCCCAGGTCGTCGAACTTGTACATGGTCTGGCTGTCGAAGGTGCCGTCTGCGCCGGTGTCGGACCGGTACCGGTGCAGGTGCCCGTCGCGGCCGTAGTCGTAGTTGCTCGCGGTGTCGGCCACGCCGTCCGCCCCGAGATCGATGTACACCCAGTCCGTACGGTCGTTCTCGTCGTACACGTAGTCGTACTGGTTGGCGTTCGTGACCTCGCCGGTCTCGGCGTCGTAGTACTCGATCCGGAGCCGATCCACGCGGCCGAACGGGGTCCAGTCGTAGAAGTAGACGAGGTCGGCATCACCGTCGGCGTCGCTGTCGGACCGGTACTGCACGTACACGTCGCCCTCGTACACGTAGGTGTCGATTCGGTCGAGCACGCCGTCGGGGCCGGTGTCGGTCTCGATGCGCACCAGGCGGTCGCCGTCGTAGATGTAGCGGCGGATCTCGTCCACGATGCCGTCGCCGTTCACGTCGGTCTCGATGGAGGCCACGCGCCCGAAGGCGTCGTAGGTGTACCACCGCGTCTGGTCGGTGAGGCCGTCGGAATCGGCGTCGGTGTCGTAGCCCTGGAGCCTGCCGTCCGCGTCGTACATGTACACGATGGCGTAGTCGATCGTGCCGTCGGCCCCGTAGTCGGTGTCGTAGTACCGGGCGTAGGGCAGGTCTTCGTCGATGCCCTGATCGCAGTCGTTGTCGCGCCCGTCGCACAGCTCTTCGGCGCCGGGGTGCACGGAGGCGTCGCCATCGTCGCAGTCGCCCTCGCTCCGCGCCCAGCCATCACCGTCGCGGTCGACCCGGCTGCCCTCGGGGGCATCCGGCGTGGTGGCCGGGGTAGAGGACGTGGATGCAGGGTTGGCGTCGGTGCCGGATGGCGCGGGGTCGGTGTAGACGGCGGGCGCGCGCTCGACCGGCTGCACGAGGCTGGCGCACGCGAACGTGAACACGATGAGCGGAGTCATGAGCCCCTCCGGAGCAAGGGTATCGCACCCAGGCCGACGCAGGGGATCGCATGTGCGAACATGAAGGGAGGAGGTCGACGATGCTGCTTGTCGTGCTGCTGCTCGCGTGCGGCGCTCCGGAGACCGCAGACCCGTCGGTCGGCGGCGGCTCCACGACGCCAACGACGGCGCCGGCATCCGACGCGCCGTTCACCGTCGTCGTCATCCCCGACACCCAGTACTATACCCTGTCGAACCCGGGGGTCCTCGACGAGATCGTCACGTGGATCCTGGAGCATCGCGAAGAGCACAACATCGCCTTCGTGCTGCAGGAGGGCGATGTCACGCACAACAACACCGAGGTCGAGTGGCAGAACGCAGATGCTGCCTTCGGTCGACTCGACGGCGTGGTGCCGTACACGGTGTGCGTCGGCAACCACGACATCGGCGATGACGGCGACACCTCGCGGTTCAACAGCTGGTTCGGCGCCGACCGGTTCGCCGGGATGGCGACCTTCGGCGGATCCCGGCGCGAGGCCAAGAATGATGACCACTTCCACACGTTCGCCGCGGGTGGCACCGAGTGGCTCGTGGTGTCGCTGTCGTACGACCCGGAGGGCGCACAGCTGGCCTGGGCGAACCGGGTGTTTGCCGACCACCCGGCCCACCGGGGCATCGTGCTCACCCACGCCTACCTGTTGCCCGATGGCAATATGGGACCGGAAGGCGAGGCGCTGTGGGACGAGGTGGTGCAGTGGGCGCCCGGCCTGACTTTCGTGCTTAATGGGCACTACATCGCCGGCACGGAGGCGCGCCGGGTGTCTACCGGAGACGCCGGTAATCCGGTGTACGAGCTGTTCGTGAACTACCAGGACCTGCCACTCGGCGGCATGGGCCAGGTGCGGCTGCTGCACCTCGACCCCGCGGCGGGGCGGTTCGACGTGCAGACCTGCTCGGCCTGGGATGTGTGCCTGGACGACGAGGCCACGGCCTATGGCTATGACGGCGTGGACCTCGGCCCGGTGGTGCCCTGAGCGGGTGCCGCGATCAGTTCAGCGGCACCAGGTAGTCCTCGAGGACCTCTGCTCGGTAGAACGGGTAGCCCCTGGCGTTGTCGACCCGCTGGGTGGTCCACGCATCCTCGGTGAGGTCGATCCGGTAGGTCTCTTCAGCGCCGTCCATGTACTGGCCGTACAGCTGCGGCAGGTCCTCCGGATACAGCGAGCCGCCGCCGCACACCTGCTCGGAGTGAAGCTCAACGGGCACCGAATCGATGAGCTCTGCGAACCCGTACCCGCTCTCCTCGAAGTAGACGCGGATCGGCCGGTCGAGCTTGGAGAGGATGTCGAACCCGAAGAACTCGCAGTCCGGATCCTCGGTGGTGCAGGACGACGCGAGGATCAGGAGCGGGAAGAGTCGGCGCATGCGGCGGCCTCCAGAGTTCACACCCTATCCGGTGCTGCGGCGGGAGCGCGGTCCTGGCCGAGGGTGTACGACTGCTGGTAGCCGTCGTCGAGGTCGGTGATGGTGAGCTGCACGAGGCCGCGGTCGTCCACCGCCCACCGCTCCTCGACCAGCGGACCGAGGTGGTGACGCTGGACGGGCAGCTGCGCGAGGTCGGCCCGGCCGCGCAGGCGCCGGTCGAACGCGAACCGGACCTGCCCCTGTGGCATCAGATCGCCGGCGGGCGAGCCGTCATCGGCCACCTGCGAGCACTCCGCGAACCGATAGTGACCGATGTCGTGGGCCGCCCGGTAGGTGCGGACGAGCTCGGGCGCGCCGCCGGCTCCGAGGGGCGTGCGATCGTCGAAGATTGGGTCGAAGCTGATCCGACTGCCCTCGCGCGTCTCCCGGAACACACCGAAGTGCCTGCCGAGTCGACGCGTGAGCTGAAGGTCGGAGCCCGCCGCGATGGCGAGACCGATGGCGGTGCTGCCCGATGGCGACCCGGCCCGGCGAACCCGGCGCCCAAACGCGGTGCGCAGCATGCGAGCGACCACGGGAAGGCTGGAGGCGCCGCCCACCACGTACACACCGGACAGGCCGTCATCGTCGAACACCCCGTTCGACCGGGGGACCACGCCGGCGACCGTCGCGAGGGTGTGCTCTACGAGGGGTGCGCAGGCAGCGTACACGTCTGCGATGGGCAGGGTGAGCAGCGTGTCGACGTGGACCCCGAGGGCCTCGCGCTCGTCCGACGACAGGTGGGCGCCAACCTCTACGTGAACCCGGCGGGTGTTTGGGTTGATCGCCTCTTTCAGGCCGCGCACATGCTCGAGAAGGGCGGTGTGGGTGGCGGCGCCGAGCGCCGAGACGGCGAGCCCAGCCTGGGACAGGGCCAGGGCGAGGATGGCGGCGTCGAGGTCGTCGCCGCCCAACGTGGGCAGGCCGCGGGTGCTCACCACGGTGTGGCCGCCCGCGTGCAGGTCCACCAGCGAGGCGTCGAAGGTGCCGCCGCCGAGGTCGTAGATCAGCACGCGCTGGCGGGCGGTGGTGACCTGACCAGCGTAGCGATGGGCGTACTCCACCGCTCCCGCGCTCGGCTCGTCGAGCACCCCCACCACCTCGAATCCGGCCACGTTGAACGCCTCGAGGGTGGCGAAGCGCCAGGTGCTGTGGGCACCCGCGGGCGTCGCCACCATCGCGCGCAGCGTGGCCTCGGGGGCGTCAGTGGCGCCTCGGATGGCGGCGTGCAGGGCGGTCAGGAACCCCGTGAGGAGGGTTCCGAGGGGCACGACGGTGTCGCCGAGGGCTACCGGCGTGCTGACGTTCGCGTCTGCGTTGGCGAGCAGGCGCTTGAACGACCGCAGCCCGGTCCAGCCGGGGACGCCGAGCACAGCGCCGGCCTCTGGCCCGTAGCGGAGCTCGCCGTCGCGGGCAGCGACCAGGGTGGGAAAGTGATCGAGGAGGTCGCCGTCGGGCGTCTCGAACGCGATCAGAGGGAAGTTCCCTCGGTCCGAATGTGCCACGACCGTGCGGGTTGTACCGAAGTCGATGCCGAGCAGCATGAGAGTTCCCCTTGTCTGCGGTGACTCTTCTGCGAGTCACTATTGCGGACTTACAGGTTCGTCCAGGGAGATCGCCGACGCGGCGCCCTCCCGATGCCCCAACCTCCCGCGCCCGCTAGCGGCGTGCTCTGGGGCGCCGCCCCTTGCTGCGGGCGAGGGTCCCGTAGCGCTCGGCGCAACTCCCCGATATGGCACGCCGGAACCCTGGTGCGAGGGAGTCGTAAGCGTGTCGCAGATGCCCGGACCAGACGATGCCGTGATCCACGTGCACACCGCCGAAGGCCAGCTTGGCCCATACTCACGCCGCCAACTTGCCGAACAGGTCGAGTCGGGGGCGCTCACCACCGCGGCCCACATCTGGTCCGATGGCATGTCGGGCTGGGAGAGGCTCG
>JBLFXJ010000395.1:0-7296 GCA_047609825.1 Myxococcota bacterium
CTTCGGCAAGGCCCACGGCGCCGGCGACCCGGCCCATGTGGGTGCCGAGCCCGAGGGCGCGTCGCTCGAGGCGCAGGGCTTCGGGTGGGCAAACACCCTGGGCAGCGGCCGCGGCGAGCACACCATCACCAGCGGCCTCGAGGGCGCCTGGACCCCCACCCCGACCGAGTGGGACAACAGCTACTTCGACACGTTGTTCGGCTATGACTGGGAGGTCACGAAGAGCCCGGCCGGCGCCTGGCAGTGGACCCCCACCGACCCCGCCGCCCGCACCACGGTGCCCGATGCCCACAACCCGGCGAAGCGGCACGCGCCGATGATGTCCACCGCCGACATGGCGCTGCGGAAAGACCCGGCGTATGCCGTGATCTCCCGCCGGTTCCACGCGAACCCCGACCAGCTCGCCGACGCGTTCGCCCGGGCGTGGTTCAAGCTGATGCACCGCGACCTGGGGCCGAGCTCCCGGTACCTCGGCGCCCTCGCCCCCACCGAGGTGCTGTTGTGGCAGGACCCCGTGCCGGCCGTGGACCACGACCTGGTGAACGCGGGCAACATCGCCGACCTGAAGCGCCGGATCCTCGCCTCGGGGCTGTCGACCTCCGAGCTCGTTTCCACGGCCTGGGCCTCGGCGTCCACGTTCCGCGGGTCCGACATGCGGGGAGGCGCGAACGGGGCGCGCATCCGCCTGGCGCCGCAGAAGGACTGGGCGGTGAACCAGCCGGCCCAGCTCTCCCGGGTGCTCACGGCGCTGGAGGCGGTGAAGACGGAGTTCGACGCCGCACAGAGCGGGAACACGCGCATCTCCCTCGCCGACCTCATCGTGCTCGGGGGCTGCGTCGCGGTGGAGCAGGCGGCGGCGGCGGCGGGACACCCGGTGACCGTCGCGTTCACCCCGGGCCGCACCGACGCGTCCCAGGAGCAGACCGATGTGGACTCGGTGGCCATGCTCGAGCCGGTGGCGGACGGGTTCCGGAACTACGCGCCGAAGCGCTTCTCCACCCCGGCCGAGGCGCTCCTGGTGGACCGGGCGCAGCTGCTCACACTCACTGCGCCCGAGATGACCGTGCTCGTGGGCGGCCTGCGCGTGCTCGGCACCAACGTCGGCGGCACCTCGCACGGCGTGTTCACCGACCGTCCGGGCGTGCTCAGCACCGACTTCTTCACGAACCTGCTCGACATGGGCACGGTGTGGACCCCGAAGACCCCAGCGGCCCAGCTGTTCGAGGGCCGGGACCGGGCCACGGGTGCGGTCACCTGGACCGGCACCCGGGTGGACCTGGTGTTCGGCTCGAACTCCCAGCTCCGGGCACTGGCCGAGGTGTATGCGAGCGATGATGCCCGCGGGCAGTTCGTGCAAGACTTCGCGGCGGCGTGGAACAAGGTGATGGATCTGGACCGGTTCGACCTGGGCTGAGCCCCGCCGAAGTGCGGCCGGCGCGGGTTGGCCGACCCGGCGTCGGCCGGCCGGTGTCGACGGCGCTCACGTGCTGGACACCCGATCAGCAAGACGGGTCGAAAACGCAGCAACCCATCACGAGAACGCCTGCTGGAGGCGCCGGTATACTCGCCGCGCATCCGGAGGCTCCATGCTCGCATTGCTCGCATTGCTCACCACGGCCCAGGCCCAGACGCTCACCCTCGAGGGGGAGTGCCCGGGCCCGGTGGAGATCACGCTGTCCGACCTCACACCGGGCGGCAGCGTGTTCGTCGTTGCCGGCGATGGTCCCGGGGCACGGCCGATTCCCAGTGGTCCATGTGCAGGCATCTCCACAGGACTCTCGGCGCCATTGACCCCGTTCGGACCGATCCGCGACAGTGACGGCGATGGCGTCATCTCCCTCACGCCGTCGATCCCGGCGCCGTTCTGCGACCTGCCATTCGTGGCGATTGACCTGGCCAGCTGCGGAGTTTCCTCCCTGGCCGCCGTGACGGAGCCCGCGGGCGGGTTCACCAACCCACCGGAGCTCGAGCCGGATGCCGCAGGTGTGTACAACCTGAGCATGCAGCCCGGCGAGGTGGAGATCGACGGGCAACGGTACTGCGTTCGCACCTGGAACGGAGCCGTGCCCGGGCCCACCCTCCGCATCCCGGCCGGTGATGACCGGTCTGTGCGGGTGGACCTTCACAACGACATGGCTGGGCCAGCTCTGCGGGAGGTGGGCGACGCCGAATATGACTTCAACCAGACCAACCTCCACACCCACGGCCTGCACGTGAGCCCGGAGCGGACCACCGACGACGAATACTACGCCGACAACGTCCTGATCCACGTGATGGCTGGCGGCGAATCCAACCACCGCTACGACATCGACGAGGACTTCCAACACTACTCGGGCACGTTCTGGATGCACCCCCATGTGCATGGCGCCACGGCCATCCAGGTTGGCAGCGGCATGGCCGGCGCGCTGATCATCGAGGGCGCCTACGACAGCGTGCCCGGCCTGGCGGATGCCACCGAGCGCGTGATGCTGCTCCAGCACCTGCCCTACCGCGACGCCACGCCCCTGGCGGATGAGGAGGAATGCACCGGCGACAACCTGTCCATCGACAGCTTCGATGTGCTCACCGAGTCCTCCCCCACCCTGCTCAGCGGTCAGCTCCAGCCGACGCTCACGGTGCCCGGTGGCGACGTGGAGCACTGGCGGTTCGTGCACGCGGGCGTGACCGACGTGATGCGCATGTCGGTGCATGCCGCCACATCAGCGGACTGCGGCACCTGGGCTGGAGGCGCCGGGGTGAGCCTGCGTCAGATCGCCGCCGATGGCATCACGTTGCCCACGCCGTTCGAGCGCGACGACCTGTTCATGGCGCCCGGTTATCGCGTCGACCTGGCGTTTGAGGCCCCGGATGGAACGGGCACCTGGTGTCTGGTGGCGGAGCGCGGCGCCGGCCCGGGCCTGTCCACCGAGCTGCTCGCGGTCGTGGAGGTCGACGCCGCCCTCGTCGCCACCAACCCGTCCCCGCCCAGCGACGAAGATCTCGCAGCCAGCGCACCGCCAACCTTGGCCTGTGAGGGTGCCGTAGACGGCGAGCAGTCGGTGACCCTCGACCAGGTGGGGCTGGGCTGTCCGCCCCTGAATATCGACTGCCGCTCTTGGGAGGAATCGCTGGACGATCCTCGGATCCTGCCGGTCGATACCGTCGAGGAATGGACCGTTCAGACCGGCCTCGGCACCCACCCGTACCACATCCACGTGAACCCGTTCACTGTGTGCACTGAGCGCGTGGACGAGCCGCCAGCGCCCCACTGGCGCGACACCCTGCTGGCGACCCGCGACGCGGCCACGCTCCGGGCCTCGTATGACCTGTACTCGGGCGACTTCGTGCAGCACTGCCACAAGCTGGACCACGAGGACCAGGGCATGATGGAGCTGGTGCGCATCGAGTAGCGCGGGTCGCACCGCACCGGCCGCGCGCCGTATCGTCCGCACGGCCACACGCAGCTCCCCGTGCCACCTCTGCGCCCGCGGATGGCCGTGCCGGAGGGTCTGGAGGCATGGCTCGGGCGGCTGCTCGAGAAGTCCCCGTCGGACCGGCATCGGCGAGCGGCCGACCCAGCGGCGGACCTGATCGCCCTCGGCTCCGCGACACGACCTCCGACCGCCTTGGCCGCGCCGCCCGAAGACACCGCAGCGACCTTCACCTTCACCCGGCGCACTGCCGATACCACCCTCGCCCCGGTCCTCGTCGCCCGTCAGCCGCCCACCGAGGGTCCATCCGCCCCGGTCCACGAGCGCCGACCGGTGCCGGCCACGTGGCGCGGTCCTCGTCGGGCCCCGAGCCGGGCGCTGCACGGCGCCGGGCTCGGCCTGTATGGACTTCGCCCGATCCCCCTGGCCGGCCGGAGCGCGGAGCGGGACGCCCTGCGCGCGGTGGGCGCCTCCGGGCCGCCGCATCTCATCGTGCTCCGGGGCGCCTCCGGAACCGGTAAGAGCCGGTTGGCTCGCTGGTTCTGTGAGCGAGCCCACGAGCTGGGCGCCGCCGACGTGTTCGAAGCGTGGCACGATCCGCGCAGCCGTGGACTCGACGCGCTCCGACAGATGGTCGCCCGCGCATTGCGTGCCACGAACCTCCACGGCTTCCGCCTGACCGGGCACCTGGACCGCACCGTGGATCCCGCGCTCACCCCGCGCCTGGTGCCGTTGGTCACCGGGGAGAGCCTGGCGGCCGGCAAGGCCCACGGCCTCATCCTGTCGGTGCTCGCCCAGCGCGCCCGTGCCCGGCCCGTGGTGGTCTGGCTCGACGATCTGCAGTGGGGCGCCCAGGCACTCGCCCTCACGCGAGCGGTGTTGGATCGGCCTGACCTGCCTGTGCTCGTGGTGGCCACGGTCCAGAAGGAGGCGCTGGCCCTCGCCCCCGAGCAGGCCCAGGCGTTGGACGCCGTGCTCGCCTACAACCGCGCCACGGCGCTATCCATCCCGCCGCTGGACGACGCCGCGCATGCCGAGCTGGTGCGGGAGCTGCTCGGCCTGGACACCCAGCTCGCGAACGCCGTGCTCGTGCGCACCCGCGGCAACCCGCTGTTTGCTGTGCAGCTCGTGGGTGACTGGGTGGCGCGGGACCTGCTCGTGCTCGGACCGGACGGCTTCCGCCTGCGCGACGGTGAGTCCCCGGACCTGCCGGATGACCTGCACACGCTGTGGGGGCGCCGGATCGACGCGCTGGTCGCCGACGCACCGGAGAGCCGAGGCCACCTGGAACGCGCGGCCGCGCTCGGCCTCGAGGTCGACACCGACCTGTGGAGCGCCGCCACCGGCGCGGCGCCAGACCAGCTCCACGGCCTGGTCACCCGCCTGTTCGGCCTGCGTCTGGCTGAGGAGCGGCCCGCCGGGTTCATCTTCGTGCACGGCATGCTCCGGGAGAGCATCGCCCGGGGGGCACGGGACCGCGGCACCTGGGCGGGCCACCATGACGCCTGTGCAGCCGTGCTCGCCGATCGGGCCAAGGCCGGCGCGCCCGGATTGCAAGCGCGGATCGGCGGCCACCTGCTCACCGCTGGCCGACCGGCGGAAGCCGTGGGTCACCTGCTTCTGGGAATGCCGGAGCTCCAAGGCGCGATGCGGGACAGCCTGGCGCTGGCCGACACCTGCGAGCGAGCCATGGACCACGCGGGGCTCGCCGCCACGGCCCCCGAGCGCGCCAACCTCACCTGGCAGCGGGCGCGGCTGCTCCGGATCCGCGGCCGGTTCGACGAGGTGCTGGCCATCGCCGACGGCATGCCGGACCACCGGCAGGTGCCCGGCTGGGCCAGCTGGTCCGTTCGGGTGCAGCTCGATGCGAGCCTCGCTCAGGCGGACCGGGGGCAGGTGGCCGAGGCGGCGAAGCGAGTGGCGTCATTCCAGCACGACGCCGAGGCAGAATCCACGTTGAGCGAGGCGAAGTGGCACTTCATCCGCGGGGTGTGCGCGCGCCGGCTAAGCGAGCCGGACCCCGAGTCGTGCTTCATGCACAGCGCTGAGCTGTATCGGCACGATGGCCGGCCCGAGGGCGTGGCGGACTGTCTATACAACCTGACAGTTCTGGCCCGCCGCGCCGGCGACATCGACGGCGCGCTCGCCCACAGCGACGAGGCCCTCGCGCTGCTTCCCGAGGGGCGGCGCTACGACTTCCCGCGGGCGATCGTCCAGTTTGGGCGGGCCCAAGCGTTGGCGGCGGCGGAACACTGGGGCGAGGCCGTGCGCAGCCTCGCGGCCTCGCTCGCCCTGCAGCGGCAGCTCGGCGTGGGGAGCCTCGGATCCATGTTCGCCACGCTGGCCGCCACCTGCCTCGGCGCCGGCCGCACCGACGACGCCCGCGGCTGGGCCGTGTCCGCCCTCGCCGAGCCCCACCCCGGCATCGCAGTCCCAGCCCGTGCCGTGCTGCTCGCCTGCGACCTCATCGATGACCGCCTCCCGGAGGCCACACTGCACCTGGAGTGGTTCGAGGGATTCGAGGGGTCCATCGACGCGGACCTCGGGCCCACCTTCGCCATCGCGTTCAGCCACGCCCCGCACGCGCTGGCCGACCGCGTGGGCGCGCTCGGTCCCTGAAGCTCACCCGCGGATCAGCGCCAGGTCGATGCCGTCGTCACGGATCCACCGGTACAGCGTGTTGCGGGACACGCCGTAGGCCATCGCCACCGCCGTGACCCGGCCGTCGTGGGCGCGGAGCTGGTCGAGCAGTGCATCGCGGGCGGGCGGAGAGCTTCTCCACGCCGTGGTACATCTCGTGCAGGATCATGTCGACGGAGGCCCAGTTGCCGGTCCCCCAGAACACGCCGCCCACGGTGAAGTGCACGCAGCCGTCGCCAAACCAATCGAACGATGCATTGTTCCCGGCCTCTGAGCCATAGGCGCCCCACACCTGGGTGAGGCCGCTCGAGTCGTCGATGCAGCCGGGGCCGCCGAGCCCGTCGATGCCGAACAGCCCGTGACGACCCTCGATGAAGTCGAGGAATCGCTGGCCGACCCAGAAGGCGGCCCCAGGGCCGGGATCGGTGAACGTGGTGCTGGCGGAGTTCACCGGCGCGTTGCCGCCGGTCTGGCCGTTGGACGCGGCGAAGGGCAGCAGGCCGGGGGACTCCAGCGTGTTCGGCCGCCCGAAGGTGATGGAGATGGGCTGCGTGCCATCGTAGGGCGTGGTGGTGGTGGGAAGCCTGGACACGGGCGCGGGCTTGGCGAGCACGAGCGGCGCCGCGGGCCCCCCGTGCAGCATCGTGTCGAAGGTGTCGAGCACCTCGCCCGTGTGGGCGTCGACCAGGGCTGACGGCCGCATTGGCTCGTCGCCGTCGAGTCGACCGAGCACCACCTGCCAGGCCAGCCGGGCGCCGGTGTCGCTCTGCCGCACCACAAGCTCAACCTGGGGCGCGTCGGTGAGCTGTTCGGCGCCGGGCCACAGGGCGACAGCGTCCTGGATGGCGGCCTCGGAGGCCACGGCAGGCTCGGTGTCGATGGACAGTCCGCGCACGAGGTGGTCGGTCATGGCCCGCTCCGATCCGTCGGCGCGGTGGTGCACGATGACCTCGCCGCCTACGACCTGTAGGCCATCGAGGCGCTGTTCCAGGTGCACATGGGACATGCCGAGCCGGTCCACGGACGCGCGGCGAACGTGGAGCTCGTCGCCGATGTCGACGAACCGCGTGTCGGCCCGGAGGGTCGCGACGGCGCGCTCGACCGCAGCCTGCACGGCGGAGTCGGACAGGTCGAGGGACGGGGCATGGGTGACGCCGGGGGCGGGCTGGCCACCGCAGGCAGCGAGCAGGATGGCGAGACGGGGGAGCATGTGGCCTCCAAGGCTGTGGAGCCCTGGAATGCGATG
>JBLFXJ010000396.1:0-7203 GCA_047609825.1 Myxococcota bacterium
AGCCCCAAGCAGCTTGGGGCTGGCGTACCTCGACACGAACCAGCTGTCCCTTGCGAGGTTCGTGTTCCAGAAGGCCCTCGCAGCGGTCGAGGGTGCCGAGGACAATGCGTACCTCAACTGCAACCTCGGGCGGGTGTACCAGCTCGAGGGCTCGCCAGCGCTCGCTCGCGCCTTCCTCACCAAGGCTCGGACGCTCGACGGGGATCTGCTCGCGGCGCAGGTGTTCCTGGCCGAGATCTACATGGCCGACCACAACTACGGCGGGGTGGTGGAGCTGTTGGAGCGCGCCGTGGAGATCGATCCGACCAACACGGGCGTCGTGTTGACGCTAGGCGTGGCCTATCGGGGTGTCGGTCGGTTCGAAGACGCGGAAGCGGCGTACCGCAGGGCGAGCGAGCTCGACCCTGCCGATCCATCGCCGTGGTTCAACCTGGGTATCCTCTTCGGGGACCACACGAAGGACTACGAAGCCAGCCTCGCGTCGTTCCAGCGTTATCTCGACAGCGGTGGTCGGGAGGCCGAACGTGCCCGAGACTATGTGAAGGATGTCGAACGGGAACGGTCACGGGCGGAGAAGCGCCGGAACGCTGAAGAGGAGAGGAAGAAGCGCGAGGCGGAGCGCGCGGAACGTCAGCGCCTGCTCGAACAAGCCGAGCGTGAGAAGGCAGCCGCTGAGGCTGCGGCCCCGCCCGCCCCCGTGCCCGTGGAGGATCCTGCCTCGGTGGAGGAGGGGGCTGAAGGCTCCGACGATCAGACGCCGCCCGGCGAGGACAACGGCCCATGGGACTCAAACGATCCGAAGGAGTGATCATGCGACGTGCCGCTTCGATCGTCCTGCTCCTCTCCTTGTCGCCACAAGCGCTGGCGCAGGGGCTGAGCTTCGAGGAGATCGTGATCGAAGGTGAGGTTCAGAAGCCCGAGGTGACGATCGTCATCTCGAGGGAGAATCTCAACAAGTCGTACGAACTCAAGTTGGAGGAGAGCTTCCTGAAGCGCATCGTGGACGCGCTTCGACTGCCGCCGTTCTAGATGGGAGGAGGACCGGTGCTCCCGAGTACGCGGCCTGACACGATCTCGTGCCCTCGAGGCGCGTTCGTGGTAACCATCGGCCGCGCTGTTCCGGTGACCGTCTCTTGACGAACCGCCGGGCCGAAACGTGGTCGGAAGTCCTAGAGAGCCCTGCCAACCCATGTCTGACAGGCTCCTCACAATACCTCGCTGTTTGCACTCGAGCGTTCGAGTAGATTCCCAGGCCGCAAGCGCACACACCGTCCCGCACGGTTCATGGCGTCAACGTTTACCGGAGGTTCGAAATGGTCGATCCAGTCACCATGTTCAAGGAGGGTGGGCCGTTCATGTACCTCATCCTCCTCGTCGGCGTGTTCGCAATGGCGATCGCGTTCGAGCGGCTCTTCTACATCGTGTTCCGCGCGAACATCAACGCGACGGCGTTCATGGCCCAGATCCAGAAGCTGATCATGGCCAACAACATCGATCGCGCGATCAAGCTGTGCAATGCGGAGCCGCACGCTGCTCTTCCCAAGGTCGTCAAGGCCGGCCTGACGCGGGCCAACCGCACCGAGAAAGAGATCGAGAACGCCATCGATGAGGCCACGCTCGAGGTCGGGCCCCTGATCTCCAAGCGCACCGCCTACTTGGCGATGCTCGCCAACGTCGCGACGCTCCTCGGCCTCCTCGGCACCATCCTCGGCCTGATCACGGCGTTCGAGGCTGTGGCCAAGGCGTCCGCCGAGACCAAGCAGACCCTGCTTGCACAGGGCATCTCGGTCGCCATGTTCACCACGGCTGGCGGCCTGATGGTCGCCATCCCGACGCTGGTGCTCCACTCCATCATCACGAACCGTTCCAACAAGATCCTGGACGACATCGACCAGTACGGCTTGAAGACGGTGAACTTGCTGACCGCACGTCGTCGCGGCACGCTCAAGGAGGATGCGGCGGCCGAGGCGTGAGCCTCATTGCCGTCCGCGTCCACCCAACGAACCACCGCCTGAATCCCGAGAGCTGCCATGTCCAGGAGTAAGCGAGGCGAGGACGCTGAGGAGTTGGACCTGGTTCCGATCATGAACCTGGTCACAATTCTCATCCCCTTCCTGCTGATGGCATCATCGTTCGTCAGCCTGGCTGTCATCGACTCCACGCTGCCCGCGATCGGCGCGCCGCAGGAGTCGTCTGACGACAAGGATGAGACCCTGAGCCTGTCCATTGCCGTGACCGATGAAGGGTACACAGTGATGGGGAACGACCCGGAGCTCAAGGGCCCCGAAGAGGAAGGCGAGGAGAAGGGGCCGACGATCCCGTGCAAGCAGCTGGGGTGCCCGACGGTCGCCGCGTACGACACCAAGGAGCTCACGAGGCTCCTGGGTAAGCTGAAGGACGGTTGGCCGGATGAGGAAAACGTCATCCTGGTCCCCGAGTCCGACGTCGCGTACGAAGTTCTGATCATGACGATGGACGCCACCCGAAACGACCCGTCGAACACCGATGGTGGAAAAGCCCGAGAGCTCTTCCCCTACGTCGTGATCGCCGGCGGCGCAGAGTAGGAGGGATCGATGCCTAAGAAGAAGTCACGTCGCGGTGACGGTGATGCGGGGCTGACGATCACCTCGATGATGGACATGATGACCATCATTCTGGTGTTCCTCCTCAAGTCGTACTCGACGGAAGACATCTCTGTCGCGCCGTCGGACGACCTGCAGATCCCTGTCTCCAGCTCGCTCAAGCCCACCAAGCTCGCAGTCAACGTCGTCGTGTCCCGCAAGGACATCGTCGTGGACGGTGCCTGGGTGCTGGACCTGGAGCAGGCCATCGACGAAGAGTCCGGCGACGAGCAGACTACTGTCCCTGAAGATGAGAAGCGTGGTCAGCTCGTATCGAAGCTGTACGACGTGCTTCTCGAGAAGGCAGAGAACGCCAAGGATCTCGGGGTTCGGACCGGCAATGCCGAGTTCGACTTCAAGGGCGAGGTGTTGCTGCAGTGCGACAAGCGGTTGCCGTTCACGGTGATCCGCGAGGTCATGTTCACTGCGGGGCAAGCCCAGTTCGGGAACTTTCGATTCGTGGTCATCAAGGGCAGCGAGTGAACCTCTCGCTCCGTCCGGGGCTGCGAGGTTCGGAGAGGCACGACCTGGCGTCGTGCCTCTGCGCGTCTTGGAGCTGGGCCGGCGACTGTCGCCGTCCTGACGGGTTCGCGGCAGCAGTTGTCAGTCGGGCCGGCGGTGGAATACAGTTGACGGGTGGGGCGACTGCCCTGCGTCGCGCTGCCCCCGTGACGCCTTTCTTGCGGTCCCATAGGTCATTGATCGCGAAGAGTGAACCGCACGGGAGTCTCATGGTCTTACACCTCGTTTGGAACGCCAGCCCCCGAGTGGCAGGCGTTGAGGTGGGGACCACGGACTCGGAGACCTGAGCGATGGCAAAGGCGCGACAGTCGAAAGTGCTGCGGATCGGCGTGATCCAGGACGGTAAGATCGTCCAGGAACGTCTGATGAAGGCTGGAGAGCCGGTAACGGTAGGGGAGTCGGCGCGGTCAACCTTCGTGCTCCCCAAGACCGGGTTGCCGGCGGCCGAATTTCCACTCTTCGAGACGGGGGCGGACGGGTATGTCCTTCGCTTCACGACGAAGATGCGGGGCAAGATCCGCTCCGGAGGCGCCGTAGTGGCGCTGAAGAAGCTGCGGGAGGATCCTGGCATGCGTCGCGATGGCGACGTGTGGTTGCTGCCGTTGACCGAGCAGGATCGCGGAAAGGTCGCCATCGACAAGGTGACGGTGCTCTTCCAGTTCGTTGCGCCTCCTCCGGTGCAGGCGGTCACGCCCATTCAAGCGATGGACTTCCGCCCCAGGCTGCTCGAAGATGACGACCCGGTATTTCTCGGGTTCCTCGCCATTTGGTTGGCGCTAGCCGTCGTTCTCACGATCTGGGTGGCGTACACCGCGCCGCGCGAGATGACGATGGACGAAATCCCTGATCGGTTCAAGCGAATCGTGATGGCGGAGAAGCAGGCGCCACCCGCGCCGGATCCAGCATCCAAGGAGCCGAGCGAGGACGTGGTGGAGCCGGAGCCGGAACCGGAGCCGGAGCCGGAGGCGGAACCTGAGAAGCCGAAGACCAAGGTTGAGGAGGCCAAGCGGCAGGAGGATGTCCGCCAGGAGGTCCTCAAGGAGAGCAAGCTGCTCCTCAAGCTGATCGGCACTCGGGGAGAGAGTTCCGGGGCGGCCACCGAGAACCTGTTCGACGACGAGGATCAGGCGCTCGGCGATCTTGACTCGAAGATCGAGGCGGCGAGCGGCGTCACCACGGAGTCCGCCAAGGCCACCCGCGGCGGCGAAGGCACCGACCTCGGGGCGGAAGACATCGGGAACCTCGAGCAGGGTGGCGGTGGAAACGCCAAGGTGAGCGGGGGGCCAAAGGTGACGGTGTCACCGCAGGTCGCCGCTGGGTCAGGTACGGTCGACGAAGAGATCGGGGACGCCGGCAAGGTCACCCAGGTCGTCAAGCGGTACGCTGGTCAGCTCAAGTACTGCTACGAGAAGCGCCTGCTGGAAGATCCAGGACTCGAGGGGCGTGTGGAGATTGGATGGACCGTGGTCGATGGTTCGGTCGAGGGCCTCTACGTGGTGTCGAACAGCACGGCCGATGGCGAGCTCGCTGACTGCATCATGAAGAAGATCCGGCGGTGGACCTTCCCAGAAGACATCTCGGGCGACATCCCGAGCTGGCCCTTCGTGTTCACCGCGAAGTCACAGTAGGCGGACGGCGTCGCTCGCGGCGCCAAGGAGCGTAGAATGGCACTTCGAGTGTTTGCAATCCTGGCTGGCGTGCTCGTCGCTCAGCCTGCTCTCGCGCAGGATGGGGGCATCCGAAGTGAGCTCGAGCGCTCGGCCAGCACCAGCGATGACGACAAGCTGGACTACGCAGAGACGGCGCGTACCGAAATCGCCGACACGCTGCGTTCGGTGACGAAGGCCCTCGAGGGGGCCCGTCGCGAAGGCGACGCAGACAAGATTCAATGCCTCACGAGTCGCCTGACTTCGGTCCGGGCGCTGCAGGTCGTGACGGACGGGGCCGCGACCTCGATGCGGTCTGCGATCGAGAATGGCGAAGCGGAGAAGGCGGACCATGAGTTTCGCAAGATCGCTGTGGCCCTCGGCAAGACCCGGATGTTGTCGGCGGAGGCGCAACAGTGCGACTCGGGCGCTGGCGTCCAGCCCGGTGAGACGGTGATCGAGCTCCTGAGCGAGTTGCTGTCCGACGAAGAAATCGTCGATCTGCTGGAGCAGCTCGAGCTCGATCAGCTTCAGTTCGGAATGGACCCACCCGACGTGAGCCCGTTCCAATAGGGGCAGCTGCACGCAAGATTCGCGACTATGGGGCCTTGCCTCTCCCTTTATCGCGGAGATCACGTCCAGGCCGCCCAGCGTCGATTGCCTGGGCGGTGCTGTGGACATAGGCTTGAGCGCGAACTGGAGCTACTCACCCTGATGCGGCGAATAATCATCACTGCGACCTTGCTCTCCGCCCATGCGGCGGTGGCGGCGCCGGGCGATCACATCCGGCCCAGCGACTCGACGGTGGTCACTCCAAGCCTGGGTGTCGGCTTCGACTACCGGACCAATGTGTACCGATCGGAGAGCGCCCCGTCTTCCGCGGGTAGCTTGACGATTACGCCGGGCCTCGACATCGGTGTGAAGTCGGACCAAGTGCGGTGGCGCCTGTTCGGCAATTGGGTGGGGCGCAAGTTCCTGTTCGTCCAGGCGAATGAGGCAATTCCCCCCGCAGAGCCGGGTACTCGGGTTGCCAACCTGGACCGGTTCAACCAGTTCGCCGTGGGCACCAGCCTGGATGTGTTCAGTGAGGAGCCGGTCGGCATCGTGCTCGATGATCGCGCCACCCTCCAGAACAACAACGCGGACGCCGATCTCGCCAAGGCGCCATTCACGACTCAGATCCGCAACCGCCTGCAAGGCGGGCTGCGGGTCTCGCCAGGGCCTGCGCTGGACCTGGTGCTCGGCGGTCATCACGCGTTCGACGAGTTCCGAACACCGGGCCCGGAAGGGCAGCAGAGCTTCAACACGCGCAACACCTTCGGGCCCGACCTCAACGTCGAGTGGCGGTTTTTCCCGCGCACAGCGCTCGTATTCAACCTGGAATACTCGGCCGTGCGGTGGCGCGACTCGGTGGTGCTCGCGGACAGCGGCGATTCGATTGGCACGTTCCAAGGCGAGGTGGCGCTCCCGAACTCGAGCCAGGTCAAGGCTCGGACCGGAATCGAGGGCCAGTTCACGGAGAAGGTGTACTTCGACTTCCTGGTTGGGTACGGTATCGCCACGTACGATGAAGCGTCCGCAGAGACGGTCAAGATCGACGGTGCCATCGGAGAGGATGTTCGAGGTCTCGATGGCCTCCTGATCGCCACCGAGGCTCGGTATCAGTTCGTGGAGAAGGCGAACCTCAAGTTGGGATACCGGAAGGACTTCCTCGATTCCTTCTTTACGAACTATGTGGCCTACCATTACGCGTATGCCGGAGTAGGCGTACCCGTCGGCCCGGTGGACACGTCGCTGACCTATGGTGCCCGATTCGAGGCGTACCGCGGCGACGCCCAACGCGATGACATCTTCAACCGAGTGGCGCTGGATCTCGCGATCAACACCACGGACTACATGTCCGTCGATCTCGGCACCTGGTGGCAGCAGCGGGCCTCGTCCGACATCGCGGTCGAGTACGATGACTGGAACGTCCACGTCGGGGCGACGTTCACATACTGAGCGCTTCGGCGGACGTCCCGTGCGCCAGGGCAGGTTACTTCTCCGCGCCTACAGATCGTGGTAATCCCAGAAGTCACTTGAAGTAGTGACCTGACGCGTCAAGAGGTGATACCCTCCCGGGATAGGGGGATGTGGTGGGCACCACGACGAATCGCCGCGCCAGGTCTGGTCGAGACGCGGGTGCGCTCGAGTCTGTGCTAGCGGGTCTGCGCGGTGCGTTGGGCGATCGGCAGCGCGAGGTCGGTCTGTTGGGCGTATTGCTCGTGTCCACCTTCGCCGTGGTCGCATTGATCGGCTTCGACCCGATGGACCCTGTCGTTCCGTTTCAGGGCGACGGTGACGTGATCAACCCATGCGGTCCGCTCGGCGCGATGGTTGCGCATGGGTTGTTTCGCGTGTTCGGGTACCTGGCC
>JBLFXJ010000397.1:0-7135 GCA_047609825.1 Myxococcota bacterium
GTTCGGCTGGGCTGCGGCGTTGAGCCGGCACTCCGATGGGTACCCCGACCTCAACCCCGAGACGCCGCGGATCGCGCCGGTGATCTGGCTCGACGCCGTGCCGGTGTTCGACGTGCAGGGCCGCTGGTGAGCCGTCCCGCGGCGTTGTAGGCGGCTCCCCATGGCGCAGCTCCACCTGATCATCGGCCCCGTCGGGTCCGGCAAGTCCACCTTCGCCCGCGGACTCGCCCGGGACCAGCGCGCCGTGCGGCTCACCCTCGACGCCTGGATGACCCGCCTGTACGGCGACGATCCCCGGCCGCCGGACCGCATCGCCTGGTACCTGGTGCGGGTGGACCGGTGCCTGGCCCAGATCTGGGAGGTGGCCCGGTCGGTGGCCGAGCGGGGCACGCCGGTGGTGCTGGAGCTCGGGCTGATCCGCCGGGCCGACCGGGCGGCGTTCTACGAGCGGGTGGACGCTGCGGGGCTCAGCCTGGCTGTCGTGTTGGTGGACGCGCCCCGGGAGGTGCGCCGGGAGCGGGTTGCGCGCCGGAACCTGGAGCGGGGGGAGACGTTCTCCGTGGACGTGCCGCCGGCGTTCTTCGAACTCGCCAGCGATGCCTGGGAGCCGCCCGACGATGCCGAGGTCCGGGAGCGTCGCATCGTGCTCGCCGGAGCGGCGGTGTCGCGCCCTCAGGTCGCCATCCGACGGGCCACGCTGGCCGATCTACCGGCGCTCGTAGCGCTCAATCCGTGGGTGCACGACCTGCACGTGGCCCGCGCGCCCGACTGCTACCGCCCGACGGATCCAGCGGCGCTGGACGACTGGTTCGCCGGTCGGCTCGGGGCCGAGGGGGTCGAGATCTGGCTGGTGGACGGCCTCGGCTACATCGTGCTCGAGCTGCGCGTGCGGGCCGGCACGGGCTTCAGTCACCCCTCGCGCAAGCTGCGGGTGGACCAGGTGGCGGTGCACGGCGACGCCCGTCGTCGCGGGATCGGACGCGCTCTGATGGCGCACGCGGACGCTCGCGCCCAGGCCCTCGGCTGCAGCCACGTGAGCCTGGAGGTCGCCGGGTTCAACGCGGACGCGCTGGCGTTCTACGCGGCCCTTGGCTTCGTCGCCGATGAGCACCGCCTCGCCCGCCGGGTGGGCTGAGGCGTCCAGTGGTCGCCGCGCCGGATTACACCCGCGCATGCTCACCTCTCTGCTCCTGTCTTCCGCCCTGCTCGCCGCCGAACCCGCCCTCCTCCGCGAGTGGACCGGCCCCTATGGCGGGCTGCCCCCGTTCGATCAGCCTGCGCCCGAGGACTTCGGGCCGGCGCTGGAGGCGGCGATGGCGGCCTACCAAGCGGAGATCGACCGCATCGCCGCCAACCCTGAGCGCGCCACCTTCGACAACACCATCGCCGCCCTGGAAGACGCCGGGCGCGCCCTGAATCGGGTGGAGGCGGTGTACGACGTGCACCTGTCCACCAACGGCTCCGACGCCCTGCGGGCCGTGGAATCCGAGATGGCGCCGAAGCTGTCGGCGCTGCGCGACAGCATCACGCAGAATCAGGCATTGTTCGACCGGATCAAGGCGGTGTACACGTCGCGCAAGCTCAAGAAGCGCACGCCGGCCGAGCAGCGCCTCACGGCCCGGAAGTACACCGAGTTCACCCGCAACGGCGCCCAGCTCGACGCGGCCGCCAAGGAGCGGACCACGGCGATCAACGCCGAGCTCGCCGGGCTGTACACCCAGTTCAAGCAGAACCTCCTGGCCGATGGCGAGACGGTCATCCTGCTCGAGAGCGAAGACGACGTGGCCGGCCTGCCGGCGTCGGTGCGGGCGGCGGCCAAGGCGGCGGCCGAAGATCGGGGGCTGACCGGCTGGGCTGTGGTGAACACGCGGTCATCGGTGGCCCCGTTCCTCACCTATGCCACCCGGCGCGACCTGCGGGAGCGGGTGTGGCGGGCGTTCTACGACCGCGGCGACATGGGCGGCGACACCGACAACAACGCCATCATCACGCGCATCCTCGCCCTGCGCGCCGAGCGCTCCGCCCTGCTCGGGTTCGACAGCTTCGCCCACTGGCGCCTGGTGGACTCCATGGCCGGCACGCCCGAGGCGGCCACCGCGCTGATGCGCTCCGTGTGGAAGCCGGCGGTGGCCCGCGTGCGCGAGGAGGTGGCCGAGCAGCAGGCCCTGGCCGACGCCGAGGGCGCAGACATCACCATCGCCCCGTGGGACTACCGGTTGTACAGCGAGAAGGTGCGCTCTGCGAAGTACGCCTTCGACCAGGACCAGGTGAAGGCCTACCTCGAGCTCGAGCAGCTCCGCGAGGGCATGTTCTGGGTCGCCGGCGAGCTGTATGGGCTGAACTTCACGCCCATCGATGGCGTGCCCGTGGTGTCGCCCGACGTGCGGGTGTGGGAGGTCACGGGCGCTGGCGGCGCCCACGTGGGCCTGTGGTATTTCGACCCGTTCGCCCGGCCGGGCAAGCGGTCCGGCGCCTGGATGAACGCATACCGTCCGCAAGAGCGGTTCCGAGGCGCGGTCTCGCCGCTGGTCTCCAACAACTGCAACTTCGTCGCCGGTGCCCCTGGCGAGCCCGTCCTGATCTCATGGGACGACGCCGAGACCCTGTTCCACGAGTTCGGTCACGCCGTGCACGGCCTGCTGTCGAACGTGGACTACCCGTCCCAGGCGGGCACCAACGTCAAGCGCGACTACGTGGAGTTCCCGTCGCAGCTGCACGAGCACTGGCTCTCCACGCCCGAGGTGCTCACCCGGTTCGCCAAGCACCACGAGACCGGCGAGCCGCTGCCGATGGAGCTGGTGGACGCGCTGCACGAGGCGGCCAACTTCGGTCAGGGCTTCGCCACGCTAGAGTACCTGGCCAGCGCCATCGTCGACATGGAGCTGCACCTGGCGGATGCGGAGTCCATCGACCCCGACGCGTTCGAGCGGGAGACCCTCGCCGAGCTCGGCATGCCCGACGAGCTCGTGATGCGGCACCGCACCCCACAGTTCGGCCACATCTTCTCCGGCGAGGGCTACGCCGCCGGGTACTACAGCTACTTGTGGGCCGACACGCTCACCGCGGATGCCGCCGCCGTGTTCCACGAGGCCGGCTCGATGTACGACCCGGACGTGGCCCGGTCCCTGGTCGAGCATGTGCTCTCAGTGGGCGACACCATCGACCCCGCCGAGGGATTCCGGGCGTTCCGTGGGCGGGACGTGGATGTGCAGGCGTGGATGCGCGACCGCGGGTTCGCCGAGTAGCGGTGGGTCAGTCGCACTCGCCGAGGATCTCGAGCACGTTGGCGGCGAAGGCGCTGTTGCCCACGTCGTCGGCGAAGCACCCGTCGTATTGCTCGGCCCAGGTGCGCAGGTCGGCGCTGCAGGTGGCGTCGTCGCACACCCGCACCCGGGCCGCGATGGTCAGCGTGTTGTCGGAGGGGTCGTCCTCGTCGGGGTCGAGGAAGTCGCCCTCGGAGAACCCGCAGGTGGCGGTCGCCACCCCCCACGCGATCTCGGGGTCCAGCGCGCACGGGTCGGCGCTGTCGGCGGCCTTGTCGTTCCCGCCGCAGCCAGCGCCCAGCAGGAGGAGGCCGAGCAGGATTCGGGAGCTGGACGGGATGGCTGGCATGCGGACCTCGTGGGGGTGGCGCGCGTGTATTCCAGCGAGGGGTCCACATCGAGCGGGCGTCTCTACAGCGTGATCCGGATCGCCCGGAAGGTCTTCCGGGGTGCGGCGTCCACCGGCAGCGTGAGCTCCCACACGATGTCGCCGTCGGGCGCCACCTCATACACCCGGGTGTAGGACGGGTCTGGCTCGTCCTCCGGCACCCGCAGGTCGCCGAACGTCACCAGGAGGTTGCCGGTGAGGGGCAGGCGGTCGGTGTCGCCCCAGGTGCCCGCATACAACGCCGGCTCTACGTCGGGGGCGAACTCTGCGATGGCCGTGTAGGTGCCGGCCACCGGGTCCACGGCGAACTCGACCCCGCGGCTGACCTTGTCCTCGACGGGGAGCGGAGGTTCGAACGCGCTGGCGCCGTGGTTGCCGTTGTCGAACAACACAACCGTGCCGGCCGGCGTGATGGCGCCGCTGTGGGGGTGGTAGGGCGGCCGGGTGCCCGGCGTAGGGCGGAGCACGAGGCTGGCCCAGGGCTCGCGCCAGTTGGCGTTCGGGGCCAGGATCCACCCGACCTCACCGGTGGGGGTGAGCTTCACCACGGCGTCCTGGTGGCGGAGGGTGACCACCAGCCCGCCGTCGGTGGGGTCATGGGCCACGGCGTTGCCGTGCGACCAGTCGCGGATGTTGCGGCCGAAGAACTGCTCCCAGTAGTTGCCCTTCACGCCGTCATACGCGATGCGCTGCGGGTCGAGGCGGTCGAACAGCGGCCAGGAGTGGTCCACCCGGTTGGCCTCGGGGTCGTAGATCACAACCACATCGCCGGCGACGACCGAGTCGCGGCGCTCGGCGTCGATGTCGGACTCGCTGGAGGGGTAGGACCGGATGCCCCGCGCCTCGATGGACAGCAGGGCCCACCGGCCGTCCGGCAGCTCGGTCACGTCGTGGTGCATCACGGTCACGTCGGCCAGCGTGCTGATCGCGGGGTCGCCATCCCGTGGCTGCCACCGCCGGATGACCGCACCGAAGTCGTCCACCTCCACCACGCCCTTCTTGCCGGAGAGGTAGGCGAACCGGTGGGCCTGGGTGCGCCACAGCGCGTGCACATCGCCGCTCTCGGACTCGTGCAGCCAGCGGATCCGCCCGAGGTCGTCCACCAGCACCATCCACGCCTTGCGGCCCGGGCGGCCCTTGGTCGGGGCGAGCAGCGTGTAGCCGGGCTCGAGGCGGTCGGGATCCCGGGTGGTGACGACATAGCCGGGCACGTCGTCGGGCAGCGGGGGCGGCGTGGCGGCCACCGGGTCGGGCCAGGTGTGGCGGCTGCCGTCGGCCGTGATCGCGGTGATGATCAGGCTGTGCGCCGTGTCGGGGAGCAGGCCGACGAGGGCGAGGTCGTGCTCGGTGGACTGAGAGTGGCCGTCGAGGGTCCAGGTCTCGGCGTCGGCCTGCACGGCGAGCTCGAGGGTGGTGGGCTCGGACGTGGTCACCGTGAGCCCGAGGGTGATCGGTCCCAGGGGCGACGGTGGCGGGTGTACTGCGGGCGCGCCGAGGAACACGCTGGGCGTGGTGGCAGTGGACGTGCCGCCGGTCGGGGTGGTGCCGGTGGGCGTGCTGCCTGCCGATGTGGTGCCGGTGGGCGTGCTGCCGGACGCTGTCGCTCCAGCGGGAGTGCCGCTCGCCGTGGGAGAGGTCGAGGGCGCGCCGCTGTCGCCGCTGGGCTTGGGGGCCACGGGACTGCAGGCGAGCCAGAGCAGGAGGGGTGCCATGGCGACCCTCACCGCGCGACCACCACCGTGACATCGGGCGCGATGCCGGCGAGCGTGGTGGAGGTACCGTCGGTCCAGCCCACCACTACCGAATCCACCCACACCGCGTCGCCCAGGCCGAAGATCAGCTCCGGACCGTGCTGGGCCGAGAACCCGTTGCTCCCGCGCAGGCGGTCGGTGAGGGTCCATGAGCGGCCATCTTCCCGGTGCACGGTGACATCCACCCGCGCCCCGATGGCGCTCCGGTTCACCGCCACGCCATCGCCCGAGAGCCGCACCTTGAGCACCCGGCGGGTGCCGAAGTCGAACCGGAACAGCCGGTTGGGCTCCCGCTCCACGTCGTCGGGGCCGAAGCTCGGCCCGCCGTTCACCACGAACACCTCTACGGCGCCGTCGTCGTCCAGGTCTGCCACGCACATCCCGTGGGACTTGTACGGGTAGGTGCCGTATTCGGGCAGGCTCGGGTCTTGCGGAGCGGGCGCGTCGGTCCACTCCGAGCCGTTCATGTATTGGGGCACCTTGAGGCGTCCCACGCCTTCGACCTCGATCTCCACCAGCGCCGTGGAGAGGAACAGCTGGTCGTACATGCCCCCGCCGGGGCCGCCGTTGCCGACCAGCAGCTCGGGCACGCCGTCCATGTTCAGGTCGGCGACCGATGCGCCCATCACGCCGAGGCGGAACACGTCGAGCTCGCGGTCGCCGGTCTTCACCACGTCGCCGCAGTCGGTCCCGCCCTCGCCCGCCACCAGGTACGGGTCGAAGAAGGCGTTGAATCCGGCCGTTCCGCTGGCCTCGACGAACCCGCGGCCCGCCGCGTTGAGGAACAGGGCGTGGCCGTCGCGGTGGGGGCCGGTGGTGGGCCAGCCGCGGGAGAACACGATGAGGTCTTCCCAGCCGTCCTGGTTCATGTCGGCGGTGGCCGAGGCGAATGAGCTCAACGGGAACCCGAGGTCGGTGCCGGCGAGGGAGAACGCGCTGGTCACGTCGACGAAGGTGGCGTCGCCCGTCTCTGCGAGCTGGTTCTGCCACAGCACGTTGCGGCCCTGGAAGTTGTTCTCGTACAGGTCGAGGTCGCCGTCGCCGTCGATGTCGAGCCAGGAGCTGTGCCGGGTGCGGGCGCGGGTGGTGAGCCCAGCGCTCACCGCCATGTCGCCGTAGGTGCCGTCGCCCCGATTGCGCCAGAGCACATTGCGCCCGACGGTGCTGTCGGGGTCGTCGAGATCGATGCTGCTCGCGGGCACGGCGTTCACGTTGACCCAGATGTCGAGCCAGCCGTCGGCGTCGAAGTCCACCATCGTGGCGCCGGCGCTGGCCATCACCCGGGTGAGCCCACCGTCACGGCCGCCGAGCACGCCGGCCCGCTCCGACACGTCGGTGAACACCCCGGCCCCGTCGTTGCGGAACAGTCGGTCCACGCCGCTGCTCTCGTTGCCGCCCACGGAGGCGAACAGGTCCACGTCGCCGTCGTTGTCGATGTCGCCGGCGGTGGCGCCCCACAACACGCCGCGGTCGGCGAGCACCTGCTGGGGCTCGAACCGGAGGGCGCCGCCGGGTTCGGTGACGTTGCGCAGCCACATCGAGGGGTCGCCGGGGTTGCCCAGGTACAGGTCGAGGCGGTCGTCGCCGTCGAAGTCGGCCACCACGCAGGCGCGGCCGCGCTCGAGGTGGCTCGAGCCGTGGTGGGCGCCGGCGTCGAGGGCCACGTCCACCACGCCGAAGGGCTGCGGCTCGAAGTCGACCGGCGCGATGAGGTCGGCGGCCGGATCGGGGCG
>JBLFXJ010000398.1:0-7031 GCA_047609825.1 Myxococcota bacterium
GTTGACGCTGCGCAAGTTCGCGCAAGCCGTCGAGGAAGTACGCGCCCACCTCCTGTGCGTGCTCGCGTCGGCGCTCCGATTCCAGCACGTCCAGGACAGCGAGACCGATGGCGCAGCTCACGGGATTGCCGCCGAAGGTGTTGAAGTACTCCATGCCGGTCTCGAACGAACGGGCCACCGCTGGGGTCGTGACCACCGCGGCCATGGGGTGGCCGTTTCCCATGGGCTTACCCATGGTCACGATATCCGGGACGACCCCATGGGTTTCGAAGGCCCACTGGTGCTCACCCACACGGCCGAACCCGACTTGGACTTCGTCGGCGATGCACACGCCCCGCGCACGGCGCACGATCTCATAGGCCTCGGTGAGGTAACCGGGGGGCAACTCGATCTGCCCGGCCACACCGAGGATCGACTCGGCGATGAACCCCGCTGGCGCTCGTCCCGCGCGCTCGATGCTGGCTACGGCATCGCCAATCGCAGCGGCGTACTTGCGCCCCGCATCCCGATCGTCGGGACCGTACGGGCCCCGGTAGCGATCGGGCACGGGCACTTTGTGAGTCGTCGACGGCTGCCCGGAGCCTCCCTTGCCGTCGTACTTGTACGGGCTCACGTTGATCAGGCTCTGGGTGTGTCCGTGGTACGACTGGTCGATCACGATCATGTCCACTGCGTTGGTGTGGGTCCTGGCCAGACGCAGTGCGAGCTCGTTGGCCTCGCTCCCGGAGTTGACGAAGAAGCAGACCTTGAGCGGGTCGGGAAGCAGCGCGGTGAGACGCTGGGCGTACTCCACCAGGTGATCGTGGAGGAACCGCGTGTTGGTGTTGAGCCGCCCCATCTGTTCGGCTCCCGCCGCGACGACGCGAGGATGGCAGTGGCCCACGTGGCAGACGTTGTTCACGCAATCGAGAGAGCGTCGCCCCTCGGCGTCGAAGAGGTACTGCCCGGCGCCGCGCACGATCTTGAGCGGCACTGCGTACGACGTGCTCAGGGTGCGGCTGAGCAGCTCGGCGCCCGCGATCATGATGTCCTCCGGCGAGCGTGACCGCCGAGGCTGAGTACGTTGGCCATGCACGGCCTCGGCGAGCCGCTCGCCGTCTTCGTCCTCCAAGCGCTCGAGCAAGCGCCACGCCGGAGCCTCACTGATCGAGAGGTACGCGTTACCCGCATCCGCAGTGCGCTGGCGGGCAGACATGGAGACGCTCAGGCAGAGTCGCAGGCGAATGAAGTCCGGGAGCGCGAGCAACTCTTCTGGTTGAAGCGGTGCTCGGCTCTGAAATCCCCGCACGACCTCGGCTGCAATGCGGGCGCCGTCGTCCTTCTCCAGCAGCAGATACGCGAGCGCGTTGGCCAGTTCGCACAACCGATAGCTGTGCACCATGTCACCGAAGTCGATGATGCCGGAGACCCGGCCCCCGTCGCCCACCAGCAGGTTGTGGTCGTTCACGTCGTTGTGAATCACCTGCATGGGCAAGCGGCTAAGCAGGGGGACCAGCCGGTCTTCGGACGCCTGCACCGAGCGTGCTGCAAGCTCCCGCCGCGCGAGATCGTCGATGTCCCCAAGCAGCAGCGGGACGTTGCGGAAGGCGAGCTTGCTGTCCCAGGCGAGTTCGCGATGCATCGCCGGATGCGCGAATGACCACAGGGAGCGGTTGAGTTCGCCCAGACGCTCGCCGACGTCGCGCAGCAGCGAATCGCTCGGCGTGGTGACTGTCGCGATGGGGATGCCGGCGAGATACGTGACCAGCCTGACCAGGTACCGACGATCACCGTGAGTCCACTCTGCGATCAGCGCCCCGGCCAGGCTCGGCTCGACCGTGGGATACAGCTCCTGAGTGGTGCCGCCAGAGAGGTGCAGCAGCGCGCTGTTCTGGAGCTCCAGAGTTTCCCGCTCTTCGTCCGGGTGGGCCACCTTGAGCACCCACGACTCCCCCGCCGAACTCTTGATGCGAAAGTTCTGGTCACGCTCGCTGGGCAACTCCGACAGCTCACCGGAGACGCCGTACTCCCGTTGCGCGAAGCTCGAGGCTTCGTTGAGAGAGAACCGGGGACGATCGGCGACGTTCATCGGACGGACCTCGCAATGCGGCTGGGTGCGTTCACGTCCGGACGGCAGGGCATCGGGCAGCAGCGGAATCTTCGAGTGATTTGCTCGCAGGATTGTCCCGCAGGATCTCCCACCCCGTCTTGGCATCCGCCATGAAATCAGGCACAGATGTAGGCTCGGCAATCACGGGAGCATCGTCAAGGCCGGTGCGACGTGGTCACCAACGTCGACCCCGGCAAGGTCACAGTGCTGGTCAACCAGCTGCTCGACTGAGGAGCTGACGGGCGGGCGGTTCGTGCGGGCCGTAAGCTGCCGACGTTCAAAGTGAAAGCGAACGCAGGACCGCCAGCTTCGAGATCTGCATCTCATCCAAGGTGTGCTGGATACCGCCAATGCCGTGGCCCGAATGCCGCAGGCCCGCGAAGGGCATCCAGTCCACTCGGAACGCGGTGTGGTCATTGATCATCACCGCTGACGCGTCGAGGCCTCTGTAAGCGCGCATCGCCGTGTCGATGTCCCGGGTCCAGACCGCGGCCTGGAACGCGACGTCGAGCCCATTGGCGCGATCGAGAGCGTCCTGCATATCGTCGAAGGGATAGACGCAGACCACGGGGCCGAAGATCTCGTTGCGGCTGATCGTGCAGTCTGCCGGCGGGTCGAACAGCACGGTCGGTTCAAAGCACTGGTTTGGCAAGCGCCCGCCGCCGGCGATCACCTCGGCCCCACCACGCACCGCTTCGTCGACCCAGTCGTTCACCCGCTCGACCTCCTGGGGCTGGATCAGCGGTCCCACCTCCGTGTCCGGGAGGCGCGGATCACCGACCTTGAGCTGCGACGCGGCGACGCCCAGTCGCTCGGCGAGTTCCCGGGCGATGCTGCGATGAGCGTAGATCCGTTGCACCGACACGCAGACCTGGCCAGCGTGGTAAAAACCCCCTTTGACCAGGAGCGGCAAGGCCTCGTCGAGGTCCGCATCGGCCGCCACGATCACCGGGGCCACGCCGCCGTGTTCCAGGGCGCAACGCGCGCCGGGAGCCAGTTTCGAGCGCAGCATCCAGCCCACAGCGGCGCTACCGATGAAGCTGAAGAAGCCCGTTCGACGATCGGCGACCATGCTCGAAGCGAGGGCGTTGTCGGCGGTCATCGCGATCTGGCACCACTCGTCCGGCAGCCCCGCTTCACGGAGGATGCGCACGAATCGAAAACACGAGAGGGGCGTGGCCGTTGCCGGCTTGATCAGCACCGGGCAGCCCGCGGCCAGGGCTGGGCCGACCTGGTGGACGATCAGGTTCAAGGGATGATTGAACGCGCTGATGGCCATGACCACGCCGATGGGTTCGCGGGTCGAGAAGGCGATGCGCTGGGCCGATGCGGCGCTCACTCCCATGGGGACCTGCGTGCCTGACTGACCCTTCAACGCCTCCCGGCACAACTGCACGCCCTCGATCGCTCGAGCCACTTCGACCCTGGAGTCCAGCAGTGGCTTGCCGCCCTCCGCTGCTGCGCCCAGCGCCAACTCCTCGAATTGCCCCTGCATGATCGTCGCGGTGCGCTCCAGGATCTCGAGTCGCTGAGGGATAGAAAGCCAACGACGGCGATCGCGAAAACACTCGTAGGCCTTGGCGAAGGCCTGCTCCGCCAGCGCTTCGCCCAGGGTGTCCACCGTCCCCAAGGCGCTGCCGTCGTAGGGGCAGCAGACCTCGAAGCGGCCCACAGGGGTTCCACCGCCGGCCACAGCCAACTCGAAGTGCTCAGTCATCGTCTTGATCTCCTCAAACGCACAGCCACACCGGCGCTCTGCCGCCGGGACTCCGCCATCAGTTGACGTCACCAGAGGAGCCAACGACAGCTCCTCAGGCTGGGGATGACCGTAGGTCACCGAGTCATGACCGCGATGGGTTGGGAAAATATTTCAGCAACATCACGATCCGGGACGGCCATCAGAGACACTTCAGCCGTCTGGTGCAGCCCCTTCGCGGGTCGGGTGCCTCATCGGACCGTCGACCCATGGCCGAGAGCCAGAGAGAGAAGGCAACGCTTATGAACGCATCGGACCTGTTCGTCAAAGCCCTCGAGAACGAAGGCGTCGAGGTGATCTATGGTGTGCCCGGCGAGGAGAACCTGGGCTTCCTGGAGGCGCTGCGCAAGTCGAGCATCCAGTTGATCCTCACCCGCCACGAGCAGGGGGCCGCTTTCATGGCGGCCACCTACGGGCGCCTCACCGGCAGGCCAGGGGTGTGTTTGGCGACCCTTGGCCCCGGAGCGACGAACCTCGTGACCGGCGCCGCGTACGCCCAACTCGGCGCCTTCCCCATGTTGATGATCACCGGCCAGAAGCCGATCAAGACCAGCAAGCAGGGCCAGTTCCAGATCGTGGACATCGTGGGCATGATGCGTCCGCTGACCAAGTCCACGCGGCAGATCGTCAACGTGAACATGATCCCGAGCCTGGTGCGCGAGGCCTTCAGAAAAGCCGCGGAGGAGCGGCCGGGAGCTGTTCATCTCGAGCTTCCAGAAGATGTCGCCGAAGAGGAAGTCGGGGACGACACCGCTCCGATTTTCGAGGTCAGCAAGCGCAGACGAGGCGACGCCGACAAGGCCGTCGTCCGCGACGCCATCGAGATGATCCGTAGGGCGAAGCACCCCTTGCTCCTGGTCGGCGCCGGCGCAAACCGCACCAGCATCTGGGAGGCCCTCACGGTCTTGCTGGACCAGACCGGGATCCCTTTCTTCACGACCCAGATGGGCAAGGGAGTCGTCGCAGAGACGCACCCGCTGTTCCTGGGCACCGCAGCCCTTTCGGACGGCGACTATCTCCACTGCGCCATCGACCGGGCAGACCTGATCCTGAATATCGGCCACGACGTGGTGGAGAAGCCGCCCTTCTTCATGGAGCACGACGGCGCAAAGGTGATCCACATCAACTTCAAGTCGGCCGAGGTGGACAACGTCTACTTCCCGCAGCTCGAAGTGGTGGGAGACATCGCCACGTCGCTGCTGAGCATCGCCGAGCAATGTGGGTGCTCGGAGTCCCACGACTTCAGCTACTTCATGCGGGTGCGCGAGAATATCCAAGAGCACGTGAACCTCGGGCGAGACAGCGATCACTTCCCGATGAAGCCCCAGCGCATCGTCTGGGATGTGCGCGAGGTGATGCCCGATGACGGGGTCATCGCCCTGGACAACGGCATCTACAAGATCTGGTTCGCTCGCAACTACCCGGCGCTCCAGCCCAACACCGTGTTGCTCGACAACGCGCTGGCCTCCATGGGAGCCGGGCTGCCGTCAGCCATGGAAGTGGCGCGGCTCTACCCGAAGCGCCGGGTGATGGCCATCTGCGGCGACGGCGGCTTCATGATGAACAGCCAGGAGATGGAGACGGCGGTCCGGCTCAAGCTGAACCTCACCGTCTTGATCTTGCGCGATGACTCCTACGGGATGATCCGCTGGAAGCAACACAGCATGGGCCTGACCGACTTCGGCCTGCAGTTCGGCAACCCAGACTTCGTCAAGTACGCCGAGGCCTACGGGGCCCACGGACACCGGGTCGAAAGCGCCGACGCCTTCGTACCGCTGATGGAGCGCTGCTTCGTCGAAGGAGGCCTCCACTTGATCGACCTCCCGGTGGACTACGCCGACAACCAGACCGTCCTGGGCTCCGAGCTCCGCGAGAGGGTCTGCCTGCTGTAGTCACGCCGCGGCGATCAATTTGGCGGAGTGTCGCGAGGCTCTCCCGGGAGAGGAGCTGCCTGACCAGCGACGAGCGACGGGATCGTACTGGGCGAGTCGATGGGAAGACTCGCTCCAGATCCAGCAGACAGTCATGATGGGGCTGATGTCTCCAAGCCATGATGCGGAGTTCCGATGCGGAACGCAGTTGCCAGCCTGCGTAGTGCTTGAGAAGCCGAAGGGACTAAGCCATGGCAGATGATCCAAGCCTTCCCGAGCCCACGCCGCCCCACGGCCAGCTGCTGATCTACGAGGACGGCGCCACGCGGCTTCAGGTCCGCCTGGATGGCCAGACCGTCTGGCTGTCGCAGCGCCTATTGCCGAGTTGTTCCAGGTCTCCGTGCCGACCGTAAACGAGCACCTGGCCGGCATTTACGCGGATGGCGAGCTGAGCCGGGAGGCAACTCTTCGGAGCTTCCGAAGAGTTCGAACCGAGGGCACCCGTCAGGTCACTCGCTCCATCGACCACTACAGCCTCGACGCGATTCTCGCCGTGGGCTACCGCGTCCGCTCGGCCCGTGGCACCGCCTTCCGCCAGTGGGCGACGACGCGACTCTCCGAGCTGCTGGTCAAAGGTTTCTCGCTGGGCGACGAGCGCCTCAAGGAAGGCCGCACCCTCGGCGCGGACTCCTTCGACGAGCTGCTCGAACGCATCCGCGACATCCGGCCTCCGAGCGGATGTTCTCTCAGAAGATCACCGACATCTACGCCACGAGCATCGACTACGACGCTGCTGGCCCGCTAAGCCAGACCTTCTTCGCGACCGTGCAGAACAAACTGCACTTCGCCATCCACGGTCGCACCGCCGCCGAGGTCATCCAGAAGCGCGCCGACGCCACTCAGTCCAACATGGGACTGACCACATAGAAGAACGCGCCCCACGGGGCGATCCGTAGGGCCGACGTCACGGTCGCCAAGAACTGCCTCACGAAGGAAGAGATCAGCGAACTCAACCGCGTCGTGACCATGTACCTCGACTTCGCCGAGGATCAGGCCCGCCGCAAAGCGCCGATGCACATGGCGGAGTGGATCAAGCGCTTCGACGCCTTCCTGCAGTTCAACGAGCGCAACATCCTGACCCACGGGGGCAGCGTCTCGCACGCACTGGCCGAGCGGCACGCCCATGGGGAGTTCGAGCTGCACGAGTCCGAGCGTCGCCAACTCGAAGCCGCTCAGCCGACCAGTGACTTCGATCGAGCCGTCGAGGACGTGAAGCGCCTGGGAACGGGAGACACGTCGAAACCGGTGGCGGGAG
>JBLFXJ010000399.1:0-6940 GCA_047609825.1 Myxococcota bacterium
GGCCTCGCAGCACCGCTCGACCGCTGGCTCAGCGGGCCGGGACGCCTGTTCTTCGAGGAGCGCTACCAGCGGCTGCTGCGCGACCCCCACGGCCTGTGGCACAAGGAGCCGCTGGCGGACCTTCGACGCAGGATCGGCTCGGACCGGGGCGCTGGGGCACGGCTGTGGAGCCTGTTCCTGCTCGACGCCTGGCTCAACGCTCCAGCAGGTTAGAAAACCACCCCGTTGGAGCGCATGTGTCCTACCTGGCGATCGCACGGAAATATCGGCCCGCGACGTTCGACGACATCGTCGGGCAGGAGCACGTCACCCGCACGCTCGAGAACGCGATCAAGGGTGGTCGCATCCACCATGCATACTTGTTCTGCGGTGCGCGCGGCGTCGGCAAGACGACGGCCGCGCGGGCCCTGGCCAAGGCGTTGAACTGCGAGCTGGGCCCCACGCCCACCCCGTGTGGAACGTGCACCACCTGTTTGGCGATCACATCGGGCACAAGCCCGGATCTCATCGAGATCGACGGCGCGTCGAACAACTCCGTCGACGACATTCGCGATCTGCGCGACACGGTGCACTACGCGCCGACGATGGGTCGGAACAAGATCTACCTGATCGACGAAGTGCACATGCTGTCGAAGGCGGCGTTCAATGCGCTCCTGAAGACGCTGGAGGAGCCGCCACCGCACGTGATCTTCCTGTTCGCCACCACCGAGCCGGAGAAGATCCTCGATACGATCCTGTCCCGCGTGCAGCGGTTCGACTTCAAGCGCATCTCCGTTCCCGACGTTGTGGCCCGGCTGCAGCGCATCGCGGTGGCGGAGGGAGCCACCGTGTCGGCCACTGCCCTCGCGCGCATCGCCCAGGCGGGAGAGGGCTCGATGCGCGACGCGCAGTCCCTCCTCGACAAGGTGATCAGCGCCAGCGGCGGCACGGCGACCGACGACGAGGTGGCCCAGATCCTCGGCCTGGTGGACCGCGCCTTGCTGTACAGGATGGTGAGCGGGATGGTCCGAGGCGACGCGGCCGCCTGCCTCGACGTCATCGCACAGGTGTACAACTTCGGGCATGAGCTCTCCCGATTCACGGCCGATCTCCTGGAAGCGCTGCGCAACGCCACCTTCCTCCGGCTGGCGCCCGGCGTGCACAAACACGTCGATCTGCCGGAGGCAGAGATCGCGGCGCTCGCCGAGGCCGTCGATGGCGTCGACCCGGAGCATCTCACCCGCCTGTTCACGGCCCTGATGGACGTTCACGATCAGGTGAGTCGTGCCCAGCGGCCTCGCATCGTGCTCGAGATGGGTGTGGCGCGGCTGGCGTCCCAGCGCCCGACCGTGCCGGTGGCCACCCTCCTCACCCGCCTCGATCACCTCGAGCGGCGCCTGCGGCACGGCGGCGCACGCCCGTCGGGTTCCGGCGGTGGGTCCACGGGCCCGCGAGCTGCATCGCCCCGCTCTGAAGACGGCCCGCGCGGCCCCCGACGATCCCGCACCCCCGCCGTGCCGTCCCCCGTAGCGCCGGACCGGGATTCCGGGCCTCGGGCCTCCGCGGCCCCGCTGGCAGCGCCCGTGCAACAGCACGAGGCAGCGGTCGAGCCAGAGCCCACCAAGGCAGTCCCGGCACCTGCGCCTGCGCCGGCCACCAACCGCGAGCCCCCCGATGCGTGGACAGGCCTGCGTGCTGCGTTGCTCGCCAAGGACTGGTCCCGGGTGGTCGCCGATGCGGAGGCAGTGCTGGAGGGCGACCGATTGACCCTGCGCCTCCCGGCCGGCCGCCCCCTCGCCGAGGCGCGTCGAGCGATCGCGCGCCCTACGTTCGCCGCGAGCGTCGCCGAACACTACCCGCCGGGCACCATGGTGGAGCTCATGGCCCTGGCGCACACGCTCTCCGCAGACGAGGCAGGGCGCGAGCTCCGCCGCTCTACGCTCAACGATCCGGCGGTGCGACGGATCATGGAGACCCTCGGTGCCCGCCTGGACAAGGTGGAACCACTCGACCCCACACAGCCACGGAGACGAGACGACGATGTTTGATCCGAACTCGATGGGACCGCTGTTCGCCGGTATCCAACAGGCGATGGCGAAGATGAAGGCCGAGGCCGCCGACCTGAAGTGCGAGGGCACGGCAGGTGGCGGCATGGTGAAGGTCGTGGTCACCGGCGATCAGCAGGTGGTGTCCGTCTCTATCGACCCCTCCGCCATGGACGACCGGGAGCTGCTCGAGGATCTGATCCGTGCAGCGACCGGTGAGGCCCTGCGGCAGGTGCGCGAGAGCATGGCGGGCCAGATGTCCCAGCTGGCCGGCGGGCTCCCGCTGCCGCCCGGGCTGCTGCCCTTCTGATGGACGATCCGATCCGCGGAGCCGTGGCGCAGCTGAAGAGGCTGCCGGGAATCGGTGAAAAGACGGCTACTCGCCTCGTATATTGGCTCCTGCGCGCACCGGGCAGTGTGACCCGCGACCTCGCAGACGCGCTGCACACGCTGGCCGACGGCGTGTGCGAGTGCAGCGTGTGCTGCAACCTCACCGCTCAGGACCCCTGCCGCATCTGCCGCGCCCAACGGGTCGACGATGTGCTGCTCGTCGTCGAGGAACCGCAGGACGTGCTCGCGTTCGAGCGGTCCGGTGAGTTCGGTGGCCGCTACCACGTGCTCCACGGTGCGCTGTCACCCATGGACGGGGTGGCGCCGGGCCAGCTGCGCATTCGGCAGCTCCTCGAGCGCCTGAGGTCCACCGACATCCGTGAGGTGGTGTTGGCCACCAACGCCACGGTCGAGGGCGACGCCACCGCGCTGTACCTTGCCCGCCTGCTCGCGCCGATGGGGTTGTCGGTCACGCGCCTCGCCCATGGGCTCTCCGTCGGAACCGAGATCGAGTACGCAAACGCGGTCAGCCTGGCTCGGGCACTCCAGAACCGACGAGAGGTCTGATGTGACGGTGACGGTGACGGTGAACGGTGCGCCCCACTCCCTCCCCGCAGGCGCCACGGTGGCGGACCTCCTCCAGCAGCTCGGCCTCGACCGGCCCGGCGTCGCGGTCGCCGTGGACCATCGGGTGGTTCCGCGGAGCCGGCACCCCGACCATGCGCTCGCGCAGGGCGTCTCCATCGAGATCATCCGGGCGGTGGGCGGTGGCTGACGAGCCCGCCAGCATCGTGTACCAGGACCGGTGGCTGGTGATCGCTGTCAAGCCTTCGGGACTGCCAACACAGGCCACCCGCACGGGAGAGGCCGGACTGTATGAGTGGCTGAAGGACCAGCATGCCTATGTGGGTCTGCATCATCGCCTGGACCGACCCGCTTCCGGCCTGGTCTTGTTCACCCTCGATCCGTCGGCCAACCGGGGCGTGGCGCAGGCACTGGCCGATCGGAGCCTCGTCCGAGAGTACCAAGTTGTGGTCGACGGGCGCGCTCAGACCGCGAGGTGGAGCTGGCCCGTCTCCGGGAAGGACGCGAAAACCGAGTTCTCGGTCGTAGGCTCCGCCCAGGGGATGACCGCCGGCTGGTGCGCTCTGCACACCGGACGACGCCACCAGATCCGCATTCACGCCGGGTTGGCGGGACACCCCGTCATCGGGGACCGTCGCTATGGCGCCGAGGCGGGCCGACGATGGCCTCGCCTGGCCCTGCACGCCGCCCGACTCGGGCTGCGCCACCCGATCAGTGGCGCCGATGTGGTGGTCGAATCTCCGCTACCGGAAGACCTCGCACCGCTCTGGAGTCGCGCGGGCGGGTAGTCAGTCGGCGGCTGTCGGGGCGCCCATCGCGTCCCACCACTGCCAGTCGCCAGCCTGCTCTCCGTCGACCCAGGTGCCCTGCGACGCGACCTGCCCGTTGGGATGCCAGGTCGTCCACGGGCCATCTTCGACGCCCAGCACGTACACGCCGGCGCGCTCTCGCGCTCCGTTGGGGTACCACCAGACCCACGCACCGTGCTCTCGGCCGCCGTCATAGGCCCCCTCGGCCTGCGGCTTGCCGTCGTCATACCACCAGGCCCACCGCCCCGATCTCAAGCCGATGCCGCCGTAGGCGCCTTCGGACTTCACCGCACCGTTCGGGTACCACTCGGTCCAAGTGCCAGACCGCCGGCCGTCGTGGAACGCCCCCTTCACGAGGAGCACGAGTCCGGGCCCCCACTCCTGGTAGGGACCATGTCGAGAGCCGTCGTCGCGTTCACACCACTGCTCGTGCCCTGACCGGAGGACCTCACGGGTGTCCTCGGCACAGGCCAGGGCCGCTGGTGCTCCCGAGGGTCGGGGTGGCACCTTGGGCGGCCCGCATGCGAGCAGCAGGCCCAGCGTCAGAGAGAGGGCCGGGGTTCCCCGAAGCCCTGAACGTACCGCTACCGTTGCTTCCTCTCGGATCTGGCGGGGTTCACGGGGCCCAGTCTCCAGGCCCCGACCCTCACCTCTGACGCTGGACGTCACTACTCAGATGTGGCGGAGAGAGGGGGATTCGAACCCCCGGTGAGTTGCCCCACACACGATTTCCAGTCGTGCACCTTCAACCACTCGGTCACCTCTCCTTAGACAATAAATTCGATGCATCGCGCGTGACGGAGAGGGGGGGATTCGAACCCCCGGTACGGGAACCGTACAGTAGATTTCGAATCTACCGCCTTCAACCACTCGGCCACCCCTCCTCAACGCTTCGATGCTCTCAATCCCCGGAAAAAACTACGCAACCGCCCTGCGCTCGCCTCGGCCTCGACGCCGGATACCACGTCGAATGCGTGGTTGAGGCCAGGGTGGCAGGACAGATCTGCGAGCGTTCCGAGAAAGCCTCCTTTCGGATCACTGCAACCATAGACAACGCGGTCGATGCGGCTCAGCATCAAGGCTCCGGCACACATCGGGCAGGGTTCCAAGGTGACGTACAGCGTACATCCGCACAAGCGCCACGTGCCCAACTCCGAAGAAGCCTGCTTGATCGCGACCATCTCTGCGTGTGCAGTAGGATCTTGCAGGGCTTCCCGAAGGTTGTAGCCGCGACCGACCACGCGCTCGCCATGCACGATCACAGCACCGACAGGAACCTCACCACGGGCTGCAGCCTCGTCGGCAAGCGCCAGTGCCTCCCGCATGAACGGCTCGTGCGCGTCCAGGTCAATCGTCTCACTCATCGTGGAAGACCACGACATCGACAGGTCAAAGACCGCACGCCCAGGGGGCGCGAGCCCGCGTGATGTATGCGTGTGGCACTGCGCAGTCAAGGCCGCGCCGGCGTGGTTCATCCGGCCGGGAAGCCCTGGCCGGCCGGCGGGTTAAGCTCGTCACTCGCGACTAGGAGTGCTCGATGCTGTCGGCCCTGCTCCTCTCTGCCTCCCTTGCGCTGGCGGCATCCGTGCAGTTGACCACCGCAGACGGGGTCAAGATTCACGCGGAGAGCTTCGGTAGCGGCGCGAACGGCGTAGTGCTGGTCCATGGCAAGGGCGGCTCCCGCTCCGACTGGAGCACCCTGAGCGCGAAGCTCTCATCCGCCGGATTCCAGGTACTCGCCGTCGATCTCCGAGGGCACGGCGAGTCGGCGTCGGGCGCTCTGCAGGAGGCGGACTACCTGAAGATGACGGCCGACGTAGATGCGGCTGCCGCGTGGCTGACCGCTCACGGTGCCACCTCGGTAGCGGCGGTCGGAGCGGAGCTGGGGGCGAACCTCGCGCTGAATGCAGCGGCGAACAATCCCACAATCCAGAACCTCCTCCTGCTCTCACCCGGCCTGAACCATGAGGGCGTCAAGGTGGGCTCCGCGGTCACCTCCTACGGCAAGCGACCTTTGCTGCTGGTGGCAGGCGCAGGCGACCTGATGGCATCGAAGGCCGCGACGATCCTCGAGAGCAGGGCCACGGGCCCGCGCCTCGTCGAGCTTCCCGACACAAGCGCGCGTGGACACCAGCTGCTCCACAGTGCCCCCGATGTCGAAGCACTGCTCCTGTCCTGGCTCAACGGGTCGTTCAGCGACGTGGGCGATCCCGGCTCTGGCCGGCCCGACATCGGCACTGCAGCGTCCGACGGTATCGAGACTACGGGCACACGCCTGGAAGACCGGCGCTGAGCCCTCCCCTCGCGATCCCCGACGCCGTGCGGCGTATCGGTAATGCGGTTCGTAGAGAGGGCGGCCGTGCCTACGTAGTGGGCGGCTGTGTGCGCGACCACCTGCTCGGCCGGCCGATCAAGGACTGGGACCTCGAGGTGTTCGGCGTGCCCCAAACCACGCTGGAGCGCGCCCTCCGCCGCCTCGGTCGGGTCGACGCTGTCGGCAAGTCGTTCGGCGTGTTCAAGAGCCGCCCTCGCGGGTGGACCGACGATGAGATCGATGTCGCGATCCCACGTCGTGACAGCAAGGTGGGTCCCGGACACCGTGGCATCTCGGTCGAGGGAGACCCCGACATGCCGCTGAACGAGGCCGCCAGGCGTCGCGATCTGACCATCAACGCGATCCTGTTCGATCTCCAGACCGACACCTTCGTCGATCCCTGGGGAGGGCGCGACGACATCATGGCCAAGCGGCTGCGCGCCGTGGACGACTCCACCTTCCTCGAAGATCCGCTCCGCGCCCTGCGCGCCGTCCAGTTCACCGCCCGCCTGGGCTTCGCGCCGACACCCAGCCTCACGGCACTCTGTCGCGCTGCCCGGCTGGACGAGCTCCCCGCGGAACGCATCCAGGGCGAGTGGGGCAAGCTGCTGGTCAAGGGCACACACATCGCCCAGGCGCTGGTCTTCGCGCGGGAGGCCAACATCCTCCAGCGCGTGTTCCCCGAAGCCGCCAGCCTCGACGATCCGACCATCGGTGTTGCCCTGGAGGCCGCCCTCCCCGCACGGGACGAACTCGATCCGCCCGGCAGGAAGTGGGCGCTGCTGCTGTCCGTGTGGCTCCGGGGGGCCCCGGCAAACGCCGTCGAGGCGACGCTGGACCGGCTGTGGATCCACAAGGTCGGGCGCTACGACGCCAGG
>JBLFXJ010000400.1:0-6937 GCA_047609825.1 Myxococcota bacterium
CGAGGGAGAAGGGCCCGCGTTCATGGAGCCCACTCCTGGGCAGTGGGCGAGACGCGCCGGAATGGTGGTCGTCGTGCTCGCCGCTGTGTCCGGGTCCGTCGCGTTCACGGCCGCCTCGGGCGCGAACGCGGTGGCAGAGCACACGTCCCGGATGGCCATGGCCGAGCAAGGCCTGAGCGCCAGCATCGAGAAGCACGTCGGGCTGGTCCCGGATCTGGTCGCGCTCGCGGGGCCACGGATCGACCTGAGCGCCGAGCTCGCGGCGGTGCAGGCCGCCGCTGGCCTGGAGGCGCGGGCCGTCGCGGTCGAGCGGTTGAACGACAAGATGGTGAGCACGCTCGCTCGGGTGCCTCCGGATGCCGACACCACGCTGCGGGTCGCGGTGGGTCGTCGGCTCAACGTGAACTGGAGTCAGTTCGCCGTGGCGCGTCGTCGGCTCGCCGAGCAGCGGGCGCAGGCGCCAGGGCGCGGGCGGCTCGATGTGGTGCTGGCGAGTGCCGTCGGCTGGTGAGCGGCGCCCCCGCCGCACGGGTGGCCCCGCCTCGGTGGCGGATGGCCAGCGGTTGACACGCCAACCCTGCCAACCTGGCAGGGTTGCTCAGCGGTGCTCCCGTGCCGCCCGGGTTGCAAGACAGCCCGATCGAGCCCGCGCGCGGTTACCTCACCGCATCCGCTCCGAGGCCGCCCATGCTGCTCGCGCTCGTGCTCGGGGCCGCCCAGGCCGCCGAGGTCACCATCGCTCCGTATGTTCAGCACGTGGCCGTCGACCGGGCCTGGGTGCTGTGGGAGACGGACGGGCCGGGCACTCCCACGGTGGCGTTCGAGGTCGGCGGGGTGGGTGCGGAGGCCATGGGCAGCAGCACGGAGCTCGGCGAGGGCCACTGGTTGCACGAGGTGGAGCTGACCGGGCTCACGGCGGGCACCGTGGTGGAGTACGCCGCCGCCCTCGATGGCGAGCCTGCCGGTGCTGCCCGGTTCCGGTCCGCCCCGGATGTTCCTGAATCATTCCGGTTCGTCGCGATGAGCGACATGCAGAACGCGTCCGCGACCCCCGACAAGTTCGCCGAGGTGGTGCAGGACGGCGTGCTCGCCTGGGCGGCCGATGAGCAGCTGGGCGCCCCCCACGAGGCGTTCGCGCTGGCGCTGATCCCGGGCGACCTGGTCGACGACGGGCGGGTGCTGGCGTCGTGGGGCGAGGAGTTCTTCGGACCGGTGGCCCAGCTCAGCGCCGAGGTGCCGCTGTACCCGGTGCTCGGCAACCACGATCAGGACGCCGACGCCTACTTCCGCTACTTCCACCTGCCCGACGACGCCGGCCCGGAGCATGCCGAGCGGTTCTACAGCTTCGCCCACTCAGTCGTGTTGTTCATCGGCCTCGACACCAACCACCTGCCCAGCTGGCCCGCTCAGCTCGACTTCCTCGACGACCGCCTCGACGCCGCCTGCGCCGACCCCAGCGTCGACTTCGTGTTCGCCCAGCTCCACCACCCGTTCCAGTCCGAGCTGTGGACCCCGGGCAATGTGCCCACCACGGGCCAGGTGATCGAGCGGCTCGAGGCGTTCTCCACCGCGTGCGACAAGCCCTCGGTGCACTTCTTCGGCCACACCCACGCCTACTCCCGCGGCCAGTCCCGCGACCACGACCACCTGATGGTCAACGTGGCCTCGGCCGAGGGCGGGCTGGACCGGTGGGGCGAGCAGCCGCAGGCCGACTACGACGCGTTCACGGTGAGCACCGACGACTGGGGCTTCGTGGTGGTAGACGTGACGGCAGGCGACGACCCGTCCCTCCAGGTGCGGCGGCTGAGCCGCGGAAACCCCGACCATCCGGCCGACAACGCCCTCACCGACAGCATCACCGTGCACCGGTTCGGGACCCCGCCCTTGCAGCCCGACATGCTCGCCCCCACCGGCGCCGTGTCGGCGGACTGCGTCGTGTTGCAGAGCACCACCTTCGCGGCCCCGGACGGTGCGGCCCATCAGGCCACCCACTGGCAGGTGGCGGCGGCCTGCGACGGGTTCGACCGGTCGAGCTGGGAGGTGTGGCGTCAGGCGGAGAACCGGTACTTCGGGGTGGACAAGAGCGCCGGGCTCGACCTCACCGAGGAGTCCCTGCGCGACCTCGACGAGGGCGAGCACTGCGTGCGGGTGAGGCACCGGGACGCCGGTCTGCAGTGGAGTGGGTGGTCCCAGCCGCGCGCATTCGTGGTGGCGGGCAGGGCGTGGTCACCCGAGCTGCTCGACAACGGCGATCTCGAGGACGGGCTCGACGGCTGGGAGGTGCTGGACGGCACGGTGGAGCTCACCGGGGCGCGGCGATGCGGTGCAGCGCAGTCCGTGCAGGGGGCCCATGCGGTATCCCTCGGCGGGAACTGTGCGCCTTCCGACAGTGGTTCTGTGGCCCGCACCGTTGATCTGCCGCCTCCCGAAGACATCGCCGACCGCCTGGCCCACTACAGCGGATGGACCCTGGGTGGAGCGGTGCAGGTGGCGTGGACGTTCACCGATGCGGGCGGGGCGATGGTCGGTGAAGCCGCGCTGGAGCACCCGAGCGCGCCGGACTGGGCTGAGCTCAACGCCGAGATCGTCGTGCCCGACGACGCCGTCCGCGCGCGGCTCACCTGGACGGGCTCGGGCGACCTCGACGACGTGCACCTCGCCCTCGGGCCGACCGGTGACCTGCCGTGCCCGGTGGTGCGGTCCGAGCCGGTCGCTGACGGGGATCGGCCAGCCAGCGATGGCTGTGGGTGTGCTGCGGTGACGTCGGGCGGTGGGTGGCTCGGGAGGATGCTGGCCCGGCGGTGACTCGCACGTCGCCATCGACGCCTACTGAGCCAGTCGATACACCGTGCCCCCCGCGTGGTCCGCCACCACCAGATCGCCGGCAGCATCCCGCCCGAACGCGGCGATCAACAGCGGCCATCGCCCGAGTGAGACGGGCCCTTCGCCCGGACGGATCGCCCAGATGCGGCCGCTGACGAAGTCGCCGAACACGTACCGTCCGCGGATGGCCGGCACGGCGTCGCCGGTGGCCTCGTAGCCGCCGGTGATCGACTGGCCAGATGCGCGACCGTAGGTGTGGAACGGCAGCACCGAGCCCTCCACACACTCCGCGCCCGGCGGAAAACACGCGGTGCCCTCGTGGTGGCTCCAGCCCAGATCGTCGCCCGGGCCGGCGATCGACAGCTCCTCCCACGTGTCCTGGCCCACGTCCGCCACCACCATCCGGCCGTCCGCGAGCCACGAGAACCGCCACGGATTTCGCAGGCCGCTCGCCCAGACCTCCGGAGCGCCGCGCTCCCCATCGGCGAACGGGTTGTCCGACGGCACTGTGTAGCCATCGGCTGTGGGCGTGATGCGGAGTACGGTGCCGAGCCAGTTGTGGGGATCAGGGCCGGCGCCCAGCGGATCGTCGCGCAGCCCGCCGTCGCCGAGGCCCAGGTAGAGCTGGCCATCGGGTCCGAACGCGATCTGCCCGCCGTTGTGGTTCTGGTACGGCTGCGCCAGCTCCAGGATCGGAGGTCCGACCGTGGCCGGGGCGCTCCACGGGTCGGCCGGGTCCAGCTGCAACGGGCGCACGCGGGTGCGGTCCTCGCCATCCGCGGCCTCGACCGTGTGCACCCACAGGCGACCGGTGCGGTGGAAGTCAGGGTCGAATGCGATGCCGAGCAGGCCCTGCTCGGCGTCGGTGAGCACGTCCAGGTGGGCGATGAGCTGGGGCTCGCCCTCGAGCACGTAGGTCAGGTCGCCAGACTTCTGCGCCACCACCAGGCCCGGACCTCCAGGGGGGAACTGCACGTCGGTGATGCCAAACAGGTCGCTGGCGATGGGCTCCAGGTTCACCTCGATGCGGGCGAGGGTGGCGTCGGGCCCGTCGAAGACCGGAGACAGCGGGCGGGCCTCAGTCGCGTAGTCCTCGGTGAGCAGCAGGATCGCCTGGCGCTCGATCGTGCGGCGCAGCGCCACGAACGCGAGCGCCAGGCCGACGATGACGACGACAAGACCGAGCAGGAACCGGCGCATACACACCTCCTCCTCAGTCCACATCCACCATGCACAGCGTGAGCTGCGTCGGGCCGAGGTTGAGCACGTCCAGGCACCCCGCGCCGCCCGCGATGGGCCCCTCGCCGAGCGGGCCGGGGGCGTTGCAGTCGGCGCTCATGCCCCAGTCCTGCAGCTCGATGTCCTGGTCGCGGTGCCAGATGCAGCAGTTGCCCGACACCATGGTCTTGTAGTCCTTGCCCACGAAGTCCCCGGCCACGTCTTCGAGCGCCACCTGTGGGGCCAGTGTGTACCCAGGCAGGCACGCGCCGCCTGAGCCGTCCAGGTACAGGCAGGTGTCGGACCACTCCACCTCGTCCACCGGGTCGCAGTCGGGGCGACAGGACCGGTCCTCGCCGTCACAGTCCTGGTCGATGCCGTCCTCGCACACCTCGTCGGCACCCGGGAAGATGCGCGCCTCGCCGTCGTCGCAGTCCAGCCCGATCCAGTCCGGGCGCAGCCCGGGGCCGGGCGGGTCGCAGGTGGGCGTGGGGTCGACCGGGTCGCCGGCGCCGAATCCGTCGCGGTCGGTGTCGGGGTACCACAGGCTCGGCGGACCCACCGTGGGGTCGGCATCGTCACAGTCGTCGTTGCGCGGCGCGGTGCCCTCGGGGCGGCTGCAGCCGTATTCGAAGTCCACTCCCGAGCCGAAGCCGTCGTCGTCGCGGTCGGCGTACCACTCGAGGTAGCTGTCTTCCGACACGTCGGGGTCGTCGTCGTCGATCAGGCCGTCGCAGTCGTCATCCACCGGCGCATCCGGGTTGCAGATCTCCGGCATGGCGGGGTTGATGTCGGCCCGGGTGTCGTCGCAGTCCCGGTTCGCGAAGCCCCAGCCGTCGGGCTGCTGGCAGGCGAACTGCACGTCGCGGTCGGTGCCGAAGCCGTCGCCGTCGGCGTCGGGCCCCCACGCGATGAGGGTGAACACGTCCACGTCGGGGTCGTCTTCGTCGAACAGGCCGTCACAGTCGTCGTCCAGCACCTCCTCGCCGTTGCAGATCTCGGGGCGGGACGGGTTCACGTCGGCGCGGGTGTCGTCACAGTCATCGCCGCCAAAGTCCGCGTTGAAGAACCCATCGCCGTCGGCGTCGCACACGACCTCGCACTCGGGATCGTCGCAGTCCACCCGGCCATCGGCGTCATTGTCGCGGCCGTCGTCGCACACCTCCGGGCAGTCGCCGTCGCAGTCGCTGTCGTCGCAGTCCACCCGGCCATCGGCGTCGTTGTCGCGGCCGTCCGCGCAGGCCTCGTCGCACGCCGGATCGTTGCAGTCCTCGTCGGCGCAGTCCACCAGGGCGTCCGCGTCGTTGTCGCGGCCGTCGGAGCACACCTCGGGGCAGCTCGGGTCGACGCACTCCTCGTCGAGGCAGTCCACCTTGCCGTCGCCGTCGTTGTCGAAGCCATCGCCGCAGACCTCGGGACAGCTCCCGAAGCAGTCCCGGTCGTCGCAGTCGATGGCGCCGTCGGCGTCGTTGTCGCGCCCATCCCCGCAGTTCTCCGGACACAGGCCGTCGCAGTCGTCGTCGAGGCAGTCGATGAGGCCATCGAGGTCGTCGTCGGTGCCGTTGGTGCACACCTCACCGCAGACCGGCGCACAGTCGGGGTCTGCACAGTCGGCGAGCTCGTCGAGGTCGTCGTCCTCGAGGTTGTCGCAGATCTCTGCCGGCGGCTTGTCGTCCCCGGAATCGGAGGATTCACAACCGGTCAGGGCGAGCAGGAATCCAGCGAGAAGTCCGAAAGCGACCCCCCCCGAGGAACGAGGGGTAAGCTCGCGAAAGGACGACGAGCGGCTGAAGCCGTAGGCCTGAGTCAGCAGGATCGGGCGCATGTTCACTCCACCAACAGCCCGAGTGTACCCCGCCGGCCCGCAGGCCGGCGGTGTACGATCCTGTACTGGCACCGCTACGGTTCGAAGGCGCCCAGCGCGTCCATGTCGGCGGAGAGCAGGATTCCCGTGGCCACGGCACTCCGCGACACCACGTCCACCGCGAACAGCTCCCGGTCGCCGCCGTAGTAGTCGTAGCCCGACGGCGCGATGTACAGCAGCCCATCGAGGAAGGCGCAGCCCTGGCCCGACGAGCCGGCCGGGAGCCCCGAGATGACGCCGAGGTTCGACTCGCGGCCGGCCACGTGGTCGATCTCGTACAGGTTGTTCGAGGTGACCCGGTACATCTGGCCGCTGGCGTCCGACGCCATGCAGTGACCATAGGAGCTGCCGCCGTAGATCATCCGCTCGCTGCCAGCTACCAGGTCGATCTCGTACAGGTCGTCGCCGTTCTCGGTCCAGGCGTACAGGTTGCCGTCGCCGTAGTTCCACGAGAATCCGGACCACGAGCTGGCGTCGGGCGTGTACACCGGGGTGAAGGTGAACGTCTCGAGGTCCACCTCGTACATGTCGGAGCTTCCACCGTAGTAGTAGCCGTACCCGGAGGCTGCGACGGCATACAGGTCGCCGTCTGGGGAGAACGACAGGCCGGTGATCGGCTCGGGCAGCACCGCCACGGGGAGCACGGTGCCATCCCGCAGGTCGACCGAGTACAGGTTGCCGCCGCGTCCGCGTCCGTCTGCCACATACATCTGGATGCAGGTGCGGTCCTCGCCGTCGCAGTCCTGGTCGATGCCGTCCTCGCAGATCTCGTCGGCGTCGGGGTAGGTGAGCGGCGCGCTGTCGTCGCAGTCCAGGCCCACCCACTCCGGGCGCAGGCCGGGGCCGGGCGCCTCGCAGGTGGGCGTGGGATCCACCGGGTCGCCGGCGCCGAAGCCGTCACGGTCGCCGTCGGCGAACCACAGGCTCGGCGGGCCGACCGTGGGGTCGGCGTCGTCGCAGTCGTCGTTGCTGGCGGACGTGCCGTCGGGGCGGCTGCACGCGTACACGAAGTCATCGTCGGCGCCGAAGCCG
>JBLFXJ010000401.1:0-6936 GCA_047609825.1 Myxococcota bacterium
GCAGCGGCTGCGTCCCGTAGTCGCCGAACGCGTCGAGCGGATCGCCCAGCGCAATCGCCAGGGCGATCCACAGGTCTGCATGCAGCCCACCTTCAGCGTCCAACACACGGCCGGTGGACACCGCACTCCCGCCCCGCCCAGCGAGCACGAACGGCATGTCGGCGTGGCTGTGCAGGTTGCTGTCCGACACCTCGGAGAACGCCACTACGAGGGAGTGGTCGAGCATCGTGCCGTCCCCCTCGGGCGTGTCCCGCAAGCGGCCCAGGAGATACGCGAGCTGCCCCGTCCACCAGCGTCGAGTAGCGCGAAAGTGCGCGTAGCCGGCCACAGTTCGCTCATCCCGGATGTCGCCATAGTGACCGGAATCGTGGCTGGGCTGGTCCCCTTCCAGCCACTCGGCATCGGGCACGTCCGGCGTGACGAACCGGCTCATGACCAGCGGGCTGGTGTGGTGCGACCCCTGGAGCACGCCCACCCGGGTCAGCCCGCAGGCCAGGGCGAGCACCATCACATCGGTCTGTGCTCGGTAGATGGCGGGGAATGCCTCGGGAGTGAGCATCGCGTCGTCGCTCAATCCGGTGGCGTCGAGGGTGGCCTCACAGGCGGGGATGGCGTCGAGGCGCCGCTCCACCTCGCGCACGGCGTCGAGGTGAGCGTCCAGGCGCGCCCGCTCCACGCCGCCGAGCCGCCCGCGGAGCTCCCGCAAGTCAGCGGTGACCTGGTCCAGCACGCTCCGGCGCTGGCGTTGATCCCGCGGCCCGAACAGCTGCTCGAAGGCGCGGCGGGGGTCATCCTCGGGGGGGACCGCGATGTAGCCCTCGCCCGGCACGCTCAGGAACTTGTCGATGTCGGCGTCGTGGGCAGTGGTCTGAGCGCCCAGGTACAGGGACGGCCAGGGGTCGTCCGCGCCGACCGACCGGGCGAGCACCTGGTCGATGGACGGGCCCCAGCCCCCGTGGCGCGCGGTGAGGAGCTTCTTGCTCCCCTCCGTGTGGCTGCCCCCCTCCGGCCCGATGGTGAGCCGGTCGAAGAACACGCAGTCCTCGACGAACGGCGCGAGGGGCTCGGTGTGGTGGCCGAGCGTGATCACACCATCGGTCGCGGTCGCGTGCCACTCGGAGGGCTGGTCGCCCACCGGGCCGACCACGCCGTCGGGGAAGTACACGAACAGCACCCGCTTCGCGGCGCCGGGCGTGGCCCGAGCCGGTCGGGAGCGCCCGAGCATCGCCCCAGCGAGGAGGCTCTGGAGCAGGTGACGGCGGGACAGGCGCATGAGCGAGGGTACCCCGCTTGTTCGGGCGTCGTCAGGCTCCCGCGGTGCCCGCGCCGTGGGTCGACGCGGACACGGGGAGCTGCGACCCCTGGGGGCCGCAGGCGCTGTCAGCTCACCGGCACTGGCACTGGATGGCGTGCCAGGTGACGCCTTCACTGCAGGACGACCCCACGCAGGTGGCGATGTCGCCGGCGCAGTCCTCGGAGTTGTCGTTCTCGGTCAGCTCCACGCCGTCGCGCATCATCCAGCCACAGTTCGCCGTGCCGTACTCGCCGTCATTGGACGGGTCGCAGCCTTCGGACGAGCCGCCATCCCAGTGGTTGCAGATGAACCGGGCGCCCACCGCGGCGAAGCCGTAGGCAGCGCAGGTGTCGGGACAGCTGACCGCGCCGTTGTACTGCACACTGCCATCGAACTCGCCGATGAGGCCTTCGTAGTTCCCGAGCACCCACAGGCCCTCGGGCGGAACCACGCCGCCGCCGGCGGCCGTATCGACGTTGGTGAGGGTGCAGGAGCTGGTGTCGAGCACCTGGATTGGGGTGTCGCAGCGGCCGTCGGGGATCGACGGGCTGAACGCAGCGCCACCGCCACCGTCTGCGGTGACCCGGGTGAGGAACCGGAGGCCGGCGAGGCCGGTGACGGTGCCGGTGCAGCCGCCCACACCGATCACATCGGAGCCTTCGCCGGCGCTGCCAGCGAGGAACACGAGGGTGGCACCCGGCGTGACGCCGGCCACCGTGATGTCGACCGGGCCGGGGCAGTCGCCCGACATATCGAGGGACTGGGCTGAGGCCGTGGTGGCGAACATGGTCGCGCTCAAGAACAGAATGGTGCGCATACGGTCTCCCTTGAACCCGCAAACGCTATCACCAAGGGCCCTCGGACACCTGCTCAGCACGGCCGATGCACCAGGGCTGCCCGTCGGCGCCGGTTGCCGACCCGGAGCCGGCTATGCGCTCCGGCGCAGGAACAGAGCGGTGCGCGGCGACGTCGCTTTCAGCACCGGTTGCGCTTCGGGTACGGCCTCAGCCCGAGCTGCATCTCGGACTCCGGCGTAAGCGGCTGCGCGGCGAGCACGGGGTCGGTGTGCGCCGCGAGGCTCTGCTTCACCAGCGCGTACACGTCCTCGCGGCTCTGACTGGCGTCCACCTCGACCACCTTGCCCTTGCCCTGGAACAGCTCCAGCGTGGGCAGCGTCTTCGCCTTGAACGTGTCGAACCGCAGCTTCATGCTCTCGATGTTGTCGTCGCTGCGACCCGAGTACTTGGCGCGCCCCAGGATCCGCGCCTCCAGCACCGCGTAGGGACACTCGAAGTGGAGCATCATCGGGAGCTCCGCCTCGCGCCCGAAGATCGCGTACCACCCCTCCATGTTGTCGAGGGAGCGCGGGAAGCCGTCGAGCAGGAAGTTGGTCTTGCCGGTCTCCCGCATGGCGGTGTCCATCGCCGCCTTGAGCAGCGTGACCGTGATCGCGTTCGGCACCAGCTCCCCGGCGGTGATGTACCGCTCGATGGCCGCGGCGGTCTCCCCGCCGGCGGCACGCTCGGCACGCAGGAGGTCTCCCGTCGACAGATGCACCCACCCAAGCTGTGCTTTGGCGAGCGAGCACATGGTGCCCTTGCCGCTGCCAGGGCCGCCGAGCACGAACACGACAGTGGGCTTCGGGAGAGGTTTCCGGGGGTCGAAGTGATGGATCACCACCTTCGGCGCAGGTGCCACCCCCTTCTTGTACACGTGCCACTCCCGGTCGGTGGGGGGCAGCGCATCGGTGGAGGTGATGTCGTAGGCGAGGTGCCCATCGAGGCGGCAGATGCGCCAGGAGGTGTAGCTGTTGGACCAGGAGAGCGCGGGGCTCCGGGCGCAGGCCCCATCGGCGCGATCCCACGCCAGCTTGCCGTTCCAGCTGCCGAGGCTCGACACGGTGCCGGACTCGGACTCGACCGGCGGTGCTGTCGACGGGACGAAGAGGCCATCCACCTCCGCGAGGCCGGCGCCCGAGACTTCGATGAACAGGGTGTTGGGGGGGAGCGCGTTGGTAGTCACGGTGTCGTCCGGGGTGGTTCAGGCCGGCGGACGTAGCTCGCGCACGGCAAGGGAGGAGGGTCAGTGGGCTGATGGACTCACGGTCGGATGGGTCAGCTCCGGCTCAACCCCAACCCGCGTGGGCCACACCTCACCCGCTCGTCTGCGGGACCGTGCCGGCTACCAGTTGTGGTAGCTCGCGGCCGCCCAGGCCCGGCGCACCTTGAACAGCAGCCCATTTCCGCCGTTGATCGCATGGGCCATGCGCATGGCGAGCACGGTGTTGTAGTCCACGATGTGGTCGATGGACTCGAGCACCACGCTGCCGCCGCTGTACCAGACGCCGTCGATGCCCTGCATGCGCTCGAGCCGGTTCACCCCGCCCGCCGCGATGCCCTCGGCCGACAGCCGCGGGAAGTAGTCCCACACCCGCTGCTCGATGACCTCCTTCAGCTCCGCACCCTCCAGCGCGAGGTCGGCCCGGAGCTGGGCGGCGAGGCGCTCATCCAGCGAGGCGTCGGTGGCCTCGGGGTTGGTCTTCGGGTCGTGCTGCGGGTCGACATACTGATACGCCACATAGATCGGACGATTTCCCCCGCCCTTCCGCGGCGTGCGACGGGCCACCAGCGGCCGATCCCACGGCTCGTCGGGATTCTCGCGCTGTGCGGGCGGCAGCAGGCGCTCGCGGTAGGCGTAGGTGTCGACCGGCTCGTCGAACCAGCCGTCCACCTCCACCAGGCTCGTCGCGTAGCGGTTGGAGACCAGCTTGTCGGCGTACCACTTCTCATCATCGGTGGCGCCGGTGAACCGGGCCAGCAGGGTGAGCGGCACGGCCACCACCACGTGGTCGAACGGCAGGGTGACGGTCTCGGTCTGCCCGTCAGCGCCGGGGCGGTCCACCTCCACCACCACCTGGCCACCCTCACGCCGCAGATCGGTGACCTCGTGCTCCAAGCGGAGGTCGTAGCGGCGGCCCAGGCGCTCCCAGAAGTTGGACCAGCCCAGATCCGGCTCGCGGGTGTTCTTGCGGAGGCCGGTGTAGATCAGGCTCGGCTTGTTCCACCGGTAGCCGTACAGCCGCGGGCTCTGGTCGAGGAAGCCGTAGCCCATGGCCACCGTGCTCCGGCGCGCGAGCCGGTGCATCGACTCCATCCCGCCTTCGCGGAGCCAGGGGCCGAACGGCTTGGCGAGGCGCGCGTACTCGCTGTCGGAGACCAGGCCCAGCGCCTCGCGCACGTGAAAGCTGACCCACGACGCCAGGTATTTCGCGATGTGCAGCTGGGCGCGGATGCGGGAGTCGCCGTAGATGAAGTCCTGCAGCGACTTGCCGTCGTCCATCTCGAAGGTCTCGAGCACGGTGAAGGTGTGGCCGTCTTCCTTCATCCACGGGGTGAGGCGGGTGTAGCCGGAGGTGAGGTAGCAGGCGCCGAGTTCGTGGTACCGGCCGTCGACCTCAACCGACTCGACCTTGCCGCCCACCCGAGCTGAGCGCTCGAACACCGTGATGTCGTGCAGCTCGTTCTCGTTCAGCAGGCGGGCGAGGGACAGGCCGGCGGGGCCTGCGCCAATGATCGCGATCTTGGGCATTGGTCTACGCTCCCGAGGGCGGCGGAGTGTAGCAGGCTGCGGGTCAGCCGGGGCCGGCTACCGCGCGGATCCACGGCGGCGGACCGGCCACCTGGGGCAATGAGGCGTTGATCTCCAAGTAGTGGGCCCGGAGCACCTCTCCGAGGGTGCCGAACCACGCCGCGAGGGGGGAGGTGTGGCGCCACTGGAGCGTGAGGGTGCGGCCTGGCGGGTGGGCGCCGAAGCTGCGGGTGATGAACCCCTGCCCTGGGCGAACCTCCGCCGCGATGGCGCTCGCGGGAAGCAGGGTGGCGCCCAGGCCGCTCTCCACCATGCGCACCAGCGTGCTGATGCTGGCGGCGGTGACTGTGGTAGCGGGCGGCCGACCGGCCAATGCACAAACGTCGATGGCCTGGTCGCGCAGGCAGTGACCATCCTCCATGAGGATCAGGCTCGCACCGTCGATCTCGTGCGGCTGCACCACCTCCGCGACGCACAGCGGGTGGCCCTCCGGGGCCACCAGCACGAACGGCTCGAACACCAGGTCGGGGCCGCACAGCCCCTCCGCATCGAACGGGCGTGCGAGCAGGCCGAGGTCGAGCTCGCCGGACCGGAGCTGGGGGAGGAGCCGGTCGGTCTGCACCTCGCGGATCACGAACGACACACCCGGGAACCGCCGGCGCACCTTCATCAACAGTCCCGGCAGACCATACGGCGCCACGGTCGGGATCACGCCGAGGCGCACCACGCCGGTGGGCGACCCGGTGAACGTGCCCGCCGCGGCCACCAGATCCCGCGCGTCTGCCAGCAGAGCCCGCGCCCGTCGCACCACCTCTGCCCCGGCCGGAGTGATGATCACCCGGGGGCGAACCCGCTCGAACAGCTGCACCCCCAGCTGCTCCTCCACCGCCCGCACCTGCTTGCTGAGCGCGGGCTGGCTCACGGCGCACACCCGGGCGGCCTCCACGAACTGCCCGGTGTCGGCCAGCGTGACCACGTACTCGAGCTGCCTGAGCGTAGGGGCGGACATGGTATAACTCTAACGCATGGACTCGATGCCTACGATGTCTTTGAACTTATTGACGGGCGCGTGCATCTTGAGTCACCACAGAGCGGAACAGGCCCGGGCATCCACCCGAGCCTGCGCAGCTCACCACGGAGCTGACATGAGTGACGAGAGCAAATGCCCGATGCATGGAAGCGCGGCGGCCGGCACCCGGTCGAACCGCGACTGGTGGCCGAACCAGCTGAACTTGGCCATGCTCCACCAGAACCCCCCTGCGGGCAACCCGCTGGGCGAGGCGTTCGACTACGCGGCAGCCTTCGCGACCCTGGACCTCGAGGCGGTGAAGGCCGACCTCATCGCGCTGATGACCGACTCTCAGGACTGGTGGCCTGCCGACTATGGGCATTACGGGCCGTTCTTCGTGCGTATGGCGTGGCACTCGGCGGGCACATACCGCACGGCGGACGGTCGCGGTGGCGCGGCCTCGGGCAGCCAGCGGTTCGCGCCGCTGAACAGCTGGCCCGACAACGGCAACCTCGACAAGGCCCGCCGACTCCTGTGGCCAATCAAGCAGAAGTACGGCCGCGCGCTGTCATGGGCCGACCTGATGGTGCTCACCGGCGACTGCTCGCTCGAGTCCATGGGGTTCACCACGTTCGGGTTCGCCGGCGGGCGCGAGGATGTGTGGGAGCCCGAGCAGGACATCCACTGGGGCGGGGAGGCCGAGTGGATGGGGGCGGAGCGCTACTCCGGCGACCGGGAGCTGGAAGACCCACTGGCCGCAGTGCAGATGGGGCTGATCTACGTGAACCCGGAGGGCCCGGACGGCAAGCCCGACCCGCTGGCCTCGGCCCGCGACATCCGCGACACGTTCGCGCGCATGGCGATGAATGACGAGGAGACGGTGGCCCTGGTGGCCGGCGGGCACACCTTCGGCAAGGCCCACGGCGCCGGCGACCCGGCCCATGTGGGTGCCGAGCCCGAGGGCGCGTCGCTCGAGGCGCAGGGCTTCGGGTGGGCAAACACCCTGGGCAGCGGCCGCGGCGAGCACACCATTACCAGCGGCCTC
>JBLFXJ010000402.1:0-6902 GCA_047609825.1 Myxococcota bacterium
TCGAGTGCCCCAGGAAGCCCAGTTCTGCGTCGTCTTCCCTCGGGATAGCACGCACTCCCCTCCGTCATCCTCCTTGCCCTGGACTCCCTGGAGCCCTCTCGGTGCTGCACAACTTATTTTGGGCCAGTCCCTTAGCGGACGCCGGGGCGGACGTTGTAGGGCGCAAAACCCAACCGTCGCGTGCAGCAACATCTCCGCCCCGCACGCCGCGCTCAGACCGCCACGATAGAGCATCGCATGCTGTCCCCTGGCGAGATCATCGAGGGCCGTTTCGTCGTGGAGGCCCCGCTCGGAGCCGGAGGTATGGCCGAGGTGTGGCGGGTGCGCCATGCCCGCCTCGGCACACGGCACGCCTGCAAGGTGCTCTCCGTTCCACACGCGGAGCTGCGCCGGCGCATGCTGCGAGAAGGTCGCCTCCAAGGCCGGCTCACGCACCCCAATGTGGTAGCGGTCACCGACCTGGTCACGGTGCAGGATCGGCCGGCCTTGGTCATGGAGATGGTGTGGGGGCCCTCACTGCGCGGCCTGCTGCAGCATGGGCCTCTGACAGTGCCCCAGATCGACGTGCTCGCCCGGGGGATCTTCGCTGGAGTCACCGCCGCCCACGCCTGCGGCCTCGTGCACCGTGACCTCAAGCCGGGGAACATCCTGCTCGCTCCCGCCGACGGAGCGCTGGTGCCCAAGATCGCCGACTTCGGCATCGCCACGCTCCTGCAGCCGCCCGAGGGAGAGCGATTCACCCGCTCGGGACTGGCCCTTGGCACGCCGGCCTACATGGCCCCGGAGCAGATCCGTGATGCTGCGGGGGTGGACGAGCGGGCGGATCTGTGGTCCCTCGGCGTCGTGCTGTATGAGCTGATCTGCGCGGAGCCACCGTTCCACGCTGGCGACACCTTCGAGCTGTTCAAGGCCATCACCGAGGGACGATACCGGCCCATCGAGCACTTGCGCACGGACATCCCCGAGCGATGGAGTCAGGCCATCGCGGCTACACTGGTGCCGGATTGCTCCCGACGGGTGGGCAGCTGCAGTGAGTTGGCGAAGGTGTGGGGCAGCCCTGTGCAGCAGCCGGTCTCGTGGGACCCTGCATTCAGCGCGCCAGCCATCGACGCCACGCCGCTCCCCACCCCCCTCCCGCCGGCCGGCGCCACGATGACCCTGCCGACCCGGCCTCCCACCGAACACAACCTGCCGCGGCGTAAGGACGCCTTTGTTGGGCGTGATTCGGAGCTGGCGGCGCTGGAGGGGGCGTTCGGCGAGGGGACCCTGGTCGCTCTCCTCGGCCCCGGTGGCGTGGGCAAGACCCGAGTGGCCACCGAGTTCGCCCACCAGCACGCCGAGCGCTTTCCCGGCGGCCTCTGGTTCTGCGACCTCGCCGAGGCCCGTACGGCGCCTGCGGTGTGTGCCGTCGTGGCCACCTCCATGCGCATCCCGGTGCAGGGAGATGGCGCCATCGACCCGCTCGGGCGGGGCATCGCCGCGCGCGGGCGGTGTCTGGTGATCCTGGACAACCTCGAGCAGGTGGTCGACGCCGCGCGGCCGGTGATCGAACGGTGGCATGCGCTGGCTCCCGACGCATCGTTCCTCGTGACATCCCGGGAGCGGTGCCGGCTGGAGGGCGAGGCGGTGGTTCAGCTGCCCACGATGGGGCTCGCCGACGCCACCGTTCTGTTCGCGTTGCGGGCCCGTATGGTTCGGCCCACGTTCAGTTTGGCCGACTGCGAGGATGCCGTCGAGGCGCTGGTCGCACTCCTCGACCTGCTGCCGTTGGCCATCGAGCTGGCCGCCGCCCGAATCCGGGTCGCCCGACCCGAGGTGCTGCTTGAGAGGATGAGTGAGCGGTTTCGGCTGCTGGTCGACCGGGGCCGTCGGGGCCGCCGCGCAACGCTCAGGGCCACCATCGACTGGTCGTGGAGTCTGCTCGAGCCCTGGGAGCAGTCGGCCCTCGCCCAGCTCGGGGTGTTCGAAGGCGGCTTCACCCTCGAAGCCGCCGAGGCCGTGGTTTCTCTCGATGCATTCGATGGGCCATGGGTAATGGACGCGCTCGAGTCCCTCGCCGACAAGTCGCTGGTTGTGATGCACACCGGCCACCGCTTCGGCTTGCTGGAGAGCGTGCGGGCATATGCGGTGGAGAAGCTGGCCGGGGCCGACGCATTCCCCGGCAGCGGTGAACCAGCACGGGCGGCTGCCGAGGGCCGTCACGGCCTGCACTATGCTGAGTTTGGCACCGGCGAGGCGAGCGAGGCCATGGAGCGGCGGGGCGGCCCCGCGCTGTGGCAACTACTGCGATCCGAGACGGCGAATCTTACGATTGCGTGTGAGCGGGCGCTCGCTCGCGGAGACGATTCGGTCGCGGTGGGCACCTGCATCGGCCTGTGGTCCATCCGCACCCGCATGGGCCCGTTCTCCGACATGGCCACCCTAGCAGAGACCGTGTCTGCGTTGCCCGGCCTCACGGATGCCGAGCGGGTGGACATTGGATTGGTCACCGAGCGCGCTCTGCAGCGTGCCGGGAGGGGCCAGCCACGCCTCGAGGTGCTGCGCGGGTTGCTCGCCATCGCCCGTCGCATCGATGATTCCCGGTTGACCTGGCGCGCCCTGCTCGCCGCGGGTCGTGCGGTGGGTCGCGCTGGAGACTGGGACAAGGCGCGCCTCTGGATTCGCGAAGCGCTGGCGATTGCGCGTGGGGCCGGAAACCGGGTGCATGAGGCCGTCGCCCTGAACCTGCTCGCCGGCACCTATATGGAGCACAACGATCTCATCGAGGCGGAGTCACTGCTCCTCGCATCGGCCGAATTGTACCGCCAGATCGGCAATCGCTCAGCCGCGTTCACCGTCATGCGAAACCTCGGCACGCTGTACCACAACCTGGGTCGGCTGGATGAGAGCCGTGCGTGCCTGGAGCGTGCGCTCGAGGCCGCGCGCGAGCTGGGTGAGCGTGCCAGTGAGGGGGTTGCGCTGTCGCAGCTGGGGTATGCCGCGCTCGCTGCCGGGCGGCTCGACGAGGCAAGGAGGCGGATGGACGCTGCCATGCCGGTGCTCGAGCGCGTGGCCGACCGTCGGCGCCTGGCCCAGGCCCTGTCGACCCGCGGCTGTGTGCTCGTCGAGATCGGCCAACTCGACGCGGCCCACGCCGACTTCGAGCGGGCGCTGTCCATCGAGCGTGAGCGGGCCAACCGCTTCGGTGAGGCGGCGACCCTGGTGAGCGCCGCCCCGCTGGCGCGCCTGAGGGCACTGCCGGAGGCGCGGCACCGCCTCGATCAGGCACTCGCCATCGCGAGGGGGCTGGGGCGGCGATTCCTCGAGAGCCAGGCACTCTATGAGCTCGGATGCCTCCAGCTACAGCTCGGCGACTTCGAAGCCTCGTGGCACACCCTCGCAGAGGCGGCCACGACCGCGTCGGAGATTGGCGCGGGGCGGACCGTCGCTCTGGCCCAGGCGCGTCAGGCCAGTGCGCTCCTGGCCCTTGGGAAGGTGGACGACGCCCGGAAGCACGCCATGCTCGCGCTGGGCACGCTGGGTGCCGCCGGCGGCGACCAGGATCGAGCACTGGCGCACCTGATCCTGGGTCAGGTGGAGGCCTCCGCCTGTGACCTCGAGGCGGCGGCATCGTTGCTGTCGTCGGTCGAAGCGTCTCTTGCCGACCGGCAGCCCACAGTCGAGGCGAAAGCAGAGCTCGCGCGGCTCCGATCAGCACTGGCGCGAGGGCCGACCGTTCCGGACGACGGCCAAGGCGGGCGTCCCGTGGAGCTGCAGTGAGCGACGATTCACCAGCGACGCCCTCCACCGAGCCCAAGCCCCTCGATGCGGAGATGTACGCACACCTGCACGCGCTCGCATCCCAGATCTACCGGGAACGCGGGAACGGCATGCAGACGATCCAGCCCACGGTGCTCCTCCACGAGGCGTGGATCCGGCTGGAGCGCTCCGGGAGCCGGTTCAACGATCGCCAGCACTTCGTGGCGGTGGCGGCCCGAGCGATGCGCCAGGTGCTGGTGGACCAGGCGCGGCGCCGAGCGGCCGACAAGCGGGGAGGTGGGCAGCATCGCACCACTCTCTCCGGTGTGGCGCTGCCAGAGCGGCAGCTGGATGTCGTGGAGCTCCAGCGTGCCCTCGATGAGCTGGAGGCCGTGGACCCACGGGCGGCGGAGGTGGTGATGCTGCGTGTCTTCGGCGGCATGTCCGTCCCCGAGATCGCGACCACCATGTCACTGGGCGTGTCCACCGTCGACCGGGCATGGAGCCGGGCGCGGTCGTTCCTGAACGCCGTGATCGGGCGGTAGTCCAGGCCTTCGCTTCAGATCCAGGAATTGACTCCGTGGCGATGGGGTGGTTCGCCTCCGGGTTGCGTTGGGTCAGGTGTCGGGAATCCCCCGGCATCAACCCATCCGACACCGAGGGTCCACCATGCCGGATCTCACCGTCCCAGACCGCACATGATCGATCATCTGACGCAGGTTGGGGACTGCAACCCACCCTCCTGGCTCCAGCGGGAAGGACCTGGAGGCGACGAGCACGGAGAGTTCACACGGAGCACGGCGGCGACCGCGGCCGCCTTCTCTGCAGGCGGACCGGCCGCCGAGCAGCTCGGGGACCTCGGGCTCAGCCTGGTGCCTGTGAACGGTGGTCCCACCTACGCCCTCACCCGGTCAGAGCCCGCCACCGACCGCATCGGCCGCTGGTTGGCGCGTCGTCACCTCTGCTCGCGATCGGTATGGCTCATGCGCCATGGAGAGACCTGGTCCAACCGCAGTGGGCTGCTCTCCGGCGCCCGCCATGGCCGGCAGATGGGCTTGCTGCCGGGGGCGAGAGCGGAGCTGACTGCGCATCGACTGCCACCGGACAGTTTGGTAGTGCACAGCGATCTGCAGCGGTCCCGGGAGAGCGCGGCCATGCTCGCCACGGACTCCTGCGCGCCATTGTTCGAGACGCCGCTGCTTCGCGAGCTGGACTTCGGGGCATTCGAAGGACGAAATATACGAAACATGTGCCGGGAGGACCACGCGTTTCGCCGGCTCTTCCTCGACGGCGACGCCGCAGCCTCCCACCACGGCGCAGAGTCGCTGGTCCACGGAGTCCTGCGTGCGAACCGGCTGTTCATCCAGCTGGACGCGGCGCTGATGGAGCCCCGGTTCTCGCGAGTCCGCAGCATTGTCCTCGTCGGCCACGCCGTCATCAACCGCAGCATCCAGATCCTGCGCGACCGTGCCTTCGACCCAAGCCGGGGCCAGTTCATCTGCGAGGCGGGGAATGAAACGTGGCCTTGGATGCGCAACGGTGAGACCGTGAGCCTGGACATAGCGCGCACCAATGCACTGCAGGGGATCTCATGAACGCCAGGAAGGAACTCTATTACACCCGCAGCGATCTCACGCGGTTCCACGCGTATGCGTTCTTCATGCCGCTGGCGATCTACGGCGTCCTCGGGCTCACTGTTCGCTACCAGCTCCCCTGGTACGTTGTACTGGTGCTGGTCGGACCGGCGCTGTCTCGGTGGTCGATCGCCGTTCACGAGCTGTTTCACCTCCAGCCGAGGCCCCCGATCTGGATCCGGGCGCTCCCGTTGCCGTTCTCACCGATCAACGGGGGATGGGCCGAGCACCGGGCCGAGCACATGGGGCATCATCGACACACGGCTACGCCCGAGGATTCCGAGTGGTGGCGGATCCGCGGGGGCAGGCTGCGCTCGTTCATCGCCTGCCTCTTCGTGTTCGAGGGGGTTGCCTACCATCACCTGCGGGCGAATGGCTGGAGGATGGATGGGTGGTGGGCGTTTCGCATCCTCCTGTTCTGCTCCGTGTTCTACATGGCGGGTTCGTCGGCGTTTTCTTTCTGGGCGGGCCTACGGCTGGCATATGCCCTGCAGGACTGGGCGTTCAATCATCTGCTCCACTACCAGCACGGCGAGTACGGCACATTCCGGATGAGCTTTCCCGCATGGTTGGTCGGGATAGGCTCGTTCTTCTACGGCTCCGACACGGTGAACGCGACGATGGATCACGACATCCACCATCAGTTCCCGAATGTGGCAGCGTGGAATCTCGCGCAGATGCGTGAGCGGGTTCAGCGGACCTCCGTGCGCGTAAACGCTTCGCCCAGCAGGGCCCCACGGGTGCGCACTGCGGTCACCCAGGCGGGTCGGTTCGGGCGCGGCGGCCGAGCGTGAGCCCCAACCCGGTGTCCTGGACCCACCACACCCGACGCGTCGGCGGGCTGTAGTACACGGAGCCGGAACCGCCGCTCACCGTCCCGCTCAAGGGCGTCACGTCGTCCGGGAACCCCGCGACCAGGTCCAGCGTCACCGCCGTCGGGCCGTCCACCGTGCTGCCGAGCGCATGCCCGGCGCTCATCAAGTCGCGGTCCAGCCGACCCGGCTCGGCGACGAGCACCGTGGGCCCCGGGTACAAGCCGCTGGTCGCCGCTGTCAGCGGGTCGGCCGCGAGCGCCGCAACGGTCCACAACCACCACATCACGTCCCCCCCTAAACGGCCATCCGCGCCACTGTAGCACGCATGCGTCCAGGGCTTCGGCGATGCGCGACACCCCCGGAGGGAGGTGCGCACTCCGAGTCGAGCGAGTACCTGTTCAGCCGCTTCTTCACCCTGTGGCTGTATGCGATCAGGGCCCGGCGACGGCACCCACCACATACTCCTGGAACCGGCGCACCCTCTCTTCCCGGGCGCCGAGCACCCCGCCAAACGTCTGCGTGGCTCGAGGTGCACGCGGGCGTCACCGTGGCCGCGGACGACCCCGGCGGGCGCGAGCGGTTGGTGCGCTACACCGCGCGGGCGGCGGTGTCGCTCCAGCGCCTGTCCGTCGACGAGGACGGCCGGGTGTGCATCCGGTTCAAGCAGCCCTGGCGCTCCGGGCGAACCGGGGTGCGGCTCCGGCCCGAGGTGTTC
>JBLFXJ010000403.1:0-6897 GCA_047609825.1 Myxococcota bacterium
GAGGAACTGCCCGAGGGATCGGTGTGTGGACGACAGCGAGAGGAGCATGCGAATCTTCTGGAGGAAGATACGGTGGTTTCCGATGAAGTCGATGATCTGCAGGCGGGTCTTGCCCTCGGCGACCCGGAGCCCGCGGCCGAGCTGCTGGAGGAACACCACCGGCGACCCGGTGGGCCGAAGCATCACCACCCGGTCGATCCGTGGGAGGTCGATGCCTTCGTTGAACAGGTCGACCGCAGCCACGGCGTCGAGTGCGCCCCGGTCGAGGTCGTCGAGGGCGGTGGCGCGGTCCCCGCTGTTCTCGCCGGTGTGCACCGCGACCACCCGCAGGTCGTGGGTGCGGAGCCAGGCGCTGACGTAGTCGGCGTGGCGGATGGAGACGCAGAAGATCAGCGTGCGGGTGCCGGGGTACCGCTTCCACGCGGCGAGCAGGCGCTGCATGCGCGCCTCGGTCTCGGCGAGCGCGGAGAGCTGCTCCACGGTGTAGCTGCGCCACGGGATAGGCTCGAACGCGATGGTGTCGGGCAGGCCGGCGTAGTCGAACGGCACCAGGCGGCCGATGTCGATGCCCTCGCCGAGATCGGCGCGGAACGGCACGTGGTCGTCGAACAGGGCGGCCACGTCGGCCTGGTCGGCGCGCTCGGGGGTGGCGGTGAGGCCGAGGAGGAACCCGGGGTCGAGCTGGTCGAGCACCCGCCGGTAGCTGTCGGCCGGGGCGTGGTGGCTCTCGTCGACGACGACGTAGTCGAACCGGTCGGGGACGAGGGTGGCGAGGTCGGCCTGCAGCGCGAGCTTATGGACCGAGGCGAACACGAGCTGGGCGGTGAGGTCGCTGGCTTGGCCGACGAAGAACCCGAGGGTGGCGTCGGGGAACACCTTGCGAAAGGTGGACGCGGCCTGGGTGAGGAGCTCCCGGCGGTGGGCGATGAACAGCACGCGGGGGGGGCGGCCGAGGGATTCGGCGACCGCGCGCACGTCGAACGCGGCGAGGAAGGTCTTGCCGAGGCCAGTGGCGAGCACGATGAGCGCGCGGCGCCGGCCGGCGGCGCGGGACCGCTCGAGCGCGGCGAGTGCCTGGGGTTGCACGCCGAGCGGGGCGTAGGTGGCGGGCGCGATGTCGTCGGCGTCGCCCCACGGGAGCGGGCGGTCATGGCGGGCCGAGCGGTCGGCGTAGCCGGCGAGCCAGTCTGCGGTGAGGGGGGTGGCGAAGGCCCACAGGGTGGTGAATGCCGCGCCGAGGTCGGCGTAGGCGGCGGGGTCGGTGGCGCGCTCGACGCGGAGGTTCCACTCGATGCCCTTCGCCAGCGCCATCCACGACCAGTTCGAGCTGCCGACCCAGGCCACGCCGCCCTCCGCGGTCTCCACGCGCCAGCTCTTCGGGTGGAACGAGCGGCCGTCGATGGCGGCGGTCTCGACCACGCGCACGTCGAACGTGCCCGGGTCGGGGTCGTCGGAGGTGGTGGCGAGGTGGGCCCAGTCGAGGAGGGTCCGCAGGGCCTGGGACTGGGTGATGTGCAAGTAGTCGCCGGCGATCACGCGGAACCGGGTGCCGCGGCGGAGGGCGTCGATGATGTCGGTCGCGAGCAGGTCGACGCCGCTGCCCTGGACGAACGCGGCGACGATGTCGACCTGACGGGCGCGGGCCAGCCACGGGCGGAGGTGGCGGACGAACGGGTCGTGCTCGCCGCCGACGGCGAGGCGCGAGGTGGGCTTGGCGGGGGGCAGCCAGGCCGGGGGCGGGCCGCTCGGGCGGGGGAGCGTGCCGGGCTGGCGGTAGTCGCCATACGCCGGGATGACGAACCGAACGCCGCCAGCGGGGTCGTCCACGTCGCCATGGAACCGCGGCACGAGGTGCACGTGCAGGTGCATCACGGTCTGGCCGGCGGCCTCGCCGGCGTTGATCCCGATGTTGTAGCCGTCGGGGGAGAGCTCATTGTCGAGCTGGCGTTTGAGCTCGGTGATCGCGCGGAAGATCTCCTGGTGTTCGGCAGGCGTGGCGTCGAACCAGGTGGCGATGTGGCGGCGGGGGAGGATGAGGGTGTGGCCCGGGGAGACGGGGAACGCGTCGCGGATGGCCAGGACGTGGAGGCTGGACCAGACGGGGGTGGGTGGGTGGCAGAACGGGCAGGGCATGGGCGTGCGGAGGGTACCGCATGTGGGTCCAGGGTGCGGCGTGGACCCGTCACGGGCGCCGAGCGAGCGCCCGGCTGACGCGTGGTTCATGACGGCGGCGCGATACTCGTCGCGCCGCGGGTCGGTGAGGAGCGAGGCCGCGAACGGGCCGCCTGGCCATTCCCGCGAGACGCCGTCGCCGTCCGCGAACCGCACCCCGTCGTGGAACACGCGGAGTGCCGAGTTCCACGACCGCTTGTTCGTGTTGTTGGTCGCGTAGGCGGGCGTGCTCCCTCCCGCGCTCAGCCAGGTGCGGAGCCGCTTGTTCCGTGACGAGCCCTGAGGGCCACACACGTCGGCACGAGCCACCACGACGCGACGCCTGTCGCACCGTCGATCGCCGACGAGCGAGCCGTGGTATCGTCGCGCCCTCCCCGGAGTGGACATGACCGCTCGCCCGATCTGGCTCGCCGTCGCCGTCGCCGCCTGCAACCCGGCGCTTCCCGAGCCCGTGAAGCCGGACGCGGTGGTCGACACAGGCTCCGTCGCCTCGACCACCACGACCACGCCACCGACCGCCGACCCGGGCGGGCTGACGCTGTGCAAGCCGCCGCGGGTCGAGCTCGACCTGCCCATCGCCTACACCGTCGGCGGCCTGGCCCCGGGCGAGACCGCGGTGCTGTACTACGGCGACCATGGGGAAGCGCGGGAGACCTGCTTCGAGGAGTACGCCGACCTGTGCACCCGCCTGGCGCGCCCGCAGGTGCTCGGCCAGGCGATCGCCGACGCCGACGGGACCGCCACCCTCGTGCGCTCGCTGTCGGGCGCCGCGCACGCCTCTGGCCTGCTCGCCGTACAGGCGTTCGTCGACCGCGGGCCCGAGTCCGCGAGCTCCAACCCCACCCTGTCGCCCGTGCTCGGCGAGGGCGCGCCCACCCGGTCGTGCGACGACGCCGACACCTGCCCAGATCTCGCCGACAGCGACGGCGACGGCGTGAGCGACGTATGCGATCGGTGTCCAGGCGCCGACGACCGCGCCGACCGCGACCTCGACGGCGTGCCGGACGTGTGCGATCCGCTGTCGCTCGACCCTGAAGCCTTGGTGCTCGAGGCGGACGCCGAAGAGGCCACCTCCGCAGCCGTCACCGTGCTCTCGGCGCTCGACCGCGACGCCGGGTACAGCGTGCGGCCCGCGTGCGACTGGCTGTCGGTAGACACCGGGGAGGCGCTGCCCGACGCCGGGCGGGTGCCCGCGCACGGCGTCGCACAGTTCCGGGTGGACGCGAGCGCGGTCGGGCTGGTGCCCGGAACCTACCGGTGCGATCTGGTCGTGGGCGTGGAGCGCGCCGACCGCGACGTGCTGCCGCTGTCGCTCCCCGTCACGCTCACCGTCACCGAGCCCGGGCTCGACCTCACCTTCCCGCCGGGCGACGCCAGCACGCCGACCGGCATCCTCGCCGGCCTCCAGGTCACCGTGACCGACGAAGCCGGCGTCGGCCAGCCCGACTTCCGCGTCGAGTACGGCATCATCCAGCGCGCCACCGGCGTGGTGTTCGTCGAGTCGGGCACCCGCGACTACGACACCGTGACCGATGCTAGCGGCGTGGCCATCGCCAACCTCCTGCCGCCGGAGGGCTTCGCCGGCCTCGTCGACGTCACCATCGACGTGTGGTACCCGCTGGGCGATCAGCTTGTCGCCAGCTTCGAGGTGCAGCGCACCTGGACGGTCCCCCAGGGGAACATCTATTTCTGGGAGCTCGACGGCGGCGGCGGCAACATCATGACGATGCCGGCCGACTTCTCCTCTCCGCCGACCGTGTTCGACGGCACCGCCCACGACGGCAACTGCTCGGGCTGCCACACGGCATCGCCGGGCGTGCTGCCCACCACAGGGCGCGGTGCGGTGTTCACCCAGGACCGCGGCGTGATGATCGAGCAGATCCTCGACATGGTGACAGGCGAGGTCGTCGCCGAGTTCCCCGGCGACTCTGCCGACAACGACTGGTCGCCCGACAGCTCCCGCGTGGTGTGGTCGGACCGCGACGTGCGGATGTACAACGTGATCACGGGCACCAACGACGCGGTGTCGGGGGCGGACTCAGCCGAGTACATGGAGATCTTCCCCACCTTCTCGAGCGACGGCTCGCACATCGCCTACACCCGGTGCCGCGGCTGCGGGGGCGACGCGCTGGCGGCCAGCGGCGGCGGCGTGATGTCACTGTGGTCCGTGCCGTCGAGCGGGGGCGTGCCCGTGGAGCTGGTGCCCGAGGAAGCCGATGTGGCGATCTACTACCCGGAGTTCAGCCCGGACGGTCGCTGGCTGGCGTACAACAAGTCCCGCACCGACCAGGGCGGCGGGCCGACGCCGAACACCTACAGCTCGTCATCCGCCGAGCTGTGGCTGGTGCCCGTCGATCCGGCCGGGTCGCGGACCACGGGTCCTGCGCGCAGGCTGGACGTGGCGAACGGCCTCCCGGGCATCGCCAACTCGTGGCCCACCTGGGCGCCGGACAGCACGTTCATCGCGTTCGCGTCGAACCGCTCCGGCGACTGGGACGTGTTCCTGAGCGCGATCAGCGGCGCGGGCGCGGACTCGCCGGCGGTCGCTCTGCCACACGCGAGCGGCCCGGGCGGGCAGCACATCCCGGCGTGGGCGCCCTGACCGAGGGTTGGTGGTGGCGGTTGCGTGCTGCGGCTGTCCGTCTGAGTTCGAGCTCATTTAGACGTTGCTACGCCCAGTGACGCCTTGTTGGTGATAGGGTGGTCTCGCCGATACGGAGGGGTCGTGCGCACGATTGTGGTGGCGCTGCGTGCTTGGTGGTCGTTGGTTGCGCTGACCACAAGTGTGGCGACGGGACCGTCGAGGTCGACGGCGAGTGTGTGCCGGCGGCGGACACCGGCGTAGCCACCCCCACGGGGGGCACTGGGTCGGGCTCGGCCACGGCCACGGGTGGTGCGACCGCCACGGGCGCAGGCACGGGCACCGCAACGGGCACAGGCACAGGCACAGGCACAGGCAGCGGCACCGCAACGGGCACTGGCACCGCGACGGGGACGGGCACTGGGACCGGCACCGCCACGGGCACGGACGACGACGGGGACGGCTGATCTACACCCGAGGACTGCGGCGACGCCGACCCGGCGGTGCACCCCGACGCCCTCGAGGTCTGCGACAACGCCGTCGACGACGACTGCGACGGCACCGTCGGTCCCTGTGGGGGGGGGAGGCGAGCACGACCGCGCGTTCACCGGGCACCAGCTCCAGGGCAGCGCGGCAAGCGACAACGCCGGGCGCACCGTGGCCACCGGCGACGTGAACGGCGACGGCCTCGACGACATGCTCGTGGGGGCGCCGTTCGCGGATGACACAGCGCCCAGCGCCGGCGTCGCCTACTTGCTGGCGTCCCGAGAGACGATGGGGCGTCGCTCGGGTCACCTCGTGGGGGTGCCGCCTGTGCCGCGGGGGGGGCCCGCTTCCGGGAGCCAGACCGAGGCGGTGTTGCCGCCACCGTCGCGGTCGTCCAGGGTGAGGCGGCCTCCGTGTTGGCGCACGATGGACCGTGCGATCATCAAGCCGAGGCCGTTGCCGGTGGGCTTCGTTGTGGCGCCGGGGGCGAACAGCACGCTGCGCACCGCCGGGTCCACGCCGGGTCCACGGTCAGAGACGGCGAACCACACCCCATCGGCAGACCCCAGAGACAGCGCCACCGTCGTACCCGCCGGCGCGGCATCGATGGCGTTCTGTACCAGATTGATCAGTGCAGACCTTAGTTTCGACGCGTCAGCAGTCGTCCAGAGAGACGGCGGGGCGTCGACCGTGAGGGACACCTCCGAACTTCCGGCGAGACCGGCCTGCGCTGCGGCCAGGCCGTGCACGGTCGCCGCCAAGTCCACGGGTGCGAGCTGGAGCGGACCGAGCGGACGGGTGAGCCCCAGCAGGGCGTCCAGGCGGGTGCGCATGCGGTCCGCCTCCTCTGCGATCACCGCGGCCCTGGCGGTTCGGCGGTCGTCGGGGTCACCGCGTGCGAGCAGGGTGGACAGTCCCTGAATGGCGGCGAGCGGGTTCTTCAGCTCGTGGCCGAGGGTGGCGGTGAGGAGTCCGAGGTCCCGGGCGCGCTCAGCGGCGGACTCGAGCTCCCGTCGACGGGCCGCGTTCAGGTCGTCGACCACCGTGAAGAACGTGCCGACCCCCATCGCAGCAACGCCCAGCAACACCATCGTGAACGTCGGAGCCCAGATCGCCGGTCGCGCAAACAGCTCTGACGGCGCTCCGAGCGGATGGCCGGAGAGCGACAGCGTAGCCATCAGCACGAGCACCAGCGGCGTGGTGACCAGCGTCCACCGGTGGGCGTCGGGCAGCAACACCGCCCCGAGGAACAATGGCGGGAGCAGGACCGGGACCAGCGGGCTGTGGAGCGTGCCGGTCGCGACGATCACGAACACCTGACCGAGCACCGCCAGGCCGTAGGTGACCACGTCGAATGGACGCTTCTGGCGGGACCAGAGGACGGCGCCGACGGGCGCGGCGGCGAGGCCGAGCCCCACCCGCCAGGGTTCTGCCCCCGACCACGCCAGGATGGCCGCGACGGAGGGCGCCAGGACCAGCGCGATCCGGGGTGCCAGCTCCTGCGCGCGATACTGCAGGCGTCCCCCCATCACTGTGGTCCGAGGTGCGCAGCATGCCACGTCCCCCTGCGCAGCGGGTGCTCGTCGTCGATGACGAGCCCTCCCTCCGGTACACCCTCAGCGAGATCCTGGGAGATGAGGGCCTGGAGGTGACCACGG
>JBLFXJ010000404.1:0-6859 GCA_047609825.1 Myxococcota bacterium
TCGACCGCAGCCTGCACGGCGGGGTCGGACAGGTCGAGGGACGGGGCATGGGTGACGCCGGGGGCGGGCTGGCCACCGCAGGCAGCGAGCAGGATGGCGAGACGGGGGAGCATGTGGCCTCCAAGGCTGTGGAGCCCTGGAATGCGATGCCCCTGCCAGGGACACATGTAGGATGAAGGCCGGTTGTGGGCAGATTCTGCGTCAATGGTACGTCACCGTGACGTCACGCAGGACGGTGGCGCTGCCGGAAGCGGCCTCGCACCTGCCCACCCGCCGGAGTCGCAGGCCGGATAGCAGGGTTGATGACCGAAATCGTCGTGTTCCTGTTCGCGCTTCCGGTGGCCTGGCCCGTCCTGCTCTGGCGCACCCGGGCGCAGCTGCTGGAACACAATGACCGAATGGCCAAGGTCGAGGCCGACTCCGCGCCGGCGCTCGCCGCGCTTCGGGACGGGCGGGCGGATGCGGCCCTGGTGAGCACCCGCACATGGAGAACGATGGCGTCCGGGCCGGAGGACGAGGCCTGTGTCGGGGTGCTGGTGGACGATGAGGAGCGGTGGGTGCCGTGGAGCACCGAGCTCGAGTCGGCGTTGAAGCTTGCTCAGGTGCCGATTCAGCGCCACGAGGTGCGCGAGCTCGGCCTGGCCATGTTCCCGGGCTGGGCGGCGTGGGCGGCGGCTACGGTGGGCTACGCGGCGCTGGGCTGGACGGGGTGCCAGTGAGGCCGGCAGGTCGTCGATCTCGGCCCGGCCTGACCCTACCCGGGAAAAGACCACCTCCGTCCAGCCGAACTCCGCCGTGCGCGAGTCGCGCTCTCCCACGCTACGGTTGTGCATGCGTATTGTTTGCCGTCTGATGTTGAGCTTGGCGTTGTTCGGTGCCGCATGCACCACGACGCCCCCGAAAGACTGCGTGGACTCCGATGGGTGCTCGACGGGCACTTCGGACACCGGAGCCGTGTGCGCGCAGCTCGCCGCAGAGACCCCGGACGGGCAGCCCGTCTCCATCACCGTGAGGAACGACCGGGACGTGACGGTCTTCGTCCCGTGGGCGACGGACGACTGCACCTGGGAGCCGCTGACCCTGTGGGCGGACGGAGAGCGGCTGCTGTGGGATGCGGACAACGCCTACATCCCGGGCTGCGAGTCCCTGCTGGTGAGCCAGTGCAGCTTCGGTTGCTCGGACGGGCCCAGCTCGATGCTGCGCCTGGAGCCCGGCGCGAGCTACGCCCTGCCCTGGTCTGGCTACGTCTACGCCCCGATGCGGGTGGACGGGGCCTGCGCGACCGCCAATGACTGCGCCGACGGGTCGGTGTGTTGGGCCGGCCGGCAGCTTCAGGGTGAGAGCCTCACAGCGCGACTCCGCGTGGGCGAGATCTGCGACCTCGAGACCTGCACCTGTGCTGGCGATGCGTGCCTGTTGACCCAGGATTCGCTCAGCATCGGCGCGGTGGAGGCGGAGGCGATCGAGTACGCTATCGCGTATGAGGGCAGTGACATCGTGTTGGCGATCTCACCCTAGATGACCCCAGGCCACGCCAGACAACTGCCGACTGAGGCCCTGGGGGCCGGGCCCCGCGCCGCACGGCCTGTTGGATGCTGACAGAGATGCCGGCGGGAGCCCATCAATTCCCGCGCAGAGCCCCATTCCGACCGGGCACACAGAGCGCTGACAGCATCCGGCGGGCGGGTCGGACTATCCTCTGCCGATGCTGGCAATACACAAGAACCGCGTTCGTGGCTCCACGCACTGGCACGAGACGCCCGAGCTCCGCGACGCCGATCTGTGCCTTGTGTGCTGCGCTCGCGCCCAGGCCGCCCCGGCACTGGTCGAGACGGTCCGCGCCGCCTACCCCGACGCCCACATCATCGGCACCACCACCGCGGGACAGATCGCGGGCAGCCGACCGCTGGATGACGAGGCCGTCCTCACCGTCGTGCGACTCGAGCACGGACGGGTGCGACTGGCCCGGGCGTCCACCGCGGGGGCTGACTTCGCCCGCGCCGGAGCGACGCTGTCCGAGGCGCTGGCCGGGCCGGACCTCCGGCTGGTGTTCATGCTCTGCGAGGGGCTGCGCATGAACGGCTCCGAGCTGGTGCGCGGCCTCGCCGACAACCTGCCGCCGTCGGTGGTCATCGGCGGATGCCTCAGCGCCGACGGCACACGCTTCGAGCACACGGCGATCCTGGATGGCGCGGCCTGGGTGACCGACACCGCGGTGGCCGTAGGACTGTATGGAGAGGCGCTGGAGGTGGGCCAGGGCAGCCTCGGCGGCTGGCACCCGTTCGGGCCGGACCGGCTGGTGACCCGCTCTGAGGGCAACACGGTGTACAGCTTCGACGACGAGCCGGCGCTCGACCTGTACATCCGCTACCTCGGCAAGTACGCCTCCGGCCTGCCCGCCTCGGCGCTGCGCTTCCCCCTCTCGGTCCACGACAAAGACAGCGCCGGCCTGGTGCGCACGGCGCTCAGCATCGACGAGGAAACCCGCAGCGTGACCTATGCAGGAGACGTGACCCAGGGCTGCTATGCCCGCCTGATGCGGGCCAACCTCGACCGGCTCGTCGACGGCGCCCAGGGTGCGGCCGAGCAGGCCCGCCTTGCCGAACCCCCGGGGGCGGTGCTCGCCCTGCTCGTGAGCTGCGTGGGCCGTCGCACCGTGCTCGGGCCGCGCACCGAGGAGGAGCTCGAGGTGGTCGTTGAGTCCCTCGGATCAGAGGCCACCGTCGCCGGCTTCTACAGCTATGGCGAGTTCGGCCGGTCCCGAGGCGACCCCGACACCCGCCTGACCAACCAGACCATGACCATCGTGACGGTGGCCGAGCGGTGAAGGTGTCCGACCTTCACCCGCTGCTCCGCCGACAGCTGCGGCGCGCCCTGGAGACGCCGGATCTCGACGGCCTGGAGTGCGCGGACCTGCTCCAGGCCATGCCTTCGCTGCTGGACAAGGTCTCCGCCACCTACGCCGCCGCCGAAGACGACCGCGAGATCCTCGAGCACAGCCTGGATGAGACGAGCGCTGAGCTGGTCGCCCATACGCGGCGCCTGCGATCCGACATCGAGCGGCTGCACGCGCTGCAAGCCGAGCTGCGCGACAAGCAGCGGCGCCTGGACTTCCAGCGGGAGCGCATGCCCCTCGGTCTGATCGAGTGGGACGCCAAGTGGAAGGTGACCGATTGGAACCCGGCGGCTGAGGCGCTCTTCGGCTGGTCCCGCGACGAGATGATCGGGCACTCCACCACCGAGCGCATCGTGCCCCCCCATGCCCGCGACACCACAGCAACCGTGGTGGCCAGCCTGCTCGACGGGGCCGGCGGCCTGCGCAGCATCAACGGCAATGTGCGGCGTGATGGCACCATGATCCGCTGCGAGTGGTTCAACACCACCCTGTTCGACGACGCCGGCGAGGTCATCGGCGTGGCCGCCCTGGTCCGCGATGTGACCGAGCGCATGAAGTGGGAGGAGCAGCTGCTGCACGCCTCGTGGAATGACGAGCTCACCAGCCTCCCGAACCGCCGGTTCTTCGTCGATGACGTGGACCGTGCCCTCGCCCGCAGCCGGCAGCACGCCCCCGAGCGCTTCGCCTTGCTGTTCCTCGACATCGACCGGTTCAAGGACGTGAACGACAGCCGCGGTCACTCGGTGGGCAACGCGCTCCTCCGGGCCATCGCGACGCGGCTCGCGGGGTTGGTCGGAGACAGTGACCTGGTGGCCCGGATCGGTGGCGACGAGTTCGCCGTGCGGCTCGACGGCATCGACGACGGGGACGCCGCCGTCCGGGCGGCGGAGCGGATCGGCGATGCCATGCAGCGCCCGTTCGAACTGGAGGACCACCACGTTCGGACCAGCGTGAGCATCGGCGTGACCCTGTCATCGGAGTGCCTCGGCTCTGCCGAGCAGATGCTGCGCGACGCCGACATCGCGATGTACCGGGCGAAGGTGGCGGGCCGAGCGCGCACCACCCTGTTCGATGCTGCGATGTATGAGGAGGCGCTGGAGCGGATCGAGCTGGAGGGCGACCTGCGGCAGGCGCTCCAGCGGGGAGAGCTGCGGCTGGTCTACCAGCCCATCGTCGACCTGGTGAGCGGCGCGCTGGTGGGCCTGGAGGCGCTGCTCCGCTGGCGGCACGCCACCCGCGGACCGATCATGCCCGAGGTCTTCATCCCCCTGGCCGAGGAGACCAGCGCCATCCTTCCCATCGGTCGCTGGGTCATGGACAGGGCGATCCAACAGGTCTCGGCCTGGGGCAGCGTCCTGCCGGAGGACTGCTACGTCAGCGTGAACATCTCGCCGCTGCAGCTGCTGCAGCCCGGGCTGCCACAGGTCGTCGACGCGGCCCTGACCCGCCACGGCGTGCCGGCCTCCCGACTCTGTGTCGAGATCACCGAGTCGTCGATGCTCGGCGGCGAGCACACCCACCAGTCGCTGGAGCAGCTGCACGATCGCGGCGTGCGCATCTTCATGGACGACTTCGGCACCGGCTACGCCTCGCTGGCGAACCTGGCCGCCTTCCAGATCGACGCGCTGAAGATCGACCGGACGTTCGTGCGTCGGGCGAACGGCCGGGATTCGGGCTTCCTGCAGGCCATCCTGCTCCTGGCCCACGCCCTCGGCAAGACCACCATTGCGGAGGGCATCGAGGAGCCGGAGGAGCTGGAGCTCGCGCGCTCCCTGGGAGCCGACTTCGGCCAAGGCTACCTGCTGTCCCGACCGCTGGAAGCGCAGGAGGTCGCGGCCTGGATTCGCGAGCATCCCCCGAGATCGCCAGAGCGACCCGGCCCGGAGGCCACGCAGGACAAGCGCTGAGCCAGGCCAAGCGTGCGCCGCTCACCCGCCCCCGCCGGCGGCCCCACGGTTGGGCGGGTCGCCGAAGCACAGTCCGTCGATCCCGGCCTGGGCCCAGGCGATCGGCGTGCCGCTCTTCAACGCAGGGCTCCCCGGACCGAGAGCCCCATCGAGGCTGAGCAGCGGGTCCGCTCCCACGATTCCGGCGGTCTCGGCCACCGGGAGGTCGACCGCCGAACGCGCCGGATCATCGTCGGCAAACCACAGGTCATGGCTGAACACGAACGTCTCCGGCAGCGTGTCCGGTCCCACGTTCACGGCCCGCGACCAGGCCCCGACCTCGAACACCACCACGTTGTTCGCGAACCGCCCGTTCTGCACGGGCAGGAAGGTGTAGCCCTCCGCCGACGTGGTCTCCTGGAGGATGCGCGTCGCCCAGGAGGTCGGCCGCACGATCGTGTTGTGCACCGCCTCGCAGTCGACGCAGCCGACGAAAGCGAACGGGGTCTCTCCGCCCTCGAACACGTTGCCCCACACACGGATCCGCCAGGCCTCGGCGTTGTCGCCGACCGGGTCCAGCGGCGGCCGGAAGAACTCGAAGCCCGTGCTGCCGCCCATGTTCACGCCGCGGGCGCCCGCGTTGGTGAACCGGTTCCAGTGGATCGCGATGTCGGCGCTGCCGCCCTTGGCCTGCACCCCGGTGGAGCCCAGATCCGTGAACGTATTGCGTGCGACCACAGCCTCGTGTCCGCCCACGAAGTCGATGGCCGAGCCGCCCGCACCGCACCGTGCGAACGCGCTGTCGACCACGGTGAATCGGTAGACGCCGGACACCTTCAGGCAGTCCTCGTTGCCGCCGGTGCCCACGTCCGCGATGTCTAGGTTCCGGATGAGCAGGTCGTGGGCGACCTCCGCGTCGGTGGCTCCCCCGTCGTCGATGTTGATGCCGTTGTCGGTGCCACCGCGTCCGATCAGGTCGTGCAGGACCACGTGCTGGGGGCGCACCAGGTGGAGGATCTGGCCGCCGCTGGCGGTGAGCGTGGGCAGGGGCGCGCCGGGCGCGCCGCCGAGCCAGATCGGGGCACCGCCCGACCCGTGCAGGTCCTCGATGAAGTGGCCGCCGCCGTGTTCGCCCGGGAGCAGACGGATCGCCGTACCGGGCCTGGCCATCGATGCGGCTTGGCGGATGGTCTGGAGCGGCGTGTCGCGGCTGCCATCCGCGGCGTCATCCCCGGCGGGGTCGACGAACAGCTCGACCACGGGGATCAGACCGTCATCGAGGAGCGGGAGCGCGGCGCAGTCCGGTGGGGTCGGTGTGCCTCCTGTCCCTGTGCCCGTTCCGGTCCCTGATCCCGTACCCGCGCCGGTCCCGGTTCCTGCGCCGGTCCCGGTTCCTGCGCCCGTCCCCGTGCCCGCCCCGATCCCAGCATCCGTCTCTGTGGACGTGGGCGCGCCCTCCGCCGAGTCCCCGGGCTTGTCACTCGCGCATGCCCACACCGCCGCCACGACGACCAGCCACCGCATTCTCAACCTCCGACCCACCGTACGACACAGGGTGTCCGTAAGACCGCTCAACCCGACGGGCAGCGAAAACTCCCCCGACGTGCAGGCCCGCCATGACAACGGCGGCACGCCCGAGGTGCGTGAAGAGGACGACTGCGGTGCCGGCGCCCGCATCGGCTGACGCCGGACCGTCGGGGCGCCGGTCGTCGGTCGGCGCCCCCGACCCGATACGCCCGGAGTCAGCGCATTCTGCACCACCTCGGCGGAGGTGTTGTGCGGTAGAGTCGGTCCCGGGAGGCCCAGATGCTCGTGTTGTTGTTCGCCGCCTGCGCCATCGCCCCCCTCACTGACGAGCCCGCCCGGTGGTCGGCGGACGAGGTCCCCATGGGAGCGGCTCCGGGGGACCTCGCGGTGGCGCCCTCGGGGGGCGTGCTCGGCGCCTCGCTTCACATCGAGGTGAGCGGAGCCCAGGCCTACGAGGAGGTGGTTCTCCTCCGGGGCGTGTCGGGGCTCGGAGATGGACCCTGTCCGGCGTTCCTCGGCGGCGCCTGCCTCGAACTGGCCGGTGCGGTGA
>JBLFXJ010000405.1:0-6849 GCA_047609825.1 Myxococcota bacterium
GGCGATGGCGGTGCACTGCGCTACACTGTGCCCATGCTCCTGCTCGCCACGCTCGGCTGCGCCAACTTCAACCTGTTCCCCCTGCGGCATGACATCAAGCTCGGCCAGCAGGTGCACGAGGCGATCGTCGAGGATGGGCGGTCGTTCGGGCTGGTGGAGCGCGACCAGAACCCCGAGGTCTATGTCGAGCTCGACCGGGTGTTCGACCGGGTGCTCGACAGCGGCAACGTGTCCCATGTGGACACCTTCCCGTGGCAGGTCTGGCTGCTGCACGACGACGCCACCGCCAACGCGTTCGCGCTGCCCGGTGGCTATGTGTACGTGTACACCGGGCTGATCCGCGAGCTCGAGAGCGAGGATGCGCTGGCGGGAATCGTCGGTCACGAGATCGCCCACGCGGCGGCGCGGCACAGCACCGAGCAGCTCAGCCGGCGCTATGGCGTGGACGCGCTGCTGGCGCTGGCCACTGGCGGCGGGAGCCTGGCCATCGACATCGCCGCGGGTCTGACCGAGCTGGACTTCAACCGCGGGCAGGAGTCCGAATCCGACGGCGCCTCAGTTCGCTACCTGTGCAACACGGTGTACGCCGCCGACGGTGCGGCCTACTTCTTCGACGGCATCGACGGCAAGCGGGTGCCGGCGTTCCTCAGCACCCACCCCGACCCGGGCGACCGGACCGACGCCATCCGCGACCTCGCCGACTACGAAGGGTGCAGCACCCGCCTGACGGACAAAGAGCGATGGGGAACGCTGCTCGATGCGCTCCCGTAGGCCCGTGCGCCCCTGGGCCACGCTGTCTCGCGGCGGCCAGATCCGTCGGGTGCGGGCGGCGGCGCAGGGCGTACTGTCAGTGTCGATCCGGATCGGTCGTCCGCTCAGTCACGGCGAGAACACTACCTTTGAGCTCCAGGATGGTGAGCGGCAGGTGCTCCGCGTGCACCGGCCCGGCTACCACGACGCGGCGACCATCGACGGCGAGCTCGCCTGGCTCGACGCGCTGTCTGCCGCGGGGGTGGCGGTGCCGGTGCCGGTGCCGTGGCCCACGGGAGCGCAGCGCCTGTCGATCGCGCTCCCCGACGGTCCAGCTCGCTGGGCCGTCCGGTTCCGGTGGTCCGTCGGTCGCGGTGACTGGCGCGAGCCCACCCCGCCAGTCCATGCCGAGCGCACCGGCCGGCTGCTCGCCACCCTGCACGCCCACGCCGCCGAGTGGACCCCGCCGACGGGGTTTCGGCGTCCCGACTGGACTGCGGCCGGCTTGGTGGGACCCCACGGCACCTGGGGCGACCCGCGAACGGCCGTGCCACCGGAGTGGCGCGGGATGGTGGCCGAGGCCTGCGCTCGGATCACGGAGAGTCTCGAAGCGGCCGACCTCGCCGTGGGGCTGGTGCACCACGACCTGCACCGCCGCAATCTCCTCCACCGGCCAGGCGCGGTGGTGCCCATCGACTTCGACGACTGCGGCTGGGGCTACCTGCTCACCGACTGGCGTATCGCCCAGCACCACCACCACGGTGATGCTGCCTCGGCGCTCGACGCCGCGTTCGACCGCGGGTACCGATCCGTGCGCCCCTGGGTGGCGCCGGATCCGGCGGTGGTCGACGTGATCGATCGGGCGCTCCAGCTGCGCGGTCTGGCGTGGCTCTGGTCGCGCTCGGACGTGCCGAGGCTCCGCGCGCACCGGGCGAAGCGCATGGGGCCCCGCCTCGAGGCGTTGGCGCGCTGGATGGGGTGAGGGCGGGTCAGAACCCCAGCAGGCGGGCCAGCGCCACGTCCGGACGCAGGCTCGATGGCGCGCGGGACTCGGCCTCGGCCAGGCGGCGCCGCTCCACCGTGATCCGGTTCCACCCACCGGTGAGCTCGTGCTGGAGGGTGGCCCGGGTGGAGGCGTCGGCGGAGGGCGGCAGGCGCGCGAGGGCCTTCGCCATCTCGGTGTTCAGCGCCTCCACCGCGTCGATCCGGTCGTCGATGGACTCGGCATCTCGCACCGCTGCGACCTGGGGACCCAGATCCACTTGCGAGCCGGCGAGGGCGGCGAGCTGTGGCGCGAGCCCCGACTGGCGGTCGAGCACCACCACCAGCGCCTGCTCGGCCTCGGTCACCCGCGCCACGTGCCCCTGCAGAGCGAGCGCTCCGGACCCGATCAGCACCAGGAGCGTGGCGAGCGCGATGCCGGACACCGCGAGCACCAGGCGCCTGCGCTGCACGCCCTCACCAGCGGCCACAGCGGCCTGCTGGGTGGCCTCGATCTGGTCCGTCTTGAGGCGGGCGATGGCCGCCTCCACGTACTCCGGCGCGATGTCGAGCTCCGCCGCGACCTCCTCCAGCTCGGCCACGGTGGGCCGCTCGGCGCGGTCGCGGTCGTCATCCTGCAGAGCGGCGGCAACCCCGATGATGCGCTCGATGTCCGCGTTCGGGACATCCGGGCGCTCGCGCAGCGTCTCTCTCGTGCCCATCCGCTCGCCCTCGCCCTCCGGAGTCGTTCCGGCGCGGCCCTATATTGCACTCACAGGGCTCGGCGCGGGTACGCTGATCCCACGGAGTCCGGATGCTGCTGGTCCTGTGTGCCACCCTCGCCGCTGCCGTCACGCCCCAGGGCGTGATCAACCCGCAGGCCGACCACCGGGGGTGGGTGAGCGATATGGCCGGCGTCATCGACCGCGCCGCCGAGGCCGAGCTCGAGCACACCCTCGAGGCGCTGCACGGGCGCCTGGGCGTGGAGGTGGCCGTGGTCACCGTGCCCGAGACCGACCTCACGCCGAAGACCTTCGCTACGGTGTTGTTCGAGGAGTGGCAGCTCGGGGACCGGGAGGCGAACAACGGCCTGCTGTTGCTGCTGGTCATGGACGAGCGCCGGCTGGAGATGGAGACGGGGTACGGGATCGAGCCGATCCTGCCGGACAGCTGGCTCGGCCAGATGCAGCGCTCGGCCATGGTGCCGGCGTTCAAGGAGGGGGACTACGGCGCGGGACTGCTGCTCGGCGTGAACCTGGTGGCCACGCGGCTCGATGAGTTCCCGGAGGAGGCTCGCTCCGGCACCCGTGGCCTCACCATCACCCAGCGCATGCGCACGGCAACCCCCGGCACCGCGGCCGCGGTGGGGCTGGGTGCTGCGGGTGGGCTGGTGCTGCTGGGCGGCGGCGTGGCGGTCCGCCGTCGTCGTCGGCGTGAGCGCACCTGCCACATCTGCAACACCACCATGCCGATGCTGACGGAGGACCAGGACGACGACCACCTGAACGCGGTCGAGCAGCTCGAGGAGGCCATCGGCTCGGTGGACTACCAGGTGCACGCGTGCCTCACCTGCGACCACGTACGCACCTTCCGCGTCGGGCGGTGGTTCTCGGGCTTCAGCCGGTGCCCGACGTGCAAGGCCCAGACCCGGTCCACCAGCCGGGTGACCGAGGTGGTCGCCACGCAATACAGCAGCGGGCGCGCCCGGATCACCGAGATCTGCGCGAACTGCGACTACCACCGCAGCTACACCCGAATCATCGCCCGCAGATCGTCGTCGAGCGGCGGGTCGAGCGGCGGCGGTGGGTCGTTCGGTGGCGGGGGTGGCGGCTCGTTCGGGGGCGGCTCGTCCGGCGGGGGAGGCGCCGGATCGAGCTGGTGACCCGGCTCAGGGGATGGGAGGCACCGCGTGCAGCGTGACCGAGCCCAGGCGGTCGCCGTCGTGGAACAACGCCAGCTCCACCGTAGACACGCCGGGCCCGGCGGCAGACACCCACACGCCGGCGGCCGAGACGGTGAACCCGAGGCTCTCGCCGTAGGTGGCGCCCTCGATGCTCGCCGGCTCGACCGAGGCCACCAGGCCGAGGGGATCGATCGTGGGCATCAGCTCGAGGGTGCCGTCGAAGTCGCCCTCGGGGGGCAACAGGGCCTCGATCTGCGCCACCAGGTCGTCCCGCAGCAACGCTGAGTCGCCGTCGAACGTCACGATGGCTGGCTCGAGCACGCCGTCGCCGTCCAGGTCGGTGAGGGACCCGGTGGCGTCGGCGAGCACCTCCATCTGGGGCACGGGCGCGTCGCTGAGCGCCGCGCTGTCGATGCCGATCAGCTTCACGCCGAGCGCGTTCGCCGCGTCGATGACGGCCGGTGAATCGGCGTCGAAGGCGCATCCGCCGGGCGAGGGGTCTCCGATGAACGGGTCGCGGAGCACAGCATCGGTGGCGTAGGCGACAACGTGCAGCGCGCCGTCGCGGAGCCCGACCCCGCCGATGTCACCGGTGCCGGGCACAGCCGCGTCGAACACGCCTGGGATGTCCCCTCCGAACGCGTCTTCGGGCCCGGGGATGAACGGTCGGACATCGTCGGCGGCATCGAACGCGCCGTCGCAGTCCTGATCGTAGCCGGCGCCCGTGAGCAGCTGGTACAGCGCCTCGTGGGTGGACTCGGGGAGGTCTGCGCCTGAGTGGATCTCGATGCCGTCGAGGGCGGCCTGGGCGAGATCGGAGTCGTCGGTCTGGGCCTGCTCGAGCCGGAACGGCAGGTCGACACCGGAGCCGAACCCGGCGTCGTTGTAGTCCTCGAAGGTGGCGACACCGAACGTCAGGTCGCTCAGAGAACCGGCGAGGTCGGTCACGATGCCCGGGAAGGCGTCGGCGGCGGCGTCGGCCGTAGCGCCCATGGAGCCGGTGGTGTCGAGGAGCAGCGTGAGGTCGAGGCTCCCCCACGCGGCGTCGACCGAGCGCTCGACCTGATCCGGACACACGCCCGCCAGTTCATCGCCCACCACGAACAGCGCCACCACGCCGTCGCCGGCGGGGTCGTCGCTCTCGATCACGAGGTCGCCGGCGTACGGCAGGCCGCCCCGCACGTCTCCCTGGACCAGCACCTGGGTGGTCTCGCCGAACCCGAGCACCAGGGGCAGCGGCATGCCCTTCACGCGGAAGTCGTCGGTGGTGAGCCGAACGCCCGTGATGGTGAGGGGCGCGAGCCCGCCGTTGCGGAGCGTGACCAGCTTCGCCGGGTCGCACCCCACGGGCACGGTGCCCAGGTTCACGATCGTGGGTGCGACGAGCACCTGGTTGGCCGACCGCACCACGTCCGCGCGGGCCGGAGACAGGGCGCTGCTCGCTCCGCCGAGGCCCCGGATGGCCACGGCCTGGGTGGACAGCTCGGCCCCGATCGGCGCGCCGAGCGGCACTGTGAACGTGATCACCGCCTCGCCCAGCCCGTCGGCGACGCCGGTGGCGAGGACCGCGACCGCGCCGCGGATGCCCATGCAGGTGCCGCCGATGATGCCGGGGCAGATGCCGGGCCCGACGCCAGCAAACGACCGCACGATGTACACGGTCTCGCCGGGCACCGCGCCGATCACCTGGAACGACGCCACCTCACCGGGCACCATCACCCCCTCGAGGGCGTGGAACAGTCCGGCCCGCGGCGAGGCGATGTCGCCCGGTGCCGGAGGCGCGATGGTGGACGGCCCAGGGTCGGCGGTGCAGCCGAGCAGGGCGATGAGTGGAAGCAGTGCGCGCATAGGGACCTCGGGTTGCGGTCAGTCGAGCATCGGGACGCCATACACAACCACACGGCCGAGGCGCAAGCCGTCGTGGAACAACGCGAGGGTGGCCTTGGACACGCCCTCACCACCGCCGCCGACGGTCACGCCGTCGAGGGTGATGTCGAACGGCAACACCTCCCCGTAAGCGGCGCCGTCGACCGAGGCTGGCGACACGCCGGCCACGATGCCGTCGGGGTCGTCCACCACCACGAGCTCGAGCGTGCCCTCGAAGTCGGCCTCGGGCGGGAGGAGGCTGCGCAGACCGGCGACCAGCCAGGTGCGCAGGTCGGCGGCATCGGCGCCCACGAAGTCGATCACCGCGGGCTCGAGGTCGCCGTCGCCGTCCACGTCGCCCACGGAGCCGGTGCGCTCGGCCAGGTCCACCATCTGCGCTCGGGCGGTGGGCGCGAAGCTGCTGGCGTACACCCCGACGAACTTGGCGCCGACATCGGCCGCGGCGGCCACCACGTCATCGGAGGTGGCGTCGGCCGGGCAGCCTCCGGGCGACGCGTAGCCATCCGCTGGGTCGCGCAGCTCGTTGTCGGTGGCGTAGGCGATGAACCGCAGGGTGCCGTCACGGTAGCCCACGCCGCCAATCTCGCCGGTGCCGGCGATGCCGTCCACCCGGGCGCTCGGTGCGCTGCCGCCGAACGGGTCGGAGGGGCTGGCGATGAACGCGGGCACGTCGTCTTCGATGTCCGGCGCGCCATCGCAGTCCTGGTCGTAGCCGGTGCCGGTGAGGGTCTGGAACAGGGCTTCGTGGGTGGACTCGGGGCCGTCGGCGCCACCGTGCAGCGCGATGCTGTCCAGGGCGGACTGAGCGCGGGAGGCATCGCTGGTCTGCTGGGTGAGCAGGATGAACGGCTTGTCGAGGCCGGAGCCGAAGCCGGCGTCGTTGTAGTCGTCGTAGGTGGCCACGCCGAAGGTGAGGTCGGGGGCGAACGCGGCTACGTCGCCGGCGATGCCGCCGAAGGCCTCGGTGGTGGCGTCGACCACGCCGCCCATGGAGCAGGTGGTGTCGAGCAGCACCGTGAGGTCGACCGCGCCGTACCGAGCCGCGACCTCGCCCGCGGTGGTGTCGGGGCAGGCCGCGTCGGCCGAGATCTCCGCGTCGAGGGTGATCATCGCGTCGCCCGCCGGGTCGTCGCTGCTGACCATGAGGCTGCCCGAGATGGGGCCGTCGCCGGTCATGTCGGCCTGGACCAGCACATTGAGCACCTTGTCGGCGCCGAGGGAGTACGGCAGCCGCGGCGCGGTGAGGGCGAACGGCCCATCGATGGCGATGTCGGTGATGGTGAGGGTCGCACCGCCCGCATTGCGGATCGCCACCCGCTGGGCCACGT
>JBLFXJ010000406.1:0-6844 GCA_047609825.1 Myxococcota bacterium
GCCCGGCTCGCCATGAGGGTAACCACGGCCCCGGTGTGCGGCGAGAGGTCGATTCTACCGGCACCTGCCGCGGCGCATGACGTCACGAGGCGCCGCACTCGGTCGAGAGCGGCGCCTTGGACGTTGCGAACTGTGCCCGGAGGGGCACAGGGCGGCGTGTCGGAGCGCTGGGCTACTCCTCGCCACCCTCTGCGGACTCGATGTCGTCGCTCGCGGGTGCTGCGTCGTCAGGCGCGGACTTCGCCGCCTTCGCCTGGTTCGCGAGCCGGGTCTTCACCTGCTCGTCGATGAGCTCCTCCGCGAGCGCAGCGAGACCGGTCTTCGGCTCGTCGACAGCACCCGCGGGCGGCTCCACCAGGTTGCTGTTCTCGAGCAGCCAGTCGAGGGTCTTCTCCTCGAGCAGCCGGTCGCGAAGCTCCTGGACGGCATCTTCCTTCATGAAGTAGCCGCGGACGGCTTCGACGGTCTGCCCTCGCTGCTCCGCCATCTCCTCGTACTTGCGATCGAGGTCGGCATCGACGACCTCGATGGACTCGCCCTTGGCGACACACTCGAGGATCAGGCCGGCCTTGGCGGCGAACACGGCGCGGTTGCGGAGATCCGCCATCTGCGCTTCGGAGAACGTGATGGTTCGGGGGTCGCGGCCATTGCGGTACGCCGTCTGGAGCTTGAGCTCCTCGGTGAGCATCTCGAGGCTCGAATCGACCATGCCCGAAGGCACATCGAACTGGTTCGCCTCGATGAGGACCTCCAGGGCGTTCGCCCGCGCCTGGTTCCGCGCGAGCTCGTTGCGCCGTTCCTGAAGCTGAAGCTGAAGCGCGCCGCGCATGCCCTCGGCTCCACCCTCGAACCCGAGCTCCTCCGCGACGGCGTCGTCGAGCTCAGGGATGGCGTTGGCCTGGACCGAGTGCACCTTCACGCTCGCGGTGAGCGCCCGGCCCGCGAGGCCCTCCGCCTTGGCGTCGGCGAGGAACGTGACCTCGCCTTCCTTCTCGTCGCCGACGGACATGCCGACCAGCAGCGACTCGATGCCCGCGTAGTACGCGTCGCCATCGGTGCGGATCATCGTGCCAGGCTCGCGCGCGACCTCATCCTCGCCGTCGCGCACGACGAGCTCGGTGAGGACGGCGTCGCCTGCCTCGACGGGCCGGTCGGTCACCTCGGTGAGGCGGGCTTGTCCGGCGAGGCGCTGGGCGACAGCCGCATCGATCTCGGCATCCGAGACCTCCACCCGAGGGTAGACGACATCGAGGCCCTTGTAGGCATCGAGCTCGATCTCGGGGCGGACATCGACCGCGATGGTGAACTGGAAGTCTCCAGACACCGCGAGATCTGAGCTCTTCTCGAGCCGCGGCTGACCGATGGGGTCGAGCTCGTGGTCGCGGAGTGCGGCGGTGTAGGAATCCTGGATCAGCTGGCTGGCGACATCGCTGCGGACCTGGGCGCCATAGCGCGCCTCAAGCACCCTACGGGGCGCCTTGCCCGCGCGGAAACCGCGCATCCGGACCTGGCCGGCTAGCTTGCGGAACGCACGATCCAGCTCGACCTTGACGTCCCCGGCGGGGATCGTGATTTGCAGGTGTCTCTCGTACGAGCCTGCGGACGCGACGTCGACCTTCATCCGGGTACCTCGATAGGTGTCAGACCCACGTGGTGCGAGAAGGGGGAGTCGAACCCCCACGGGTTGCCCCACTGGATCCTAAGTCCAGCGCGTCTGCCAGTTCCGCCATTCTCGCTTGGGCGATTGGAGCAGCGCAGCGTTAGGTAGTGGGCCCACAAGGAATCGAACCTTGAACCTACGGATTAAGAGTCCGGTGCTCTGCCAATTGAGCTATAGGCCCGCGAAAGGGTGGGAGATGGGAATTGAACCCACGACTTCTGGTACCACAAACCAGCGCTCTAACCAACTGAGCTACACCCACCGCATGCCGCGCCCCTTAGCCGCTTCCCGCCGAGGCGCAACCCCCGCGAGCCCAACCCGTCGGGCGTTCATGTCAATAACGTGTATTCTCCTGACTTCTTGCGTGAAGCACCAATTGCCGGTGGTCTCGGTGGGCGAACAGGATCGGGTGCGCTCGGACATCGCCTCCTTCCGGCAGTACGCTCTCGAGCCTGCAGGAATCGCTCCACCCGCCGTGCGCACCACGGAGCAACGCGCCACATCCGGCGGTCTCGACATGTTGGCGAGGCTGGTTCCGGCCGAGAGTGCGAGCTGGAATGCGTGGCCCGATGGCACCGCGCGTCTGTTCAACAACCGCGTGGCGCACACGATCGAGATCGAGATCTCCGGCGATGGAGCGATCGGGTGGATCCCATCGGCCACCACGCTGGAGCTCAACGACCCAGAGACGGTGCTACTCGCCGCCCCCAATCCAGAGGTGCTGCTCAACGACCTGCATCTCCTCGCCCTGCAGGCGGAGCGGCAGCTCCTCGACGTCGAGCTTGCCGAGCGCACCCGCGCCGCCGGGGCGTTCCGGAGCGCCTACCTCCCACCTGCGGGCGCCAGGTCGTTGCAGGGCGTGGTCGCATTCCCGCTGTGGTCGGCCGAGCCCGGCCAACAGACGGCCCTGGCCGAGCTGCATGTTGTCGCGATGCGGCTCACCCTCACGGTCGTAGACGGAGATGGCCCGCGAAGCGTGGAGTTCGTCTACGAGTGACAAAGGTGGTCAGCGCGAGCGCGGGAGACCTGCGGTGACGGTGGGTGCGGATAGACAGTAGTGGTTGCCCCTTGCCGGCCCACGTCAGCGCGCGTAGGGCATTGCGGGTGCAGAGCTGGGTCGGTGTCGCGGAGTGCTCCCGTCGTCGCCATGTTCTACGGAGTGACCATGCCGGAAAAGCCGGACGACGAGAAGCTGTTCGACGAGGACGAGTCGCAGGCGCGCCCCGTCCCGCGCAGCCTGCCGCTGCTCAAGTCGCCGCCCAAGGCCATGCGGTCGAAGGATCTTCTCAGCTTTTATCTGTCTGAGGTGCGCCGCTATCCGCTGCTGTCGCCCGAAGACGAGAAGGTCTACGCGACGCGGTTTCGCGAGACCGGAGACCCCGAAGCCGCCGAGCGACTCGTTACGGCCAACCTGCGCCTCGTGATCAAGATCGCGTTCCAGTACCACCGCAAGTGGGCGAACGTGCTCGACCTGATTCAGGAGGGCAATGTCGGCCTCGTAGAGGCGCTGTCCCGGTACGATCCGACCCGCGAGATCCGGTTCAGCAGCTACGCGCAGTACTGGATTCGGGCGATGATCCTGCGGTTCCTACTGGACAACTTCCGACTGGTGCGGCTGGGTAGCACCCGCGCCGGGCGCAAGCTGTTCTTCCAGCTGCAGAAGGAACGCGACCGGTTGATGAAGGACGGGGTGCGGCCATCGCCCAAGGCGCTCGCCGCGAGCCTGGGCGTGTCCGAGCGAGAAGTGAATGCCGTCGATCAGCACATGCGGGCGCCCGCGCTCTCCTTACACGCTCCCGCTGGGGACGAGTCGGATGGGCGGTCTCTGGCCGAGGTGGTGCCAGAGAAGACGCCGAACGATCCCGAGGAGAACGCGGCCCGTTCCGAGCTGGGGTCGATCTTCGGCGGGCATCTCGCTGCGTTCTCCGAGAACGAGCTGCGGGACGACCGCGAGCGGGTGATCTGGTCCAGCCGGCTGGTGGCGACCGACCCGGTGAGTCTTGCCAGGCTGGGCGAGGACTTCGGCGTGTCCAAGGAGCGCATCCGACAGGTGGAGGCTCGGATGAAGAAGCGGCTGAAAGCGTACCTCGAGGAGCGCATGGGCGACGAGATCGCGTTCGACTTCTCCAGCACCGAGTGAGCTGGATCCAGGCGCCCCGGTCAGGACGCCAGTGCCAGGTCCGAGAACATCGGAGCTCGCACCTGCAATGAGGATGTGCGTGGGTCGCGCAAGGCGATGCCCGCGCGGATCAGAGTGTCGTCGACCTCGTGGGTGTCGGTCTGTGGGCCCTCCGATGCGAGGAGCTCGAGCCGGAGCGCGAGCGCCTCGTCGCCGATGGCGATTTCGATGGCGCCCCTGATCTCGGCGGCGAGTTTGCCCAGCAATCGCCACACGGAGTCTCGGTTCTCGACGATCTCGCGCACCACGGACAGGGTCTCGCCGCCGAGGGTGTCCAGGATCGCAGGCACGCCGCCTACGATGGCGATCGCCTCGCGGAGGGTGGCCGACTCGGTAGGGCCGAGGTGCTCGATGAGGGAGTCCAGCGCTTCCTCGTCGCCAAAGTCGGGGAGCAGGAGCCTCTCCGTGGCGTCGAAGTCGATGTGCGCAGAGTCGACGGAGCCGCACAGGAGCAGGTTGAACCTCCGCTTGTTACCCATCGCGACGCTGTGGGCCTCGAAGACCTGGATCAGGTCGGTGACGGCCTCCATGGGCGCGTGCTCCAGGCCGTGCATCAGCAAGCACCGACGGGTGCCATCGTCGATCCGCCTCAGGTGGTCGCCCATGACGTGCCGGAATCCACGGCTGTTGACCGCTTGCCACGCGGGGCCTTCCAAGGGGACGGCACCGAACTCCGACAGCGCCTGAACCAGCCAGGCCCAAGCTTGATGCACGGTGCGGCCCGCGAGTGGCGCGAGCGACAATGGTCGCGCGATGATGCCTGGCTTACCAATTCCAAGATCGACGGAGAGGTCGTCGAGGAATCTGTGCGCCTGGCTCCAGCGTGGCGCCACGAGCATGACGGGTTGGTCACGGCGCAGGTGGAACCGCAGGCGTCGGCCGACGCGGGCACGTGCGGCTTGCTCCACGTAGTACTGATCGGTGTCGAAGCACCCGTTTCGCTTGCCACGGAGGCTGGCCAGGCGACGGTCGAGGCGGGTCATTTGGGGCCCCGGGGAGGGGAGAGGGGAGGGCGGAGGCAGGATGCCCGACGGTACCGCCGCATACTTGCCGCGTCAAGGTTTGGACTCGAATCAGGATGAGCAATGTTCCCGCGCCTCGGCGCGCTCGGCTGAGTGGAGATAGGAGCGGTGGAAGGACGGCGCATGCGTGATCGACGGGAACGGCTGCCCAATGCCAACAGCCCGCAGCTGCTGGTGCGGCTGTTGGAGATGGTGGGGCGCGGCGTGCGGAGCACACGGGGGCTCCAGGAGGCCCTCGGTGTAGAGGGCAGGACCGTCAACTACTACACCCAGGCGGCGCAGTGGCTTGGCCTGATGGACGAGCCCGACCTCTTGTCGCCGCTCGGCCTGGAGCTGCTCTTCGGCGCCTCTGGGCGGTGGGTTGTGTACACCCGTGCCGTGTGGTCCACGCCCCTGGCAGGCGGATTGCTCGCGCTTACCGGAGGCGAGTTGCCGTCGGCAGACCAGATCGCCCGCGCGGCGGCCGAGGTCGACCCGGAGCTGGCTGTGGCGACGCTGCAGCGTCGCGCGTCGGCCGTCCGGAGTCTCATCGCGCCGGTCGCGGATCATGAGCGCCCGCGGGAGCGTGGCGAGGATGAGCGCCAGCTGGCCCTGCCGATGGCGGTGCGCTCCACGCCGGACGATCCGGTCGTACTCCCCTCGCGGCCCGGGGAATACGATCCGGACGTCTACCGCTACCTGCTCGGAGAGCTGCTCGACAATGGCGAGCTCACCCTCGGGCAGATGCGTTCGCTGTTGGATCGCGCTGGGGCGGGGTCGGCGCCGATCGGTGGCTACGTGGACCTGGCGTTGGGCCGCGGCGATGCACGTCGGCGCGAGCGTCGCCTCGTGGTCACTGCGGAAGCGGTGGCCCGCCGGGGCGTGGTCACGACCACCACCTCCGTCATCCTCAGCGACCCTGGGTACCGGAGCTACCTGGCCGAGGCGCGGTTGGCGCAAGGCGACCGGCACGCGGAGATCCGCCGTGACCGCGTGGCGCCCCGCTACCTCTCGTGGGATCTACGGCTGTTTGGCCATGCTCTGCGGCCCGAGCGCGTCGAGCACGACCTGGAGCGTGTGCTGCTGGATCGCACCCTCGAGTCGTTTCCTGTGGGAGGCCCAGCGCGCAGCGAACTGTTCGGATTGCCTGAACCGTTCCTCGACTGCTGGGAGCAGCCTGGGCTGGTGATCTGCCTGCCCCCATCACTGGCTCAGCTGCAGGGCGGCCTCGCCGCGGTCAACCGGATGCTTCGCGCCGCGACGCACGGGCCCGATGTTGCCCTTCCGGATCTGGCGCGGCGGGCAGAGCTGGTCCACGGTGGGTTGATGCATCCGGGTGAGCCCCAGCCCCGGAGCGTTCCGGATGCTCGCAGCCTGCGGCTCCGCACGATCATGCACGCACCGTATCCTTGCCTGGTGACCGCCCTTCTCCTCCTGCACCGTGTGCGCTCGGATCGGGTCGAGGTGGTGCTCCGACACAACGCGTGGGAGGTCCGATTCGCTGGCCGTCGCCTCGGAGATCCGCTGCAGGTGCTGGATCGGTTCGCGGTCAGTCAGGGCTGGATCCCGTGCCGACGTGCGAGCGGCGGATTGCCGTTCCGAACCCTGGTGCCGATCCTGGAGAGCCTCGAGATCGCGATCGGGGTGGGCCGGCACGTCGTGCTCGCTGAGCGCTTGTTCCATCAGCTTCGTTCATCGCCGGAGGAGCAAGAGCTACACGCGCGCTTGGTGCCCCTGATCGAGGCGCTGGAGGGGTTCCTGGAGCACGACGCATGAGTGGCACCGACGCCCTGCCACTGTTCGTGTACGGCACGCTCACCGCGCGGGGGGCGCAGGCCGGGTTGCTCCGGGGGCTGCGGCGGGCCGAGGCGAGGGTGCGCGGGTCCCTGTGGGTGATGCCGGCGGGGTATCCGGCGCTGGTCCCCGACGGCGCCGGAGACGTTCATGGAGAGCTGGTGTACGGGCCGAGCGCGCGCGCGGTGCGCTTGATCGACCACTACGAGG
>JBLFXJ010000407.1:0-6837 GCA_047609825.1 Myxococcota bacterium
GGCCCGATCTCCGACGCGCGAACAGCAAGGTGGTCGCCGTGGGATGGGGCGAGCCGCTGTGTGAGGTGCTCGCGCTGCATCGAACCCCGGTGCTCACGGGCACGTGCATCGAGGAGGCCCGCGGGCAGCTGCCGGCGCGTGCCTCCGATGTCGCACGGCTGTGCACGGAGGTCACCGGGCGCGCTCCCCCCGACACCAGCGGCGAGGTGTTCGCGCTGGATGGCTCCACCGTGTGGATTCAACGCGGCCGCAGGGTGTTTACGTGGGATGGCTCGCGTGAGCGCGACGATGGCAACCCGAAGCAGGTGCTGTCCAGCCTCGTGCTCCGGTGGTCGAATCGCTGAGACGTGGTCAGAATCGCTGGCCCCAGCGGACGTAGAGCTCCGGCACGGCTGTGCGGGCCACCTCGTCCAGGCCATCCCACGCCAGTGGCCAGCCTGCGGTGACGCCGAGAAGCATCGGCTCGGCCCCGAGCACGTCCCCAACGCCGGTGAGGCCGAGGGTCGCGCCGGTGGCCCAGGCCGGGCCTCCGTCCACGAGGCGTGCCGCCAAGCTCTCGACGCCCAGCGCGAGCTGGAGCTCGCTTCCCCAGCCCAGACCGAGGGGCACCGAGGCGTTCCGCAGCACCGCGATCCGGTACTCCAGACCGGCCAGCCCGCGTAGATCGGCTAGCCGGGCGCATGGCTCCGCCCGCGAGAAGGTCTGCCCCTCACCGCATGCGGGGAGCGCGGGCACCGACACCATCACGCCCGGGTTGCCCACGGCCAACAGACGGTGGGGCACATCCGAGCGGGCGATGTCGCCGTCGAGGCGCAACGCGACGACATGCCTCGGATGAAGCGGGACCAGGGCCGCACCCGCCACGCCTCCTTGGGTCCACGTGGCGCCGGTCGCGGGCACCACGCCAACCTCTCCCGACAGCGTTCCCCGCTTGCCGCGGAGGGGGAAGTCGCCGGATACCCGGTCGTCCCAGGTGAGGAATGTGGACGCATCTACGCCGGGTTGGGTCACGTCCACGTCGGCGTACCAAGGACTCCACACCGAGACGCCGATGCTGCCGCCGGTGCGGAGGCGTCGGGTCCATCCGTCGAGCAGAGCGCCCAGCTTGCGGCGGTAGCCGGCCGAGGCGCGGACCAGGGTGGTGCGGTTGGTGGAGACGGCACCGGTCCACAGGTTGCGCGTGTCCCACTGGCGGCGGATCGAGGTCCACGCAGAGCCGGAGAGCTGCAGCCGGGTGAGGTTGATGCTGGAGATCCCGGCCGAGGCGGTCACGGTGTACCGGCGAGGCCAGGCGTCGCCAATTCGGGAGGTCTGCCCGATGTGACCGGCCGGGTCGAGCACCACGCGGTGCGGAGGCGTGTCGAGGGGGATGGTCCATGCGCCAGGTGGGCCGGTGCGCACGTGGTCGACGCCGTCGATGCGCACCACGACCGTCTCGTCGGGCGCGTCGATGGGGGCGCTCCGCTCCACCGAGACCCGGTCGTCGCCCACGGTCAGCGTGTAGTCCTGTCTCGGGTAGGGAACGCGCCAGCGGTCGACCCACCCGGGGGCGATGCCGATCCGCGGCGACAGCGCGCCGTCATCGAGCAGGACCTGCCCGACCGCCACGGAGGTGCCGGGGCCGAAGGCGTCATCGAGCTGGGCCGCCACCACTGTGCCCGGCGTGAACGGGGTGAGCACCTCGGCGAGGTCGTCGCGGACCGGATCGGCGGGGTGGGTGAGCTCCAGCACGTCGCTGTAGAATGGCATCCGCCCGCTCGACAGCAGCCCGTTCACCAGAGGTACCCAAGAGAAACGTCGGAGGAGTCGGTCGGCATCATCGCCCCGCAGGGCGTCGGCATGGGCGGTCGAGAGTCCGGCGCCACCGATGTCGCGGAGGAATGGGTCGGGGCTCGGCACGAGCGCTGCGAGTACGCCGCGGGTGACCGCCACCCGGTGGAACCGGTACAGGCCAGGCGTGAGGCGGAATGCGCGGTCGCTGATGTAGGCGAGGCCGGGTCCGGCGCGCACGAGGCGGCGCCGCAGCGGACCTACGACGGCGGCGGCATGGATCGAGCGGCCCTCCAAGCCTGAACGGTCGAGCTCAAGCGCGAGCTGCGTGCGGAGCACCATGTGGCGCCGACGGTGCACCAGGTCCACCTGCCACCCCGCGCCCTCCAGCACGGTGACCTGCCCCCGTGGCAACACCGCCAACGCCGCGCGGTCGGCGAATCCCCGCCAGTGCACAGTGTCGGTCCCAACGCTGTCTCCCACGGCTCCCACCGCACCTGGCGGAAGGTGCACGGTCACCTCCCACTCGACGAGAGGGAGCGCGCTGGACTCAGTCACCGGCTGTGGGTACCAACCGCCGTTCGCCATCAGCCCGTGGGAAGTGGCCCCGATCGCGCCGTACCTGCGAGGCAACCGGGTTTCGAACACCAACCCATCATCGGTCACGGTCCAGTGCACTTCGCCGGTGGATGGGCGGCCCGGGAACGTGCGGAACAGCTGAAGGTCGTTGGGTGCGCCGGGGAGCCGGCTCAGCGCGTCGAGCCAGGTGGCATCGTCGAGCCCTTCTGTGTGCACCGTCCCGCGCACGGTGCGCAGGTCGGCGTCGACGGACGCCTCCACGACCATCCGTTGAGCGGGACCCGCCAGCGCGTCAGACGGCAACAGCAGCGTCGCCAGCGCGAGGGCGGCAACGCTCAGAAGGTGAAGCCCATGCCGGCGGACACCGTGGGGATGGTGGCGGGCGCCCAGGTGATCACGGTGCGGACGTGGAATGACTGGGCCACAACCTGCAGGCCCGCGCCGATCTGAGGCACCACCAGGGGCGCCTCGAGATCTTCTTCGGTGCCTCGCTTGTACGCGGCGGCCCCGATGTCCTGCAGCACGGCCTCGTCGATGCCGCGCGGCGATGCGCTGATGCGGAGGGTCGTGAAGTTGACCCACGGCGAGATCTCGGCGTCGCTCACACCGGGGATCGTGCCCGTGAGCGCGGTGGTGCCCAGGGTGATGCCAAGGTCGAGCACGCCCAGCTCCATCTCGTCGTTGCCGACGTAGCCGCTGTACCCGATCTGCAGGGAGAGATCGGGCGCGGGTCGGTAGGCCTCGAGCACGGCCACCCGGCCGTACCCCGACACCACCCCCGTGCTGCTGTTCGCGATCCAGCCGACGTTGAACCCGGCCTCGGTGGACAGGGGGAGCCCCTTGCGCATGCCGATCGTGGGCACCACCAGGTACTCGGGGGGATTCTCGTCCGCCCAGGAGCGGTCCCATGGGCTCGGCTCACCGCCCCGGTCTCTCGCCTGGATGAACCAGAACTGGCTCCAGACCGCGACCTCCCAGCCGTACAGTCCGAGGGTAGCGGCCGGTGTGATCGGCTTGTTCGACACGGCCGTGCCGAGCTCCTTCACCAGCTGCTGCCACGACGCGCCGAGCAGCGCCGGATCCAGCACGACCTCGCCGTCCTGGTCGACCATGCCCGACGGCGCCACCGTCTCAGGGAAGGCGGCCGCTACGTCGGGCAGCATCATGAGCCACAGCACGAGCGCGGGCATGCTCTCCTCGGGACCACGTCACCGTAGCCTACGCGCGCCAGTGGTGACAACGCTCGGCCCGGGGAGGGGCGCCGGGATAGCGGTAGGGTCCGCCCCAGGAGTGATGAGCATGGATCCGTTGGCGATGCTGAAGGCTGCGGCGAGCCGTGTTCGCGACCCAGTGTCCGGCCGGAGCATCTGGCTCGCCGGCATGGTGAGCGCGGCGAAGGTCCGGCCGAATGGCGATCTGCAGTGCGAGCTGATGTTCGAGTCAGCCCATGCTCCGCACGACCGGAAGGGCATGATTGCGGCGCTCGAGGCCAACCTGGCCGCGGTGGGCTTCACGGGGCGGCTGCATGCGCTCCACGGGGGCGCCGTGCCGGAGCGTGCGGCGCCGGCATCCACACCTCCGCCGGCGCGCAAGCCCGATGCGGTGCCCGGGATGACCGGGCCCGGGATGGCCCCCCATGGTGGGCCGATCCAGAAGAAGCAGCTGGAGGGGGTGCGGCACGTGGTCGCGATAGCGTCGGGCAAGGGCGGCGTTGGCAAGAGTACCGTCGCCACCAACCTCGCTGTCGCGCTGCAGCGGTCTGGCTGGTCGGTAGGCATCCTCGACGCCGACATCTACGGTCCGAGCGTCCCGATCATGATGAACGTGCACAGCCGCCCGATGGTCGATCGCGACTCCGAGAAGATTCTGCCCGTGATGTCCTACGGGGTGCGCTGCCTGTCCATGGGCATGCTGGTAGAGCCCGACGAGGCGATGATCTGGCGCGGCCCGATGGTGATGGGGGCCGTGCGACAGTTCCTCCAGCAGGCGCGCTGGGACGGCCTCGATGTACTGCTGATCGATCTTCCTCCGGGCACGGGGGATGCCCAGCTCACACTCATCCAGGCGGTGGATCTCGCAGGCGCGGTGATCGTCACCACGCCGCAGGAGGTGGCGCTGGGCGATGCGGTGCGCGGCATCACGATGTTCCAGAAGTTGGATGTCCCGCTGCTCGGCTTGGTGGAGAACATGGCCTACTATGAGCTGCCGGACGGCACACGTGACCCCATCTTCGGGGAGGGTGGCGGCGCGCGCACGGCCTCCCGATTCGACACGGAGCTCCTGGGCCAGATCCCGCTTCGCACCGCCATCCGCAAGAGCGGCGATGCCGGACTGCCCATCGCCCTCGGCGATGATGCCTCCGCCGTCGCGTTCGCAGATGTCGCGGCCCGGGTTCGGGCGCGACTCGAGGCCAGGGAAGCGTGAGCCTGCCCGACCCGATCGCCAACCTCGAGCGCCCGACGACCGGGCCGCTCGTCGATCGATTCGGGAGGCAGCACACCTACGTGCGCGTGAGTGTCACGGACCGGTGCAACTACCGCTGCACCTACTGCATGCCGGCCGAGGGCCTCACCTGGCTGCACCGGCGCGACATCCTGTCGTACGAGGAGATCGTCCGCATCGTTCGGGCGTTCGCTGGCATGGGCGTGCACCGGATCCGCCTCACCGGCGGCGAGCCCACGGTCCGGCGCGACCTCGAGCAGCTCGTAGCGGCGATCGCGGCGATCCCCGGCATCGACGACCTGTCGATGACCACCAACGGCCACGTGTTCGCGAAGAAGGCCGAGGCGTTCGCTGCTGCCGGGCTTCGCCGCGTGAATATCTCTATCGACACTGTCGACCCGGCCCGGTTCGCGGCGCTCACCCGCGGTGGAGATCTCAGCCGGGTGCTCGCGAGTATCGAGGCCGCGCGCGCGCACGGGCTCACCCCGATCAAGCTCAACTGCGTGGTCGTGGCGGGTGAGAACGAGTGTGACATCGAGGCCATGCTCGAGCACTTCGCGCCACACGCCGACGACACTGTCGTGCGGTTCATCGAGTACATGCCGTGGGATGCGACCGGCAAGCGCAGGCGCCACCTGCCGGCGCAGGTGATTCGCGAGCGATTGGCGAAGCGCTGGACTCTCGAGCCCGCCTCGACCCACGCCGGTGGAGGCCCTGCCGTGCTGTGGACCGTGCGCGAGACCGGTCAGACCATCGGGTTCGTCTCGCCTATGACCGAGCACTTCTGCCACACCTGCAACCGGCTGCGGGTCCAGGCGGACGGTCATCTGCGCACCTGCCTGAGTCGCGACGGCACGCCATCGCTGCGCGATCTGTTGCGGGACGGCGCCAGCGATACTGCGCTTGAGCAGGCCTTGCGGGTGATGGTGTGGGGCAAGGTGGCGGGTCACGAGGCACACCTGCCCGGCGCCTTCCGCGCGTTCGAGGGCGCGATGACGTCGGTGGGTGGCTGAGGGTTTCAGTCGAAGGCGTCTGGCGTCGCGAAGCCCCGCCACAGCTCACCGGCGAGGTACTTGCCGCCGGCCGGGTCGTCGTCGCGGCGGCGGCGCAGCCAGTCATTGAGCAAGGTGCCATCCTCTTCGACGTGGGTGCCCGGCTCGGTGAGGTTCATCGTCAAGGTGGTGCGCCCCTTCCCAGTGCCGGCGTGCGCGAGCAAGATCGTCCCGTTCGGCTGCACTTCGAGCACGACAGCGACGTGCGACAGGGGATCGTCGAACCGGCGGTTGCGGTTGCGGTCGTAGGTGTTGTCGAAGAATGCGATGTCACCGGGTGAAGGGCGCTTGCGGTGGTGGATGGCGCCGGCCTGCTTGGCTGAATCCCACAGAGTGCGGGTGCTGCCGCCCATCTCGATGCCCGCGCGGTCGAAGGCAGCGCACACGAAGCCGCTGCAGTCGTTGCGAAACCCGCTCGGGGAGTGGTGCAGGTAGAAGCTGGCGGCATCAGCCACTTCGTCGCCCAGGGAGTAGCGGCGCTGAGCCGGCCTCGCGGCGGCAACTGGGGCGGCTGACGGTTCCGCGGGAGGCGGGCGCAGCCGGGCATCTCGCCCGAGCGGTGCGAACGGCCCGGGAGGGCGCGGAGCGCGGTGGGCGCACGCGGAGAGGCTCGCGAGGAGGAGGCAGGAGAGGAGGCGCACGGCAGCGTCGGGGAAGGTGGTTAGTATGGCGGAGTTCGAGCCGGAGCGCACGCCTAGCAGACGCTGGTGCGAGTGGATCGATTCGAGGAGGACGGGATGCACATCCTCGGCGTGGCCGATGGGCTGGACGCCGGCGCTGCTCTGGTAGAGGACGACCGGCTGGTCGCAGTCGCTCACCAGGCGCGGCTCGATCGCACACCACGCTCGAGGGCATTCCCATGGGATGCCATCGACGAAGTGCTCCGCATCGGCGGAATCTCCGCATCCGAGGTGGATCGGATCGCTGTGGCCGGCAAGTTCACGCCGCCGCTGGCGCTCCGGCGCGACCCGCGCCTTCACCGTGCCGTCCGCAA
>JBLFXJ010000408.1:0-6803 GCA_047609825.1 Myxococcota bacterium
GGTCGTCGTGGATCTGAAGCACCCGCAGCGCCACCACGCCCCACGCGGTCGCGTCTACAGGGTCGCCCAGATCCCAACGCACCTGCCCAGGCTCCTGCCACGCCAATTCCAGAGCCTGAGTCGGCATGTAGAGCGCCCTGGATGCATCGAGCGCGTCGATCTCCGCGAAGGTCTCGAGCCCAGAAACCTCGACCGGCCCCCACGGGCCCTGACTCGGATCCGGCACGCCCTCCGTGACGAGGTCGTTGGTCGCGAACACGGTCTGTGTGGTCCACAGTCCGGTGCTGAACACGCCCCAGCCCGGGTTCTGCACCTGCATGTCGCCGCTGAACAGGCTGCCGGTGCCCGTCATCCGCGTCCAGTTCGTCGTGCCGTCGAACGCCGCACCGGCGCACGCAAACGTCGCGGCCGCGGTCGCCGAGGCGTGCCGAAAATCGCTCAAGATCGCCTTGCCACCTCCGCAGATGGTTGCCGCGAGCGCGCTGTCGAAGGGGCGCACGTCGCTGACGTTGCCGTCCTGTTGCGTCGCGACCACCAGGTCCCACGGGTCGGCGAGTGCCGCCTCGAAGGCCGCGTCGTCCGTCAGCACGGTGAGCTCGCGGTCCACGCGGGTCAGCGCCTCGATGTAGGCATCGGTTCCGCGTGAGGCGTCCTGGTAGAAGAGCACCCGGTCGCCGGCCTCGGACAGGGCCTCGATCTCGGCCACCAGCAGCCCCACGCCTTCCTCGAACGAGGTCGCCGTGTCGCCCATGAAGCCGTTCACGAAGGTCTGTCCATCGATCCCGGCGATGGCGGTGCCTTCGGCAGAGACGGTGTTCTCGAAGTCGTCGATGACCCATGCGCCCGCCGGATGGGACTGCAGCCGGCTGGGAGCGCCGCCTTCGTACAGCGCCACGTCGCCCCGCAGGCCGTGCAGGCCCCGCCGGTCGTCGTGGAGAAGGTACTCGAGGAAGGCGATGATGCCCGACCCGCCTGCGATCTGTCCGTCCTCCCGCTCGATGTTGGAGGGTGCGATCGAGGCCTCGTCCGTGAACGTGTAGTGGCTGGCGCCTTCCACGGTCACCATGAATCGCGGCCGGGTCACCGCCTCGTACACCGCGACGCTCGTGCCGTACGCGGTCGTTCCATCCTCGTCCCGGGACGCCACGATGTTCAGCATCGGCGGCATGCCGTCGTACACCTCGTGGTAGCGCCAGTACGCACCGTCCAGGCTCGGCCGGGTGGTGATGAGCACGACCGCGTCGGCCTCGAGGTCCGACATCACCTGCAGGGCCGCGCCTCCGCCGTGAGAGTGCCCCATCAACGCCGTGGTCTCCAGGTCCAGCGCCCCGACGAACGGCGAATCTGCAGCGTTCCACGACGCGGCGAGCTCCTGGGTCGCGAGGAACAGGACAGCGTGGTCGCCCCACCAGTCTCCGGCCGAGTCCCACGCGCCATTGTGTGCGGCCGAGAACACTACGAACCCGCGGCTCGCCAGCCGGTCGAGCAGCCAGTCAGAGTTGAGGTAGTCCGCCCCGTAAGCGTGTTCGAAGAAGATCACCGGGAACGGTCCGCCCCCGGCGAGCGGTGTGTCCTCCCCGTCGAGCAGTGCGGGGTAGGTGACCTGGAACTCGAGCGGCATCTCCGCGCCGTCCAGATCCGTCACGCCCACGTGCAGCGACCGTCCGGCACCGAAGGTCCCGGGTGCCATCCAGTCGACGAACTCCACGGTCTCTTCGATGCAGGGCGTGTCCATGTCTCCGTCGGAATCCGTGGTCGCAGGGGTCGGCAGGTCACCGGTGTCCCCGCCGCCTCCACCACTTCCTCCGTCTTTTCCGCCACACTGCACGAAGGCCATGGCGCACAGCACGAACGCGACTGACGACAGCGGGCGACGTGGCACAAGGCGTTCCCTCGGTTGGGGGTCGGCAGGACGGCCGGCGCCGGCAGTATACGAGCCGGTATGCCAGATCCGCCAGGCTGGCTCAGACAATAGTGACGCGCATCCGGTGCCGTCAGCCGACCTGCGCAACCGTGCCGTTACCCGTGGCCTGGAGCGTTGGGCAACGGAGATGCGGAGGGGGAAACATGCTCGTGACCATCGCCGCGCTGGCGGGAGCGGCCGCCGGCCTCCAGGCCGTCGTAGACGCGCACTTCGTACCCGGACCATGAGGTACCGGCGGTGGGTGGCGCGCTGTGCGGGGCTCGAGGTGCACGCCAGCGTCACCGTGGCCGCGGACGACCGCCGCGGATGCGAGCGGTTGGTGCGCTACACCGCGCGGGTGGCGGAGTCACCGCAGCGCCTGTCGGTCCACGAGGACGGCCGGGCGTGCATCCGGTTCAAGCAGCCGTGGCGCAGCGGACGGGCGGCCGGCTCCGGCCCGAGGTGTTCGTGCTCCGGCTGGCCAGCCTGCTGCTGCCGCCCGGCGAGAATGGGTCGCGCAATGATTGACGCGCAGGGAGACCCACGAATGTACACGAGCCGAAAAGTCCGCCGAGCCGTGCAGGAGATGTCCGACGAGGACTTCGCGTTCCTCATGGAAGACCTCGATCCGGAAGCTCGGGCCGCGGCCGGGGAAGACGGAGGCAGGACCGATCAGGCCGCCGCGTTGGTCCAACACTACGATGAGGCCCGAACTCTAGGAACCCTTGTTGATTTGATCAGAGAGATCACGCCGACTGCGAATCTCTGATCCGCACCCACGCTTCACTGCGAGACGCCCGTGCCAGCGCACCGTGTTTCGTGGGCTACCGAAGTGCATTCCTCGGCCCTCGGAGGGCTGCTGGCCGTCCGAGGGTCGGGTCGAACCACCCGAACTCCGGCCCGCAGCCCGCGCCGAGCACGAGCCACGACAGGGTCGACGCACGTGCGATCACGGGGTGGGCACCGGCGGCAGATACTCACCCTGCATCGTGATCTCGATGGGCTGTGCGTCGCCGATCGTCACCTTGCCGGCGCAACTCTGCGCGGTGGCCTTTTCTCCGGATGGCACGCGACTGGCCGCAAGTGACCGGGCAGGCCTGATGCTGATCGATGTCGACGACGGCTCGACCACCGCCCGTGCCTATGCGTTCGAGTTCCGAGGATCGAGTTCCCCGACCGCGACGAGCGCGGTGAGTCCGATGGACTGAGCTTCACGCCCAAACTTGTTGGGTCACCCGACGGCCAGAAGCTGTCTTGCAACACACGTGGTGCGCGATGGGCTCGCTTGCGCCGATGATGTGCGGATCGCCGTCTCGTTCACGCTGTGCGGCGGGCTCGGCCTGCTCCTCGATCCGCTGAAGGGGACAAGTAGGGCAAGACCCCTCGCTCGTGCATCCCGGCCATCCTGCCCTCTCGCCGGTACACCGGTACAGCACCGGCCGTCGGCCGGGTACGGTGCATCGATGGCAGGTTAGGCCAGGCCATCCGGGAATGATCCGTGATCGGTCCTTCGCTGCCCAAGAAAGAGGCGCCCCCTTCGCATCACGTCTGGGAGGCGCTGTGCGAGGCGATCGATCGCAGCCCCCCGGATGCCACCTGGCTGCATGCGGCGGAGGCTGCGCTCGCCAGCTGGCCCGACGACATGCGTCGAGCTCCGGACCGGTGGTGCCGCAGCCTCGAGGCCGATGGCACGCCGCCGTTGGGATGGTCGCTGGTTCGCAGCCTGTACCTCGATCAGCGCTCCATGGACGCCGTGGCCTTGCTCGCGAGTCCGCATGTCTTCCAGGCTGCCTGCGTGGGGATCACGGGCTTGGGGCATGGACCGATGAAGCAGCTGGTGCGGACCGCCAGGGTCGGCGAGCTGCACACGCTGTGGCTGGGCTATTGCGGTCTCTGGGACGCCGACCTGTTCGAGCTTGCGACCTGGCGGGCGCTGGCTGGCGTGCGCGCGCTACAGCTGCAACACAACGCGTTTCACGACGAGGGGCTCCTTGCCCTTGCGACCTCGCCGCACCTCACCGCGCTTCGCGAGCTGGGCGCGTCGAGCAACGCGATCACCGCAGCTGGGGTGCAGGCACTTGGCTACGCGCCGGCCTTCGCATCGCTCCAGCGACTGGATCTGGGTGAATGCGGCATGGACGCCGTCGGCATGAACGCCCTGCTGCGGCTGTCCGAGCTGCAGCGCCTCAACCTGCACGGGGCAACGCTGGGCGCCGCATGCCTGGGGGTCCTGGCTACCGCCACCACGTTGCGGCGGCTCGACCTGTTCTCCTGCGCCATCGATGACGCCGGGGCCGCGGCACTGGCGGCGAGCGACGCCCTCGGGGCACTCACCCACCTCGACCTCGCATTCAACGCGATCGGCCCGGCGGGGGCGGCGGCGCTGGCCGAGGGACCGCTGCTCGAGGGGGTGGAGGCGCTGTCGCTGGCGGACTGCCCGATCGGCGATGTGGGGGCGGCGGCACTGGCGCGGTCGTCCCGGCTGGCCTGCGTGCGATGGCTGGACCTGGGCGGGTGCGGCATCACCGGACAGGGCGTCGCCGTGTTGGCGGGCTCGTCAGCCTTTCCGGCGCTCGAATCCAAGGACTTCGAGATCCGGCTGGAAGCATAGTGCTTTCTACGTGGCTTCGGGCGGCTTGAACGGGGCCGGATCGACGTCCGGAAACAGGCGTGCGAGGTTGGCGATGAACGTGTCCCTCGTCGGTGCCATGTATTTGTCGACCGGCTCGGTGAAGCGCGCAAAGAAGGCCATGCCGCGCGTCTGCAGCAACAGCTCGAGGTAGCGCTCGAGGCCGATGTGCAGCGGAAGCCGCCCGTTGTCGACAGAGTGGAAGCACAGCGCGTCGTCGATCACGCCGTCCTGCTCGATGAAGCACGCACAGCAGCTGTCGTCGTAGCCCGGGTAGTCGAACGGCTTGAGCTTCTTGAGCGGCGCTTGCTGCTCGGGGGTCATGAAGTCGAACCACAGGTCGTTGTGCCACTCGGGGGTCTCTGCGCTCCAGCCGGCCAGGACCTGAGTGTGCGGGATGATCTGGATGCGCCCGTCTATGTAGGGCTCGCCACGGTGGACCCACTCGATGTCGCAGCCGTTGCACTGGTTGTAGAAGGCGCGGGCGCCCGGTCCGAAGCGGATGTTGTAGCGGTCTTCCTGGATCTTCAGGAAGGCGTCCGGGACCGGGAAGTGCACCCGGCCCGTCTTCAGGTCGATGTCCGGGTGGGCGTCGAGCTCATCCACGATGGCGCGCAGCCGGTCGGCCACGGCAGCCATGCGGGTGTTCAGGTCGGAAGCGTCGTCCATGCCGCCCTGTAGCAGCTCGGGCGCACGGATGCGGCGGGCCCAGCGCGCCGGTCGGAGGCAGCCACACCGAGGCCGGCGCCTCTCCGCCGGGGCGGACTCCACCCCAGTGGTGCCCGCGTGAGCGGGGCGCCCTTGTTCGAACACGTACCGGGCCCAGCGCATCGACCGGACGGCCTGACGAGAGGGCAGGATGTCCGGGATGCACCGGAGAGCGACCTTGTGTTGCCGGTCCTCGCCGCGGGGGCCTCAGATGTCGTCGAGCACACCACCGTCCAGGGCGATCCACACCCAGGCGGTCGACGAGAGCCCGTTCGCGCTCTTGTTGAGGCTGTCCCCAGAGACGAAGTCGTCCGGGCTGCCGAGGAACCTGGACGTACTGGTCTCCAACCTCAGGATCTCCTGGAGCAACGTCTCCGATCCCGGGCCGCCGGCCGCGATGTGCTGCGCGGTGAACTCGACCGACGGGGTCCAGGGGCCGGAGACGTTCGCCAGTCCATGCATGGACGAGGACTGCCCGGAGACCGACATCAGGCCCAGGTTCATCGCCAGGGCGCGCCGGGCGCCGCCGAGGTTGCCGATGGCTCCCAGGTACTGCGCCCCCCAGCCTCCGATGACGTCGGACGCCAGGCCGTGGTCGTCGACGCCCTGCATGAACCAGCCTTCTTCGTCGACGAACAGGTCCGACAGGGCCAGCTCGATCGCGTCGGCGGCATCGGCCAGGGACCCGTCGCCCGCTGTCCCGTGGCTCTTCGCGGCGTTGATTGAGCGCGAACCAAGTGCCGATGTTGTTCTCGGTAGAGTTGGCGACCGTCCCCGGCGGGCGGCCGGCATCACCCGCTGTCTGGACCTGTCCCGCCAGCCAGACGGCTCGGGTCAGCATCTCCTTCTCGGCCTTGGCCTTGGCCGCGGGGGCGGGCGTGCCCTCGGTGTGGGAGAAGTGCGGCGCGATGACCGACCAGGCGACGGCCTCAGGTTTCGCCGTGTTCACGGTGGCGGCCGAGACGAGTCCGGCGGCGCCGTCTGTCCAGTACACCGGATGCAACAGCTGGGGGCCTTCGGCGCATCGAGCAAGGTCTCGGCGACGGCGGCCGCCTGTGAGCTGCCTCCTCGGCTGAGGACCATATGGGGATACCCTGTGACGTCACGATCCATTGACGGGCATGATTCAGTCCAGGCCCGAGTCAACGACCGGCCCGATCTGCGCAGGCATCCTGCGCTACACTCGGGCCGGTTCGCAGACGAGCAGACTGGACCTCGACCTGAAGGTCAAGGCCCGAGTCAAGGGCCGGCCCGATCTGCGCAGGCATCCTGCGCTGCACTCGGGCCGGTTCGCAGACGAGCAGACTGGACCTCAACCTGAAGTGGGCGGCGACCCGGAGGATGTGATGGTGGTGATGTTGGCGGTCCTCGGAGTGGCGAGCGCACAATCGATCGCGGTGTCGGGCGCGTGCCCGGGCACGGTGGGCATGTCGGTGGAGGGCCTGACGCCGGGTGGCGATGTGGTGCTGATCGGCTCGGCCCAGGGTGGGGCCGCTACGCTGCCCGCACCGTGCGCCGGCGTTCCGACGGGACTGGCGGCAGGCATGGGCGTGATCGGGCCGT
>JBLFXJ010000409.1:0-6802 GCA_047609825.1 Myxococcota bacterium
CGCGGCGGCGGCGGTCTCGTCGAGGATCGACGACGCGATCGCCGCGCTCCCGCTCTGGGGAGCTGGCGAGCCTGGGCTCCTTACACCGGATGCCGAGGGCCAGAGCGGCGGCACCCTGGGCCGGCTCGAGTCCGACCCACGCGGTCGACTGCCCAGAGCCGCCGCCCGGTTGGCGGTCGAGGGATACCGCCCCTACCTCGAGCGACTGCGAGCGGGCCCCCGTCCGGGCGAGACGCTGCAGGAGCTGCACGCCGACGTGCTTCGACGGTTCGACGGCTTCCGGGTGCTCTGTGCCCATCGGCGGGGCCGCTCCGGCGTGAAGGGCGTCGGGGACGCGATCGTGGAGCTTCTAGCCGACGCCAGCCTGATCGAGCCCTCGGGGAGCTGGTGGCTCGGTCGGCCCGTGATCGTCACCACCAACGACTACAGCGTGCGCCGGTTCAACGGCGACGTCGGGATCGTCGTGCGCGACGACGCGGGCGAGTGGGTAGTGGCCTTCCCCGCAGACGGAGGGACCGTGTCGTGGCTCTCTCCGGTCCGGCTGCCGGAGCATGAGACCGTGTTCGCGATGACGATCCACAAGAGCCAGGGCTCGGAGTTCGCCGACGTCCTGGTGGTGCTGCCCGAGACGCCCTCCCCGATTCTGACCCGGGAGCTGATCTACACTGGGGTCACCCGTGCCACCGATCGGGTCACGGTGGTCTCGGACGAGGGAGTGCTACGGCGCGGTCTGGAGCGGCGGGTGCAGCGCGCGTCCGGCTTGGGAGACGTGCTGTGGGCCAGTAGTTAGCGGTCAGCCCCACAGGAGATGGCATGCGAATCCTGCACACCTCGGACTGGCACCTCGGTGTCCACCATGGGGCTACGTCTCGAGGGCCCGACCACGACGCCTTCCTGACGTGGCTCGAAACAGAGCTGGCCCAGCGTGAGATCGACACGCTGATCGTGGCTGGGGATGTGTTCGACTCGATGCAGCCCTCGGCCGACGCACAGGGGCGGTACTACCGGTTTCTGGGTCGGTTGGCCCAGACTGGCGTAGCCCAGGTGGTGATCGTGGGTGGCAACCACGACAGCGCGTCGCGGCTCGACGCCCCGGCGGAGGTGCTGGCGGCGCTGGACGTCCATGTGGTGGGCGGAATTCGTGCGTCGGAGGAGTCGTGGGAGCGGTGTGTGCTGCCGCTGAAGGATCGATCCGGCGAGGTCCGCGCCGTGGCCCTGGCGGTGCCCTATGTGCACGAGTTCCGCCTGGGCGTGCGCACCACCGACCTCGATCACGCCGCGGTCCGCGCGCAGTTTACCGAGCGCTTCTCGGCGCTATACACCCGGCTGGTCGAGCGGGCCCGAGAGCGCTGGCCGGGCCTGCCGATCGTGGCCACCGGGCATCTGACCCTGGGCACCGCCCGTCGCGAGGACTACCCCCACGAGATTCACCAGGTGGGCCAGATCGATGGGTTGCCGGTCACTGTATTCGATTCGAGGATCCAGTATGCGGCCCTCGGTCACATCCACCGGGCCTATCCCGTGGGCCCCGATCGGCGGGCCTGGTACTGCGGCAGCCCGATCGCGTTCTCGCTCCCCGAGGCGGCCAGTCCGCGCAAGGTGCTGGTGGTCGAGCTCGACCCCGATCCACAGGCGGTCGCGACGGTCACACCGGTCGAGGTCCCGGCTCCGCGGGCGCTGAGAGAGCTGCGTGCGGCTCCCGACGCGCTGATCGCACAGATCGGGACGCTGACCTGGACCGAGGCGCTGCCCCCGCTATTGTTCTGTCGGGCCGTGACCGACGCCCTGCCCTCAGACCTGATGGCGCGGCTGCACGACGCGCTCGTGGGCTTCGCCGAGGGAGCGCGTCCCGCGTTGGTGGAGCTGCGCCAGGAGCGCGCGACCGCGGTCGAGATGGGGGAACAGGACGCCCCGCCGCCGGCGCTGAACGACCTCGATCCGGCGGAGGTATTCGCCACGCTCTGCCGTGCCCGAGGCTTGACCGAAACCGAAGCGCTGAACCGCGCCTTCGCCAGTCTCTGTAGCGCCACCGATGACGACTTTCAGGCGATGATCGAGCAGGCGCGCGGGAGGGCATCGTGAAATTACACCGGATTGGGGCGACCAATCTCAACAGCCTATACGGCGAGCAGACGGTCGACCTGGACGCCGACCTGAACGGCGCGAGCCTGTTCTTGATCCAGGGGCCTACTGGCTCTGGAAAGTCGACCCTGATGGACGCGATCAGCCTGGCCTTGTTCGGGACCACGCCGCGGCTCGGCGCCCTTCGGAACGAGAAAGCTGTGGCCGAGCAGGTGATGTCGCGAGGCGAGGGCAACGCCCAGGCGATGGTGGAGTTCAGCAAGTGGGAGTCGGGCGCACGGGTCCGGTACCGGGCCACCTGGATGGCCCGCCGCGCGCGGAACAACGCCGATGGACGGATGCAGGCCACCGCACGGTCGCTGGAGCGGCGCGGGCCCGACGGGGCCTGGGCCCTCGAAGTGTCCGACCACCGGAGCAAGGTGGTCCAGCCGGAGTTCGATCGGGTGCTGGAGGGGTTCACGCCGCACGACTTCGAGCGGTCGATGCTGCTGGCCCAGGGGAACTTCGACGCGATGCTCCACGCCGACCCCGAGGAGCGGGCGGCGATCCTCGAGCGGCTGACCGACACGGCGATCTACCAGCGGCTGGGCGATCGGGCGGCCCGGATGCGCGGTGCTTGGGAGGGCCGCCTGGCCGGGCTTCGCTCGCGGCTCGAAGCGATCTCGCCCGTGAGTCCGGAGGTGCTGGCCGAGGCGACCGCCGCCGTGACGGCGGGTGTGGACGTGGCGACGCGGATGGACGCCGATCGCGCGCGGCTCATGGGGTGGCGGGACTGGCTGCTGCGCGGCGGAGTGCTCACGGCAGATCTACAGACGGCGCAGACCGCGCTGGTAGCAGCGACGTCCGCCCAGGAGGAGGCCGCGGACGAGATCGGCGCCCTGGCGGAGCACGAGCGCTGTGTCGAGGCCTTCAAGTGCCTGGACGACAGGGCGGCGGGTGCGCGACGGGTGGCCGCTGCCCGGATCGCCCTGACGGAGGTGGTCGACGGGCTCCCAGATCTCGTGCAGGAGGCTGAGCGGGCCCGTGAGCAGGAGGGCGCAGCCAAGGAGGCGGCCGAGGGGGGTGGGGCCGCGTTGGGCGCGCTCCGGGGTCCAGCGGGCGAGGCGGCCGACGCCACGCGGCGGGTGGTTGCGGCGCAGCGAGAGAAGGGGTCTGCCGACAAGCTCCAGGCGCAGGCCCTGCTCAAGTTCGGCGAGGCGGAGGAGCGTGCGCGAGCAGCCGCAGCCGGCGGTGAGCGGGCGAACGAGGGCCTCGCGGCAGCCTCGGATCAGTTTGCCGCGCTGTCAGCAGACGCGCCTCTGGTCGAGGTGTTGACCGAGCTCGAGCAGCGAGCGGCTGGGATTGTCGAGGCCTGCAAGGCGCTCGCGGAGGCTCGGACCGAGGACGAGAAGCGTGCGGCGGACATCACCTCGAAGACCGAGGCGCTAGAGGCCCGTCGAGAGGCTCACCAGGCGGATCGGGCGGCGCGGATGGTGCCGCTTCAGGCTGCGCTGGACGCCGCCGGGCAGGCGCTGCGTGAGCGGGTCGGTGAGCGGGAGCCCGCGGTGGTGGTCGCGTCCCTGCGGGAACTGCACGAGGCACGGCTCGCGCGGGCTGCGGCGCTCGACGCGGCTGGGGTGGCGGTCCGGTCTCGGGACGAGGCGGCGGGCACGCGTGTGGATCGGGTGGGCGAGGAGCAGGTGGCTCGCGACGCGGTCCATCCGCAGGTCGACCGGGTTTCGCAGTGCACCCAGGTCGAAGCGCGCGCGACCGAGGCCCTGGCAGCGCGTACGGCCGCGTTGGTCCCGCTCGAGCGGATCGCCGCCCTGGGAGAGCAGCGCGCGCAGCTGGTGGAGGGGGATGCCTGTCCGCTGTGCGGGGCCGAAGCCCACCCCTTCGTGGACGATCCCGCCCAGCGCGCCCAGGCCGAGGCGATCGAGCAGGCCGTGCGCAAGGCGCGGTCGGAGCGAGAGGAGGCCCTTCGGGGTCTGGAGCAGGCCACATTGGCCCGGGCGGCGGCCGAGGTGGCCTTGGCCGAGGAGCGCACGGAGGCGAAGGGGGCCGCGAGGCGGCTGGCAGAGGCCGACGCCGCGCTTGTCGTGGCCACGAATCGCGCAGCCGAGGCGCTCGAGAAGGCCGAGATCGCGGGGGCGTCCACGGCCGAGCAGGTCGCGGCGGCGGTTGCGGGTGTGCGCGATGAGGACCAGGCGGCTCAGGCGCAGCTGGAGGCGCTCGAGGGCGCGATCGCAGCAGAGCGCGCGGCGTTCGAGGCGTTCGAGGTCGCGAAGCAGGCGCTGGCGGAGGCCCAGGCCCAGCTGGAGCAGGACCAGGCGCGGCTGGAGCAGGCGGCGTCGGATCGACACGCGCGCCAGAGCGTCCTGAACGAGCAGAGCGTCGATCTGACGCGGCGTCGGACCGCGCTGGCCGCAGACCTGGCCCCGTTCGGGATCGCGACCGACCCCGCCGAGGAGGGGCTGGCAGCGGCGCGCACGCGTGGCCGGGCGTGGGAGCTGGCGCGGGTGTCGCGTGACGAGGCCCGCACGGCGGCCGAGAAGGCCGGTGCGGCCCACACCGCGGCGGTCGACGCCCTGGCCAGCGCGCGAGAGGTCGAAGTGCAGCGTCGGGAGGGGGCGGCTGCGCGCGCGCAGGAGCTGAGCCAGGTCCAGGAGGAGGCTGAGCGAGCCAGGGGTCTGCTGCGGCAGGCGTGGCACGCCGCGGTCGCCCTCGACGGCGCGACAGCGATGCCGCGACCGCCGGCCGACAGCGCTCCCGAGGCATTGGTGGGGTCCCAGGAGGCGCGGGTGGACGCGCTCCAGCGCGCGGTGGACGCGGCCCGGGGTGGGCGCGAGGCGGCGGACGCCGCGGTCACCACGGCGCGGGCCCGCCAGAGCACTCTCGGTGAGCGAGTGGCCAGCCTGCAGACCGAGCAGGTCGCCCACGATGCCAAGCTGCAGCACCTGCTCGACGAGCTGGAGCTGGCCGACGGGGCTGCGTTGGTGGAGCGGCGGCTGGCTCCCGAGGGGCTCGACCAGAGTCGCACCCTGCGGCAGACGCTGCAGGAGAGGCGGGCGGGGGCCGAGGCCACCCAAGAGGCTGCCCGCCGCCAGCAGGCACGCCACGTCGAGCAGCGTCCGGCAGGCCTGCCTGACGCGGCCACGCCCGCGTCCATCGAGCCCGAGCTCACCGAGCTTGCCACCGCGCGCGGGGCTCACCAGGAGGGATTGGACCAGGCCCGCGCAACCCTGCAGATCGCCGAGCGAGACCGCGACGCTCGCGCCGGGGTGGAGCAGGAGCTGGCCGCCGCGAACGCCGAGGCCGGCGTGTGGCTGCACCTGCACGACCTGATCGGCATTGGAGACGGCAAGCGGTTCAAGCTGTTCGCGCAGGCGCTGAACCTCAACCAGCTGCTGGTCCAGGCCAATCGGCACCTCGTGCATCTGAACGAGCGCTACCGCCTGCGCTCCGAGCGGGACCCCGAGACGGGTCTCCCGACCTTGGAGTTCGTGGTCGAGGACCAGTGGCGACCCGGCACCACCCGCTCGCTCAAGACGCTCTCGGGGGGCGAGTCCTTCCTGGTGTCGTTGGCCCTGGCCCTCGGCCTGTCAGACCTGCGGACCAGCTCGATGCCCGTCGAGACCCTCCTGCTGGACGAGGGCTTCGGCACGCTCGACCCGCAGACGCTGGACACGGCGTTGGCCGCGCTCCAGCAGCTCCAGGCCGCGGGGCGCCAGGTGGGGATCATCAGCCACGTGGTGGGGCTGCAGGAGCGGATCCAGGCGCGGGTGTTGGTGGAGCCGATGGGCGAGGGGCGGAGCCGGGTGCGGGCGCAGCTGGGGGCGGGGTGAGGTTGTGACCTTGCTTCGCGCCGGCGGACACTCCGTTAGCAAGTCAAGTGAGGTGTCCGTGCCCCGAAAGCGCAGGAAATTCACGGCGGAATTCAAAGATGAAGCCATCAAGCTGGTGACCGAGCGCGGTCTGAGCATCACCCAGGCCGCCAGGGACCTCGACGTGGGCCAGTCGACGTTGGGTCGCTGGATTGAGGCGGTGCGAGCTGAGGCCCCAGACGAAGCTCTCAGTTGGAGCGAACGCGAGGAGCTGAGCCGGCTTCGGCGCGAGAATAGCCGCCTCCGAGAGGAGAAGGACATCCTAAAAAAAGCCGCGGACTTCTTCGCTCGGGAGGGCTGGTAGTGACCTACCAGTTCATCAGTCGGGAGAGGGCCAATCACGCGGTACAGGTGCTCTGTAGAGTGCTCGAGGTGTCGAGGTCTGCCTGGTACGCGTGGCAAGCCGGCGAGTCTTCGAGTCGGGCGCTTGAAGACCAGCGTCTGACGCTGCACATCCGGGCGGCCCACAAGGCCAGTAGAGGGACGCACGGCAGCCCCCGCATCACGCACCAGCTGCGCGATGAAGGGCTCCAGGTCGGTCGCCGCCGGGTGGCACGGCTGATGAGCCAGGATGGGCTGAGAGGGCTGCCTCCGAGGCCGTACAAGGTCACGACCAACGCGGACCCGGAGCTGCGCGTCGCGCCGGACTTGGTGTGTCGCGCCTTCACGGTCGACAAGCCGAACGAGGTCTGGGTCACCGACATCACCTACGTGCACACGGCGCAGGGCTGGCTCTACCTCGCAGTGGTCATCGACCTCTTCTCGAGGAAGGTCGTCGGCTGGGAGGCCGCCACGCACATGCGGGTTGACCTCTGCCTGTCCGCGCTTCGGCGCGCGCTCGCACTTCGCCAGCCTGG
>JBLFXJ010000410.1:0-6768 GCA_047609825.1 Myxococcota bacterium
GGTGTCGCCGCTCGCGTCGTCACCGAGGCACAGGTCGTCGGAGTCACACACGCCGTCGCCGTCGGAGTCGTCTGGCGAATCCAGCGGGCAGGGATCGGCGTCGTCGCAGACGCCGTCGCCGTCGGTGTCGCCGCTGGCGTCGTCACCAGCACACAGGTCGTCGGAGTCGCAGACGCCGTCGCCGTCGGTGTCATCGGGGGCATCGAGCGGGCACGGGTCGTCTGAGTCGCAGACGCCGTCGCCGTCGGTGTCGTCCGGTGCGTCGAGCGGGCACGGGTCGTCCGAGTCGCACACGCCGTCGCCGTCGGTGTCGTCGGGGGCGTCGAGGGGGCAGGGATCGGCGGAGTCGCAGACGCCGTCGCCGTCGGTGTCATCGGGGGCGTCGAGCGGGCACGGGTCGATGTCGTCGCACTCGCCGTCGCCGTCGGTGTCGCCGCTGGCGTCGTCACCAGCACACAGGTCATCCGAGTCGCACACACCATCGCCGTCGCTGTCGTCCGGGTCGTCCAGCGGGCATGGATCGAGGTCGTCGCAGATCCCGTCACCGTCGCTGTCGCCCGTGGCGTCGAGGCCCAGGCACAGGTCGTCGCTGTCGCACACGCCGTCCGCGTCGGTGTCGCCGGTGTCGTCGTCGCCCACACACACGTCCAGGCCGTCGATCCGCCCGTCGCCGTCGGAGTCCGGTCCGCCGCCTGCCCCCTCCGCGTCATCGTCCAGCCCGTCTCCGTCGGTGTCGATCACCAGCGGATCGGTCTCGTCGTCGGCCGTGCCTGGCAGGTCGCCATCCCACACGCCGTCGCCGTCCAGGTCCTCCTCGCCATCGAGGGCGCCATCACCGTCGCTGTCCGGGTCGAGCGGGTCGGTGGTGGTGAGCCCAGCGTCGCCGTCGGGCACGAACACGCTGAGGTCGGTGTCGAGGGTTTCGGGGGCATCGAGGCCCACCTCGGTGCCGTCGAGCACGCCATCGTCGTCGCTGTCCGCGTCGGCCGGGTCGGTGCCGTAGACGAAGACCTCGGTGCCATCCGCGATGCCGTCGTCGTCTGAATCAGCGTCGAGCGGGTCGGTGCCGTAGATGAACACCTCGTCGGCGTCGCTCAGGCCGTCGCCGTCCGAGTCCGGGTCGATGGCGTCGCCCCAAGCGTCCACGCAGCTCGCGCCCGACACGTCCTTGTTGACCACGCGAGCGCTCGCCGAGGTCGCGAACACGTAGCGGGCGTCGTTCGCGTCCTCCATGCCGGTCTCGGCGAGGAAGGTGGACAACGGCATCTGCAGATCGAGGAACCAGTCCGTGGCGCCGCCCAGCGAGGTGCCGGCTTCGACCACCCGGGCAGCGCCGCTCAGATCGGCCGGCGCGCCGTACTCGGACAGCACGTCGTCGACCCGATCCCCGCACCAGTCCGATTCGGGCGTCGAGTTCGCGCCCAGGGTGACCGTGTCGGTGTTCCCGGTGAGGAACAACGCGTAGTCGTACGACCCGTCGCTCGTGTCGCCGTCGGTCTCGGCGAGGGCGAAGAAGTTGAACGAGGACCAGCGCCGGTCGTCGACCTGCGGGCTGTCTGCGAGCCGAACGCGCACGTACAGCGCGTCTTCGACCGGATCGACCGCGTAGTACCCGGCGGAATCGTCGCCGGAGCCGACGATGTCGAACACGAACGCGCCGCCGCCGTAGTCATCGACCGGGTCGGACAGCGGCTCACCGAGCGGGGTGAGGATGACCTGCCAGTCGCCGTCGTCTGGCCACGGTGCCGCGCTCGCGGCGCTCGGCACCAGCAGGGCGACCAGGGTGAGGCGGGGGAGCAGGGAGAGGGTGCGCATGGGGCCTCGCAGGGGGGTACGGTGCCATAGGGTCAGGGGCGCAACATAGCCGATGTCTGGACGATCCGGCTCGGCGAGCAGGCGGGAGGCCCATGCGGTGGGCGTCTGCCCGCGAGCGGTGAGGGAGGCGCAGACGATGGGTAGAACCAGGTCTGTTGGTGGGCTGGACCATGGCGGAGGGCCCGGTCAGGCCCCTCGCGGTGACACGCATTTGCCAGTCCATGGGTCGATCGGCAACACGTCGCGCGTCGCGTCTGGAGCCTCGCGCGGATCCGCTGGGGTGGAGCAACTCGGAGGTGCTACGTTGCAGGCCACGGCCTGTGGGGCCACAAGGAGCACCATGTCACGACTCTGGTTCATTGGCCCTCTGCTCGCCGTACTGCTCGGTTGCGCAGGAGACTCCGCCGAAGACCCGGTCGAGCCTGCTTGTCAGGCCGATGCGGACAGCGACGGCGACGCTCTCCTCGACTGCGACGAGCTCGAGATGGGTCTCGACCCGCAGCTCGCTGACTCAGACGCCGATGGGTTCACGGACGGGGAGGAGCTGGACTGCATCAGCGACCCGCTCGACCCGGACGAGGCCTGCTACGCCTGCGGCTGGGCCCACAACGATCCCGGGAACCTGGAACACACCGGCGACGATGTGGGCGACACCATCGCCAACCTCGAGCTCCGCGATCAGTGTAAAGAGCAGGTTGATCTGTGGGATATGGCCGGGGAGTACCACATCCTGTACCTCACGGCCGCGTGGTGAAGCAGCTGTAGGGCCGAGGCAGTTGGCCTCGCAGACAGTGCACGCGACTTCCGCCGGGACACCGGCCTCGACTTCTCCTACATCGTCGTCCTGTTCGAGGACGTGGTGGGCGCTCTGCCCAAGGCGAAGGACGCCGCCGAGTACCACGACGCCATCGGCGCCCCGAAGTACGGCGTGATGGCCGACCCGCAGGCGGCCTCCCTCGACCACACGCCCTACGATGGCCAGGGCCTCCCTGGGAAGTGTGCGTTGAGCCCCGAGATGGAGATCCTGGGCTGCACCACCGGGCACCAGAACGACGACCTGCTCGACGTGATCAGAGCGCACGCGGGTCTGTAGCCCCCTCATCGCCCTCGCGTGCGGCGGGGGCGATGCGGCGGCGGCAAGTGTGGGCCCGGCCGAGACCGGCGCAACGTCCACGCTCGCCGCGCGGCGGTCGTGCGGATGCCGGACTGAGCCCGGTGCACTCGAGGCGGCGGTTGCTGACCTTGGCCGGGTGGGGCCTCCATCAGCGGCGCGACGGGGGAGCCTCCAGCTCACCCTTGCGCAGCTGGCTACCGGAGATCTCGCCGGTGCCGAGGGCTCCCTCGCCTCGCTGCCGGGCGGATCTCACGCTGGCGACAGCCGCCAGCGTGAGAGGGGCCATCGGGCATCAGCGAACGCCGTACACCACACCCTCGCCGGGGCCGGAGAGGTAGGAGCAGCGACGATCGTCCACGTTGCAGCCATCGCTGCGCGGCACCCAGCAGATGTTGTTGCCTTCGGGGCAGCCGTAGTCACCCGTTTGGGTGCCGCAGTACGACACGTCGCCGCCGGACGACGAGGACATGCCGAAGCCGCGGTAGGTCCAGCACCCATGGGTGCAGACGTCCGACTCGTTCACGTCGGAGTACCCGTAGCTGTCGATGTAGTCCCACCCACTCGACACGTTGATGTTGTCGTAGGTCACCGCATCGGGGCGGGTGTTGGACATCCACTGCTGGCCCAGCTCGTCCACCGAGTTCTCGACCAGCCGGTTGTAGATGATGATCTTCTCGGTGAAGCTGTCGTTCATCGTGTTCAGCGTGGCGCCGGACGCGAAGCCTGCGTCCACGTCGCCCACCACGCCGGAGTCCTCGAACAGGCCCCAGTCCCACTGCGACGAATCGCGGATGTAGGACTGGACCGTCCAGCCGCCGCCCGCCACGTCCATCTCGCAGTACAGGTCGTAGGGGGCCGCGGGGCCGTCACCGTCGGTGTCGATGCTGTATACGCCGCTGCCCGCACCCGGATCCGCCAGCTTGATTGACTGGCAGCTGGAGCCCTCGAGCAGATCACCGCTGCCGGGGCTGTCGACGTTGGTCATCGTGCAGGTGGCCACATCGAGCACCTGGAACGGGGCGTCGCAGCGGTCGCCGGGCACCGTGGGGTAGAACGAGCCGTTGCCGTCGCCCGGCACGGTGATGCGGGTGGCGAAGCGCAGGCCGGCGAGGCCGGTCTCGGTGCCGGCGCAGGCGCCGATGACGTCCGATCCTTCGCCGGCCGCGCCCATCAGGAACACGGCAGTGCCGCCTGGCGTGAGCCCGTCAAAAGCGATGGTGACGGGGCCGGGGCAGCCGCCGGCAGTGGACAGGGACTGTGCCATGCCGAGGGGGAGCAGGAGCAGAGCGATCAACATGGGTAGCCTCAGAGGGTGGCCCCGGTAGTGTTGCCCTTGGCAAGCGCTCGACTCGAGCGGGGCGCATCGACCCCCTTCGATGCGGATAAACTTCTACGTGAGTCGGCGGACAGTGCGACCGCACTCCGGTGCGCGGCTCATCCGTGCGGGACGCTGGACGCATCCGTGCGGGACGCTGGACGCATCCGTCCGTTGCCAGAGCAGCATCACCAGGCTCGTGGCTGACAGTTCGCGGGACCGCACAAGGGCGTGCAGCACTGGACGGCGATCATTGTGGGCACCGGTGGTCACGCCACCGCGCAGTGCGTACGCTGAGGGCAGGGCACAACGGAGGACCCATGCGCTTGATGATTCTGCCCTTCCTCGCGACGCTCGCCTTGGTGGCATGCGGCGACAGCGAGCCGGACGATGGCACCGACGCATGCGGTTCGGAGTACCCGCCGCCGGCGTCCCTCGACGCCGCCTACACGGAGTGCGTCACCGATGAGGACTGCGTGGTGCTCGAGCTCGGACTGTGCGACCAGTGCAACGGGGGCGAGGCGGTCGCGGTGAACGGAGCCCGCGAGCTGGACGTGGCCGACCGCTACTCCGAGTGCGTGCCCGACACCGAGAACTGGGCGTGCACCGAGATGGCCTGTCCGCCGCTCTCCACCGCGTGTGACGTGGGGACCTGCACGCTCAAGCAAGCGATGACGTTCTGATGCGGGCCCTGACCAGGCGGGCGTCCGTGTTGGTTGTGGTCGCGTGCGGCCTGTTGCTCGCCTGCGGAGACGACAAGGATCCGGACGGCACCGAGTGCGCCAGCGAGTATCCGCCGCCGTCTGCCCTCGATGTCGAGTTCACCCGGTGCGAGGTGGACGACGACTGTGTGGTGGCGGAGCTGGGCATATGCGATTCGTGCAACGGCGGCACCGCAGTGGCGGTTGGGGCGGCCAGCGAGCTCGCCGTGGCCGACGAGTATGCGGAGTGTGTTCCCGACACCGGCGAGTGGGGGTGCAGAGGCCGTGTTCTTCTCGGTATGGAACGGCGACACCTGCAGCTTCGGCGCCACAGACGGCCAGACAGAGCGGGTCGCCACGCCACGCCACGCCGGCGCTACGACGCTCCCGGAGCTGCGGCAGCTCGCGCGTCGACTGCATCTATGGTGGAACAGTTGAAGCCACCGTCGCAACGTGACCCTCGAACATTTCGTCTGGCGAAAGACACCACGTCCACCACTGCCTCTCACTCTCCACCTTCGCCGACCCGGCTCCTGCTACCTCCCTCGCGGCCCTTCCTGCCCAGTTCGCTCATGCCGCCCGCAGCTTCGCAGCGTCCACCGGACGGTACGCCCGACCGTCCGACTACCGTGGAGTCGGGGTCGCGTGCCCGCCCTTCGAGGGGTGCGGGCGTGCGAGCCTCCCCCGACGCCCGGCGAGCGTCCCGATGTTCCACACACCCGCCGCCACGAGCGATGCGACCAGCAGGGTCATCGCGGCGAGGGCCGGCGACCCGAGGCTGCTGGCCTTCGCCACCGCCGCGGCCCCGAAGGTCATGCCCAGCACCATCATTCCGACCGCCCGGCGACGGCTCATGACGACTGGGCTCTCGGCGGTGCTTCCAGCACGACCACGTTGCGACTGGAAGCGTCACTGCGGCTCGCGCCACGACTGAGGTTCAGGAACCGGGCACGCATCAACACGTACGCGCCGCCGAGGAAGATGGCGGTGACACCACCGCCGAGCACGAAGATGATCCCATCAGTCGTCATCGCGCACCCCCACCAGCATCAGCGCACCTGCCGAACAGATCGACGGCACCCAGAGGCCTACGAACATCCCGCGCTCGTGGTCCCCGCTGAACCAGAGGAAGACCGAGACCAGGAAGCTGATGCCGGCAGCGGCGAAGAAGAACCCCTTCGCCCGGGTGATGGGTGAGTAGAAGAAGGATGTGTCTGCTGCGTCGTCAGATGCGTGCATGTGAGCCATTCCCTGTTTGAACAGAGTGTGAATAACTTTTGAACATGCCTGGAAACGACACACCACGTCCCAAAATGTCCAGCCCTCATTCCCTGATGCACCTCCAGGACGCGCACCCCGCCCCGCGGTCCGTCGCTGGGCGGTTGCAGGTCCGCAGGCGGCACGAGCAAGCCAGGGTTTCGCATGGAATTCTGAACCGGGCCCAGACCACGGTGCGGCGCCATTCCTGTTCGCCAGGCGGGGAAGCCACCAGCTTGTGCTTGTGGTCGGCGGCGTCGATGTGCTCGGGCGCGTCATCGTGGAGACGCCCGATGGCCAGCAAGCCTTCTGGATGACCGCCGAAGCCTGTCGCACCTCGCAACACGACGAGATCTCCGGCCCGCGCGGCGAGGAAGGCGCCCGAGTTCTTCGGTCGGCCGTCCAGGGCCTCCTGAGCCGACCGAGCGTCGACTTAACGGTAGATTGGGGTGACGGACGTCGGTCGGTGACGGGCGCCGACGGTCGTCGGTCCGGTCAGCGCCAACGCGCGAAGCCGGACTGTGGGCGTGCATGCGCGGTGCATCCGCGCCGTCGTGTCCGTGCGC
>JBLFXJ010000411.1:0-6762 GCA_047609825.1 Myxococcota bacterium
GCCGGATGTGGACGCCGCCCGCCCCGCTCGGTGCCCTTCCTGCGGCAAGCCCTCGCGTTGCGACGGGCGCCTTCAGCTGGAGGGAAACGGGGTTCGCTGGCGGGAGGTCATCGTCCCCGCACAGCGTGGTGGCTTCGCCGTCGTCAAGAGTTGGGTCCGCCGATACCGTTGCCTCAACTGCGGAGCGGCCCCGTCGGTGCAGCCGCCGGGGGTCCTGCCCGGGCACCTCTACACGCTGGCTGCGATGCTGGCCGTGTGGCTGCGATTGGCCGCATTCCCCGTCGGCGCTGGCCAGACCGAGCGCGAGGTCTGCGCCCACAGGGGCGCGGACCGCCCCGGGGAAGTGCGCTGGCGCAGTCCGAGGCGGTGGGCGGGCCTGGCGACCTCCTGGTGGCCCTCTCACGTGGGCGGCCGCGACATCAGCCGCCTCCTCATGAAGCTGGTCTGCGAGGCCCGCAGCACTGAGGTCGCCGCCCTCACCCGGCGAGCCACAGCCGGCCACGTGATGTGGGGTGCGGCCAGGTGACCGCTGGGGGCCAACTCACCCCACCATCGGTGATCCCTCCCTTTTCGGAGGCGGACCCCCGAGGGTGGGCCGAAGCCAGAATCCCCCGGTTCATCGGGCGGTCTGCGTGGGGGCTTCGCTCCTCTCGCAACGGGACGACCGCCGGTTCGGCGGGTGTGCTCCCATTCCGGCCCCTAGGGATCGACGGGAACGGAACGATCACCGAGACGCGGATGCCGCCGCTTCAAAGGGGGTCGTGGGCGACTCCCAGCTTCGAAGCCCGTTCCCGCGCCGCACTGGACGTGGTTGCGGTCGCCGCATTGAGCTTGGTCGGTAACAGTGCGCTGACGAGCGCAATGACCAGCGACTCAAGGGCCGAGCATGCCCCTCGCGTGTTGAGGCGCGAGACGGTTGTTCTTTGCAGCCGTCTCTGCCTTGTCGGTCGCGCATGACCTTGACGATGGAGTTGATCACTTCCTGCTTGGTGTCCGGTGCCATGGTGCATCGAACGGTACACCAACGGACGCCAGCTCGGTGAGCTACCACTCGGTCCCAGGGATCACTGCGACCGCTCCCACGACCGTGCCCGGAAGATCCCAGTATGGAATGCCGATGGCCACCTCGGACAGTCCGTCGCCGTCGAGGTCCTGCACCAGCCCGGCGTAGCCCCCGGCGCGGGCCGCATCCGGGATTCCCCACCGGCGCACGGCGGCCTCCTCCGGCGTCAGGGTGCCGAAGATCGGCACATCCATCACGAACGCGCCGCCGCCGCCACCGAGCGCCTCGTACCCGGGCGACGCCAGGAACACGTCGGCCTGGCCATCGCCGGTCACGTCCCCCGCCCAGTCCAGGCTCGCCCCGACCCCCCACACCTCGTCCACGCCGAGCACGATTCCCGACACCCCGTCGAGCGGTCGATCGAACTGCAGCGGCCCGATCACCACGAAGAGCGAGGCTAGCCAATCGGTGACGACGGCGTCGAGGGTGCCGTCGCCGTTGATGTCGCGTTGAGCCAGCACAGTGCGGCCCTCGCCGGAGATGCGTGCGTCGTGGGTCCACCGCGCGACGGCGGCATCGGCGAGCAGCAGGTCGGCGTCCGGCCATGGCCCGAGCACGACATCCACGGCGCCCGGCGTGCCGCGGGTCACGACGAGCAGGTCTGTCACACCGTCGCCGTCCACGTCGCCGGCAGACGCGACTGTGTCGCCGATTCGCAGCCCCGAGGCCTCTCCTGGGGTGTACAGTTTGGTTCGAGGGATCGCGTCGACCGTGCTCAGCCCGGGTGGCACGTCGGTGAACACGAACACGTGCCCCACCCCGGACTCTGGCACCCCGTGGGGGGCGCCCATCGCAACCGCCTGCACGGAATCTGCCTCCCCCACCAGCACCGCGGTCGCCAGGCCGAGCTCCGCACCTATGGCGTCATGCGTGACCGTCCAACGGGCCTGGGCGTCGATGGACCGCGCCGGGTCGAGCGGACCGTGCAGGAGATGCACGCGCCCAGCGCTCGCCGGCCGCTCCGGATGGAACGTGTACGACGCGTTGTCGCTACACATCACGTCCTGCCGCCCGTCCCCGTCCACGTCGAAGCCCGACGTCGGGCGCCCGCCCGCCCCCCCTCGGGGCTCGTCACCCGCTACCCACCGGGTCGCGGCTCCGTCGAGGGGCCCGGCTGGGGCCCCAGCGGGCACCACATACAGCCGAGCCGGTTCGTCCGGGTTGCCGGCCATCGAGCTGTAGGCCAAGAGCTCTGCGACGCCGTCGCCGTCGAGGTCGCCAGCTGCGAGCCCACTGCCTGCGAACTCCTCGGTCTCGGCGGCGGTGTACAGCACGCCTCGCGCGTCCACAGCCTCACCGCAGTCCCACCCATCGCAGTCCAGGTCCCGGCCGTCACCGCAGGGGTCCGGCGCCCCGCCGTACACGGTTGGGTCCGCGTCGTCGCAGTCGAGCCCTCCCAGCTCTTCTGGCACCACGCCGTCGCCGTCCCCGTCGCACAGCGGCAGGCACCCCGGATCGTCGCAGTCCGTGAGCCCGTCGACGTCGTCGTCCACGCCGTCGAAGCAGTTCCATTCTGCGCAGTCGAGCGCACACGCGCGGTCGTCGCAGTCCGTCCGCCCGTTGCCATCATCGTCCAGCCCGTTGTCGCACACCTCCGGGCACACGCAGTCCCCGTCGTCACAGTCCACCGCGCCGTCCGCGTCGTCGTCCACCCCGTTGTCGCACACCTCCACACATTCGCAGTCGCGGTCGGCGCAGTCCACCCGCCCGTCCCGGTCGTCGTCCAGTCCGTTGTCGCAGACCTCCGGGCACGAGCACTGGATGTCGGCGCAGTCGATCTGGCCGTCGCCGTCGTCATCCACACCGTTGTCGCAGAGCTCTTCGCACTCGCAATCGGGGTCCGCGCAGTCAATCAGCCTGTCGTGGTCGTCGTCCAAGCCGTTGCCGCACAGCTCAGCGCAGTCGCAGTCGGGGTCGGCGCAGTCGATGAGCCCATCGTCGTCGTCGTCCCCGCCGTTTCCGCACACCTCAGTACAGTCGCAGTCGACGTCGTCGCAGTCCACTGCGCCGTCTGCGTCGTCGTCCAAGCCATTGGAACACAGCTCCACGCAGGTGCAGGCCGGGTCGCCACAGTCAGCGAATCCGTCGCCGTCTTCGTCGCCCGGGCGCGCGCAGTCCTCCGACAGCGCCGGCGGCGCGACGGTCTTCTGCGGATCTGGCTCGCGGTCATGTGCGCAGCCGAGCGCCAGGACTGAGAGGAGGAACGTGCGCCCCATCAGAACAACCAGCAGATCCGGGGGTCGGGATGGACCGCGTCGTCGATGACGATGTGTCGATTGTAGCTCGCTTGAGAGACACACTTGTCGGGCAGCGCACCGGGGGAGGGCTCACAGAGCGCCTCGAATGTCCAGCCCGTCGGTGGCGCGATTGTGAACGACTCGTAGCACTGGGCCCGTACGCCGACGGAGCTTCCCAGCACGCCCTCGTGCTGCAGCTGGACGGACGCCAGAGTGCCTGACGGCAACGCTGCGGCGGCGAACACGAGGCGTCGCTCCGTGGTCGCAGCCAAGGTCGTGAAGTCAGCGGAGTTGGTGCTGGAATGAACCTCGCTTCCGCTCAAGGTCGTCCCGCCAGTCCCGAGGTCACCGGCCATGTTCGTGATGTACCCTCTAACCTCGGTTCCGTGCTCGGCCTCGTTGTCCGTCGCGTTGCCCAGTTTTGCATTCGCCTGGATACTGGCGACGAACATGAAGCACTCCGCGTCATCGTCTCGTGCTTCTTCGATCTTCACATGGCCGGGAACGTTGGGTACCACGAACGTCTCGTCGATGACTCCTGTCACAGTGAGTGGACCGGCTGCCCTCGCTGGAATGGCGTCGTAGTTTGCGTGACATGCGGCTGTTGCGGCGACATTCCACGCAACCGCCTCCAAGTCAACGCACTGTACGTCAACGATAGCGTCCGTGGCACAATCCGCCGCGTGTGCGAACGTGCTCAAAGCGAGAGCGAGAGGGAGAGCGAGAGCGAGAGCGAGAGCGAGAGTGCGCATGGTATCTCCAGTTCGGCTTGATGGTTCGCGATGATACTGTTCGAGCGTTTCGCTCTGGCCAATCCTATCCCAAAGCGTCAACGCCAGGAGTGTCCATTGGGCGATGCGATGGCACCTGTACGTCTCCGTACAGAACCCGGGTTGGGCCGCTAGCCGCCGTGACCTTGAGGACAGGTAGCTTAAGGCCGCTCGTCGTTGCATCGCGGACATCCTACCCTCTCGCCGAGCCGTCCGCACACCCCGCAGCGGGGCCCTCCCGGGGCCCGATCCGCCGGTTCAGAGCCTCACGGGGGAGCAGCGAGGCGCGAGGCCCGTCGCAGGCGCACGTGTGCGTCGAGGCATGGAGCCACCGTCCTCACCCACCCGCAGCGCTGTCGCGTCCCCTCACGGCCCCATGCACACCGCCGACCTGGGAGGCCCGCGGGCGCCTCGCACCTGGCGGAGTATGCTGTGCCATGCTCGCACTCCTCACCGCCCTCGCCCTGGACGCGGGCGCCTGCTCCTGCTCCGACTCCTACTCCGACTACCTGCCGCGGGGGATGCCGGGAGGGGGCACCGCGGTGCACACGAACACCAGGGTCTGGCTGGATACCCCGGAGGTCGGGTAGACCGGGTCATCGCTGACCCGGCCCCCCTCAGATCCGAGCGTGCGGAACTCCCGCACTCGGCTCCTCGAACTCAAAGTTTCGCCCATGGAAGTGCCACCTGCCTCGGCTTCGGGGGAAGCCGTGGCGGTAGCGGCGGGTAGCGCGCGAGCAATCGCTTGAACGTGGCCCAGGTCAGGCCGCGCTGGGACCGCCGCGCCAGCCACTTGCGCCAGAGGCCTTTCACCTCGTGCGAAAAGCGACTGATCGAAGCGGAGTTCCATGGAATGCCATACGCCTCGTAGTGGCCCCGAAGCTTCTCGTTGAGTTGCCTCACCTGCTCCGGGAGTGGCACGTGCCGCGCCTTCTTCATCCACTGGTTCATCGTCGTCAGCGCCCGGCTGAAGCGGTCCTTTGCGGTTTTCCGCTTCATGACCCAGTTGCCGCGGCGCGACCGGGTCCAGTAGTGCGTGAACCCAAGGAAGTCGAAACTTCCGGGCTCTGGCCTGCCGGCACCTGGTCGCATATACCGCACCAACCTGGTCTTCTCCGGGTGCAGGGACAGCCCATACCGCTCGAAGCGTTGCGCCAGCACGGCGTGTACACGCCGTGCGTCCCTCTCGTCGGCGAAGGCCAGCACCAGATCGTCGGCGTAGCGGATGGCCACGGCGCGTCCCCGCATTCGCGGGAGCACGTCTCGGACCCACCACGTGTCGAAGACCTCGTGCAGATAAAGATTACTCAGCAAGGGCGAAATCACTCCCCCTTGCGGGCTGCCGGTCTCGGGGTGGCTCACCACACCCGCCTCCAGCACACCCGCTCGTAGCCACTTGCCCACAAGGCGTGTCACTACCCCATCCTTGACCCGTTGACCCAGCAGATCTCGAACCACGTCCTTTCGCATCGCGTCGAAGAACCCCGACACGTCGACATCCAGGACCCAGCCGCCCCCCATCGCCCAGAGCTCCTCGTTGAGGTGAGCCAAGGCGTCGTGAGTCGACCGACCTGGACGGAAGCCGTACGACAGGTCGCAGAACGCCTGCTCGTAGATCGGCTCCAAGAGCATCTTCACTGCCCTCTGTAGCACCTTGTCGCCGAACGTCGGGATTCCGATTGGGCGAACCTTCGTTCCGTCCCCTTTCGGGATGTACACCCGCCGAACTGGCGGCGCCCGGTACACCCCGGACTTCGCCTGGTCCAACAGGCTCTGGAGGTTGCCCTCCAGGTCCTCAGCGAAGGTGTCCGCCGACTGGCCGTCCACCCCTGCTGCCCCGTCCTTCCGAGTGCGTCGATACGCCTCGCGAAGCCAGTCCAGATCCATGTGATGCGACACTGAGTGCAGCGCCTCGTCCGGCATCTGCTTCGCCAGCTGTGCTATCCGCGCTTGTTTCGTTGAGACGGTTCTCGGCTTCGGTACGCCGGCCATCTGTCCCTCCTGCGGTTCTGTGTTCCGACACCCCCTTCCCTCCACAGGGTCCCGTGGGACCAGTTCCCCTGCTTCAGCGGTACTATGAGGCGTTCCGACTTCCTTCGACCTTCCCGCTGCCTCCGGTCTCCCTCGGCAAGCGGTACCTCGGTGGTGCCCATCCGTTCGCTCCGTGCGGTGCAAGGACACATCCTCCGCACGGCCTGGGGATTCAGTGGCGATGGTCCCCCTGCATCGCAGCTCTCACACCGAGGAGTCGCGAGGATCTCCCGGGTTCCTGGGCAACCCTTGGGTACATGCTCCGCTCTTCGACTCCGGTGGCCTCCGCACCCGACCACACGGTGCGTCGGTTGTTGTCTTCCGCGCCTGTCACGACGTCGACTCCACGAATTTTGCCTTTCGAAGCTCAATCACGCAGCCTGCACCCTTCCTGTGTACGCTTCACCCCGGAGGTCTCCCGCCGCGGCGCAACACTCGGTTCCGGCTGGTGGTCAACCTTGGCCGGGCGGGACTCTCACCCGCGGGGTTGCACTAAGGGTTTCTGATGTTCTACTGCATCTCCCCCCTCTCCAGGCTTGGCCCGGCGCACGACAGGTAGCTTAAGGCCGCTCGTCGTTGCATCACGGACATCCTACCCTCTCGCCGAGCCGTCCGCACACCCCGCAGCGGGGCCCTCCCGGGACCCGATCCGCCGGTTCCG
>JBLFXJ010000412.1:0-6732 GCA_047609825.1 Myxococcota bacterium
TAGATGTACACGACGGGTAGCTGCATGAGCGCCGACATGCGCACCGCGGGGCGCTGGTAGTCGTGGAACGCAAGGAAAGTGGCGTTGTACGGCCGAAGTCCGCCATGCAGCGTGATGCCGTTGCAGATGGAGCCCATCGCGTGCTCGCGGATGCCGAAGTGCACCGTTCCAGCGCCACTGAACCCGGCCGACGTGAACGGGGGCTGGCCAGTCTTCGTGCCGTTGGAGCCCGCCAGGTCGGCAGACCCGCCGATCAGCCACGGGGCGGCCTTCACCACCGCATTCAGGCACTTCAGGCTCGCCTTGCGCGTCGCCAGCTTCGTGCCGGCCTCGAAGCGGGGCCACTCGACCGAGGCGAGGGCCTCGTCGGTGGCGCCGGCGAGCCAAGCGTCCAGCTCGGCGCCACGGGCATGCCCGGCATGACGCTGCTGCCATGCCGCGCGGGCAGACGCACCTTCGTGAGAGCGGAACGCCGCGACCACGTCGTCGGGCACGGCGAACTGCGCCTCAGGGTCCATGCCCAGCGCAGCCTTCGTCGCTGCCACCTCTTCCACGCCGAGCGCCGCGCCGTGGGTGCGGGAGGTGCCTTCGTAGGAGGGGGAGCCCTTCCCGATGACCGTGCGGCAGGCGATGATCGACGGGCGGGTGTCCATGGCCCGGGCCGCCTCGATGGCGCCCGCCACGGCCTCGGGGTCGTGCCCGTCGACCCGCTGGACATGCCAGCCGCACGCCACCATGCGCGCCAGCACGTCCTCCGAGAACGCGAGATCAGTGCCGCCGTCGATGGTGATCCGGTTGTCGTCCCACAAGTAGACGAGGCGTCCGAGTCCGAGGTGCCCGGCCAACGAGGCCGCCTCGTACGCCACACCCTCCATCAAGTCACCGTCAGACACGATGGCGTAGGTCCAGTGGTCGCACAGCTCGGTGCCGAAGGTCTCGCGCAGCGTGCGCTCTGCGAACGCCATGCCGATGCCGTTCGCGAAGCCCTGGCCCAGTGGGCCGGTCGTCGTCTCGACGCCCGGGGTGTGGTGCACCTCGGGGTGGCCCGGCGTGCGGCTGCCCCACTTGCGGAAGTCCTTCAGCTCCTGCAGCGGCAGATCGTAGCCGGCGAGGTGGAGCAGGCTGTACAGGAGCATCGAGCCGTGGCCAGCGGACAGGACGAACCGATCGCGATCGAACCACGTCGGGTCGGCCGGGTCGAACTTGAGGAATCGGGTCCACAGGACCGTGGCTGCGTCGGCCATGCCCATCGGCATGCCGGGATGGCCGCTGTTCGCCGTCTGAACGGCGTCCATCGCGAGGCCCGCGATCGTGTTGGCACAGCGACGGTGCAGGTTGGCGTCCACGGGTGCTCCACAGCTGCGAGGGAGAAGGGGGGCACGCCTAGCCTGCGATGGTCACCCTCGCACTCACCGGTCGCGCTTGCGCCCACGTTTGCGCTTGGTGGGCGGATCCACAGCCTCCTCGTCCTCGACGGGTTCCTCTTCGACCCTCCGGCCGAACAGCCCGCCGAGGAACCGGCCCACATCCCGGACGGGCGTCAGGGCGCCGCAGCGGCGAGTGGGCTCCGTGCCGACGAGGAACAGCTCATCGTGGGTCGACGTGCAGCCCGGGCAGGGCAGGCGTCCATCGTCTTCGCAGACCTCCACGCGCACCAGACCTTCGGGTTTCGGGAACGCTCCGGTGTTGGTGCCGGATGCCGCGACGAAGCGCGACCAGGTCGGGAGTGCGGCCCGGCTGCCGGACAGCCCGAGGTTGCCACGATCGCGGCCGACCCACACCGCGACCACGAGATCCGGCGTGAACCCAACGAACCAAGCGTCGCGAAATCCGTCCGTGGTGCCCGTCTTCCCGCCTGCTGGCTGGCGCACGCCCCAGGTGCTGGCACTCGCGCCGGTCCCGCGCTCGATCACGCCCGTGAGCACGTCGGTGGCTTGGGCTGCAGCCCGCTCTGATGCGAGGCGGGCACTCGCGGGCTCGATCCGTAGCAGTGACTGGCCATCGGTGGTGTCGAAGCGATCGATCAAGCGTGGAGCGTGCGCGACGCCTCCTGCGGGAAAGGCGGTGTACGCGCCCGCCAGCTGGAGCGGCGTGGCGACAAAGGCCCCTAGCGATGCGGAGGGCAGGGAGGTGGCCTCGGACAGACCGGCTCGCTCGAGCAGGCGCTCCAGGCGACTGGCACCCACCAGCTCTGCTAGGTGGATCGCCGGAATGTTGCGGCTGCCCTCGATGGCCTGCCGAATCGACACTTCGCCGAGGAACCGTCCGTCGTAGTTGGCGGGCGTCCATGTCGTACCATCGAACCTGCGCACCAGCTGGCTGTCCTCCAGGCGGCTGGCCGGCGTGACGTCGCCCGAGTCCAGCGCGGCGAGCAGCGTGAGCGGCTTCACGGTGGAGCCTGCCTGCCGCCATGCATCGGTGGCCCGATTGAATGGACTGGTCGCGTAGGACCGGCCGCCGACCAACGCGACCACCGAGCCGTCGCGGGGATCGATGGCGACGAGCGCGACCTGTGCACCGGCGGCCTTGGGATATGCGGCGTCGAGCGCGGACATGCCCTCGGCAACCGCCTGCTCGGCCGCCCGTTGGAGCACGGGCTGGATGGTGGTGTGCACAGCCCACCCGTTGGACGCGAGCACGCCTTCCCCGAGCGAGCGCTCCGCGGCGTCGATGGCGGCATCCACGGCGTACGGCGCTCGGCGCACTCGGCTCGGGGCGATCCCGGTCAGCGCGAGGGGCACGGCCTTGGCCTGCTCGGCCTGCGCGGGTGTGATGGCGCCATCCGCCTGCATCTTCGAGAGCACGAGATCGCGCCGCACCTGGGAGCGCCCGGCGTGGCGAACCGGGGAGTAGGCGTTGGGCGCCGGGATCACACCGATGATGGTCGCCGCTTGGTGAAGCTGGAGCTGGTCCGCAGACACGCCGAACCAAGCCCGGCTGGCAGCCTCGACGCCGTACAGCGGCAGCCCGCCCATCTGTCCCAGGTAGACCTCGCTCAGGTACAGCTCCAGCAGGGCGTCCTTCGACAGCTCTGCCTCGAGGGCTGCCGCGAAGAACACCTCGCGCACCTTCCGGCGCAGGCTGCGGTCTGGGCTGAGGAACAGATTCTTCGCGAGCTGCTGTGTGAGGGTAGAGCCGCCCTGCACGCCACCACCCACGATGGCATTCCGGGCCAGCGCGCGCACTACGCCCAGGGGGTCGACTCCGTGGTGTTCGCGAAACCGGCTGTCCTCCATGGCCAGGAGTGCGGGCTCGACCCACTCACTGAACGCATCGAGATCGAGGCGCTGTCGACGGGCATCCGGATCACCGAGGGTCGCGAGCACGGTCGGCGCGAACACGACTCCCCGACTCGGCGAGGTGCTCACGACCTTGCCCTCCGACACCGTCACGGTGGCGTGGCCCGGTCGCGGGGAGAGCCCGTCCCGGGTCCACACCTTCAGCCCCTCCCCCGACATCGCGAACGAGCCCACGTCGCCCCGCTCGACGACCGCGCCCGCCCGGTCGTACCCGGCGGCGATCAGATCCGCGGCCAGGGAAGAGACGGACACCTGCTGCCCGGACCGCACCTCCATCGGGGCCGACCACACGACGGCCGGCGTGGTGGCTGGGGGCCGCTCCAGCCACTGCTCGACGTCCGCGCGGGCGCGGTGCCACAACCACCATCCGGTCACGCCGAGTCCGAGCGAGACGCCAACGAACACAGTCAGCGCCTCACGGAACAGCCGCTGGCGCCACGTGAGGCGGGAGGGGACGCCCCTCTTCTTGCGCGCCGTCCCCCCTTTCTTCGGGGCGGCGGATCGCTTGCGGGCGGGCGAGCGCTTCTTGCTGCTGGCGGGCTTCTTCTTCGAAGACTTCGAAGCGCGGGACTTGGGTGGCACGGGGAGCGCCGGGGCGGTGGGGAAGAGGAGGAGCACCTCTCGTGTACCACCTGAAGGGTGGTGCGGTCCATCCCGTCGTGCGCCGATTCTCGGAAGACTACTTCAGCGCCGCCTCGGAGGCGTCGAGCACGCCTCGGGGCCCGTAGGCAATCCACTCGCCCTCTGGGAGCGCGCGCAGCACCCGCTTCTCCTCGCCGTACATGTCCAGCTCGAGGATGGCGCTGCCGCGCGCGGGCTGGAGGATGTCGCCGGTCTCGGGATCGACCCAGGTGTACGGCAGCAAGCCCGGGACCTCGGACACCACCTCGCCGCTCTCGATGTCTACGTAGATAACCGTCGCGGTGCCGTTCTCTTCGTCCTGGAACCGCACGGCCGCGTACTTGCCGCCGGTGATTCCCCACAGACGGTCAACGGCCACATTGAGGTCCAACACATCCCGCCCCTCGACGTTGATCCGCTCCTTCACGCCGTCGGTGAGGTCGTAGTGTCCGAGCACGCCCTGGGAGTCCATCACCAACATGTCGGGCCGGCGATTGACGAAAGAGACCAGGGACACCGGTACGTCGGCGAGGGACTGTGGGGCTGGGATGGCGTCTTTACCGGTGGTGGGGTCGAGCACACGCACCTGACCACCAGGCGTGACGACGGCCATCCAGGTGCCGCTACCAGACAGCGCGAACGTGGTGGGCCACGCGAGCTCGAACACCGCGTTTGCCCGGAGATCGTACCAGCGGATGCCGCCCTTCGCGAGCTGGCAAGCCACGATGCTGCCGCCGACCTCCATCTTGGGGGTGTTCGCGGTGTCTTCGCCGGCATCGAATAGGTGTTTGCCGGTGCGTGCGTCGTAGATCTGCACCCCGGCCCGGTCTTCCGGGAGTGCGAGGATCAGGCGCCCGTCACGGTCGATCTTCACCTCGACGAACCGCCGCCGCGTGCTGAACGGGCGCTTCTGACGGGTCTGACGCCAGACGGCCATCCGCTCCCCGTGCACCGCCACGCGATGGTCGCCGAATCCGGCGCAACACAGCACCGCCTCGAGAGAGGGGCGGGCGCCGGGCCGGTGCATCACTCCGTCACTGCCGCCGACGCACACCCCACGGAAGTCCCACAGCGCAGCGTTGGTCGGTTCGGCTGCCCCGTGCCGGTCGCTGCTCATCGGCTCGAGCTCCGGCAGCCCGAAGGTGTGGACCGAGCGGCCGGTGATCGCGCCGAGCTTGGTGCCGTCAGGGCTGATCACGATGGTGATCATTCCTGAGGAGCCGCGTGCCGAGAACGAGTTCTCGATCCGACCCTCGGGGAGGGTGATCAGGGTCAGCCCGCCCTGACCGATGCACACGACGTGGCGACCGTCCGGTGTGAACCGAGCGACGCGCACACCACCCGGCACCATCTCCAGGTCGATCTGTTCCGCGGTCTGCAGGTCGAGCAGCTTGGGTTGGCCCAGGTTGTCGATGGCGAGGATGCGCTCGCCGTATTGGTCGAACTCGAGCGACTCGCCTCCAAAACCTTGGTAATTGGCGACTCGCTCCCAGCTCTGGATGTCGAACACACGCACGATCCCGTCGATCGAGAGCGTGGCGAGGATGGTGCCCTGGGGGTTGAAGGTCATCGCCCGCATCGCGCGTGCTGCCCCGGCTTGCCCCTCCCGCAGATCCTCGAAGACGCAGCTGCCGTCCCAGGTCTTGTACACGGTGACGCTGCCCTGGTCGTCGCCGACAGCCGCGAGAGAGCCGCCAGCGCTGATGGCGACCGCGCCGCGCACCGCCTCGCCCATGTCGAAGATGATCCCGGGGAAGTTGTCACCAGGGCGGGTGATCGCGATCGTTCCCCACTCATCGGCCGTCACGCGAGCGCCGGACTGGCTGTCGAAGGCAGCCGCAGTGACCGGCGCGGAGTGCGCCTCCGCGCAATACTGATCGACCAGCGACCCGTCCATTCGTGCTCCAGGTCAGTCGCGCCGCGACGATCGGGCGGCGGAGCGGAGTTCGGCGCCGTTCGCTTTAACCGGGCGCGAGCCGGCGCGTGTGAGGCATTCGAGGGACGGGGGCCACATCCTCGGCGTGGATGGTCCGCTCGAAGGACGGGCGTGCTATTCTAGGACCCACGGGATTTGCCGGGGCGTCGGGTCAGTTGACCCGCAGGGGAGTGCATATGGGTGGGAATCGCTTCGTCGGGCTGCTTTCGATGGGCCTGATCGGTCTGATGGGCTGTCAGGAGTCGGAGGTCGGGCTCACCTCTCAGGTAGAGGAAGAGCCGCAACCGGTTCCCCAGATGGTCGTCGAACCCCCTTCGATCAATTTCGGCGCGTTGAACCAAGGCGATGAGGCGGTCGATTTCTTCGTCATCCGCAACGTCGGCCAGGCTCCGCTCGAGCTCAACGAGGTCATCCTCGAGGCTCCGGCCTCGTTCACGCTCCTGTCTTCCTACGAGCTCCCGCTCGAGCTCGAGGTTGGCGGCCAGATCCGATATGAGATCGCCTACACGCCCGAGTCGGTCAACGAGGCCGGCCTGGTCACCGTTCGCGGCTCCGACGCTGAGAACCCCGAAGGCTTCGTCGATCTGCTCGGCACCTGGTCCGTGCCGGCACTTGAGATCGAGCCCCTCGCCATCGACTTCGGCGAGCTGCCGCCCGACTGCGTCGAAGAGGCCGCCTTTGTGTTGAAGAGCGTCGGCACCGGCCCGCTGGTGATCAACAGCATCGGCTTGGTCGGCGAGGGCGACGGCTTCGGCTTCGTCAGCGAGACCGGCCCCCCCGAGACGCCCATCGTGCTCGACCCGGGCGACCAGATGCCGGTCCCTGTGTTCTTCTGGCCGGTCGACGAGACCGACTACCTGGGCGCCTTGGTCGTCG
>JBLFXJ010000413.1:0-6649 GCA_047609825.1 Myxococcota bacterium
GCTCGCGCGAGCTCGCGCGCCTTGTCGCGGGTCTCCTGCCACTCGTCCCGGGGGTCGGAGGCCACGACGATGCCGCCGCCCACGTGGAACCTGGCGCTGCCGGCGTGCCACACGGCGGTGCGGATCGCCACATTCCAAGCGGCGGTGCCGCAGTCCGACACGAACCCGATTGCACCGCAGTACACCCCACGGGGGTGATCCTCGAGCTCTGCGATCCGGTGGCAGGCCCGCACCTTTGGGGCGCCGGTGACCGAGCCGGGAGGGAACGCAGCGGCCAAGGCGTGCCACACGTCCAGGCCACCAGCCAGGGTGGCGGACACCTGCTGCGAGGTGTGCCAGACATTCGGGTGCCCGGTGATCCTGCGAGGGCCGCAGTGGACAGAGCCGACGGCCGCGACCGAGCCCAGGTCATTCCGGACCAGATCGACGATCATGGTCAGCTCGGCCAGATCCTTTCCGGACCGGTCGAGGGCCTGGCGCTGGCGGTCATCGGCGGCCGGGTCTTCGGCGCGGGCGAAGGTGCCCTTGATCGGGTCGGACGTGATCTGCCGACCCTTGGCGGAGATGAACTGCTCCGGGCTGTTGCACAGGATCGCGACGTCGTCCGTGAGTCGGAGGTACGCGCCCCAGGGCGCATCCGAGGCGCGGAGCCGTCGGTAGATGGCGAACGGATCGGCGCCCACGCCGCGCAGGTGCTGCACTCGGGTCAGGTTCACCTGGTAGCAGTCGCCGTCACGCAGGAGCCGCAAGATACGCTCCACCCCATCGATCCACTCCGCCTCGGTCCAGCCCGGTACCGCCTGGGCTGCCTGGCCGGGGCCCAGGGAGGGCAGGGGAGGCACGCTCTCGAGTGCGGACGCCAGGTCGCCGAGCGCGCCCGTCGCGTGCCAGGTGGCGCTCTCGTGGTGGTAGCAGAGCGCACCGTCGTACCGGGCGAGCCACACCTCGGGCTCGGGCGTGGGGGCTTCGCCGGGCACGGGCAGCACGCGGTGTCCGGCGCCGTACCCCAAGTACCCGATGACGCCGCCACAGAACGGTGGCTCGGTGGGGCGGGCGCGTCGACCGAGCGCTCGGCCGACCGCAGGCCAGTCCCGCCCGTCCGTCACCACCTCCACTGGGTCCCAGGCGAGCACGGACCACCCGGTCGTGCCGCCGTCGAGCCACACGGCGCCGGGTCGATGGGCCACTGCGGCGCACACGGCCTCTGGCATGGGCGTGGTCATGGCGCGAGCAGTGCGCGGGTGGCGCTCACCGGGTCGTCCGCCGCCGAGATGGCGCCGATGACCGCCCACGCGGTCGCACCTGCTTCCACGATGTCGGCCAGGCGACTCCGGGTGATGCCGCCGATGGCGACGAGCGGCATCCGGCCATCCACTCGGGCGGCCGCGGCCGCCAAGGAGTCGAGCCCTCGCACCCCCTTCGGACGCGAGACGTTGGCGGTGGAAAACACAGGTCCGAAAGCCACATAGTCGGCGTGCTCCATCGCGAGGCCGATCTGGGTGGCGTCGTGGGTGGACCGGCCGAGGATCCGATGCTCGCCCACGCGTGCGCGCACCGAAGCGGCCGATCCATCCAGCTGCCCCACATGAACACCGTCCGCGTCCACCTCCGCAGCCAGGTCGGGATGGTCGTTGACGATGAAGGTGACGCCCGAGTCACGGCAGCGGCGCTGAATCGCGACTGCGACGCGCAGCCTGTCGTCGGCACGCCACCCCTTGCATCGGAGCTGGATCAGCCGGCAGCCACCTGAGATCAGCTGGGTCGCGAGCCGCTCGGGGTCGCCCCCGGCTCCCGCTGCGTCGGCCAGACCGTACAAGCCGCGGACCCGCTGGTGCACCTGTTCGCGTGGGTTCACGGCGCCTCCGCCCAGAGACCTAACAGCGGAGGTGGACAGGCTGGGGGTGATGATGTGATGATGAGCGCCTCCACATGGCGTCTCCCCGACGCTGTCTCTCCGATTCTGCCCGCCCGTTCCCCTCCCTCCTCGGACATGCCATGTTCAACCGCGCCTGCGTCGTGTCGCTGGCTGTGTCGCTCGCCCTCTCTGCGCCGGCGTTCGCGTCGCCGGAGGCCCAGAGCGGCGACGCCCAGACCCGTGCCGACTCCACGACCTCGAAGCCTGTGAAGCCTGGCCTGTTCCCGCGGATGCGGGCTCGGTCCAAGGCCCGCCGGGCTGAGCGCTCCGAGCAGCGCGCCTCCCGAGGCGGTGCTGTTGCTGCCGGGCCGGATGCGGATGCGCCTGCCGGGGAGGCGCCCGACGGGGGCATCTGGGAGTGGGTCGAGCGCATGGATGGGGAGATTCCCACCGAGGCTCAAGAGGAGGCCATCGTTGCCCACCAGGAAGAGGAGGCCGCGCAGACCGCGGCCTCTGATGTCGACATCACGAAGTCGAACCACCCCCTGTTGCTCGACCTGGTCGACCCCGATGAGTTCGACATCCCGATCGAGATCACGCCCGAGGTCGAGAAGTGGGTCGCTTACTTCACGGGGTCGGGGCGCAAGTACTACCAGCGGTGGCTGTCGCGGAGCACCCGCTTCCGGCCGATGATGTACGAGGGTCTCGAGCGCAAGGGACTGCCGCGCGATCTGGTGTACCTGTCGATGATCGAGTCCGGCTACAACGCGCATGCGTACTCGCATGCCAGCGCAGCCGGCCTGTGGCAGTTCATCCCGAGCACCGCCAAGCTGTACGACCTGCGGGTCGACTACTGGGTGGATGAGCGGCGGGATCCCGAGGCGTCGCTGAACGCCGCGATGGCATTCCTCGGCGAGCTGCACACGATGTTCGGGGACTGGCGGCTGGCCTGGGCAGCGTACAATGGCGGGCCCGGGCGGGTGCGGCGCGCTGTGCGTGACTCGGGATCGAAGGACTTCTGGACCCTCGCTCGGGGCACCTTCCTGCACTCCGAGACCGATAACTACGTGCCCAAGATCATGGCGGCTGCGATCATCGGCCACCACCCAGAGCGGTACGGGTTCACCGACATCGAATACCAGGATCGCCTGGAGTACGACTCGGTGAAGGTCGAGGGCTCGGTGGCTCTCGACGTGCTCGCCCGCTGTGCGGGCGCTGGCCTCGACGAGATGAAGGCGCTCAACCCCCACCTGCGGCGCTACTCGACCCCCCCGGAGGGGGCGATGGTGCGGCTGCCGGTGGGCCGGGAGACCACGTTCGTGGCCGAGCTCGCCAAGGTGCCAAAGGCGGCGCTGGTCACTGTCGAGCGGCACACGGTGAAGCGCGGCGAGACCCTGTCGGTGATCGCCGGCAGGTACGGCGCGAACGTGGCTTCGGTCACCCGCGCGAACAACCTGCGAAGCGCAGACAAGATCTACGTCGGCATGTCGCTGGTGATCCCGCGCGACGGCTCATCTCCCGCGGCGAGTTCGCGGTCGGTGGCGAAGGCGCCGGTCGCTTCGAGCGCGTCCAAGCCCAAGGCCACCACCCACACGGTCCGGTCGGGTGACACACTGACGGCCATCTCGGGCCGGTATGGCGTGTCCGTGTCGCAGCTGCGGAGCTGGAACGGGCTGTCGGGCGAGAAGATCCTCGTCGGCCAGCGGTTGCGCCTCACCTCGTCGGGGGCGTCGTCGTCGTCGTCGTCCGCTTCTGCGACCACCAAGTACACCGTACGCACCGGTGACACGCTGTCGGGCATCGCCACCAAGCTCGGTGTTCGGACGAGCGATCTCCAGCGGTGGAACAACATCACGAACGCTTCGCACATCCGCATCGGTCAGGTGCTGTCCGTGCGCGGTGGCAGCGCGCCCGCGTCGTCCTCGTGGCGCACCTACGAGGTACGTCGGGGTGACAGCCTCGGCCGTATCGCGACGGCGAACGGGTGTTCCGTGCATGATCTCATGTCGTGGAACGGCCTGAAGACCAGCGTGATCCAGCCGGGACAGAAGATCCGCATCCAGCGGGGCTGACCGATGCTCACCCTCGACCAGGCCGTCCAGCGGGTGCTCGAGGATGTGCCGCTGATGCCGCCCGAGAGAATCGCTCTCGCCGCAGCACGCGGCCGGGTGACTGCGGAGGCCATGCACGCGGTGCATGACGTGCCGCCGGCCGACAACTCGGCGATGGACGGGTACGCGGTGTGCACCGAGGGCCTTTCGGATGAGGCCGTCCTGCGCGTGGCAGAGGTGGTCGCAGCAGGCGCGGTGCCACGAGTGCCCGTGGTGCCCGGTGCCGCGAGCCGGATCATGACGGGAGCGGTGGTGCCGCCGGGTGCGGACGCGGTGGTGATCCAGGAGAACTGCACCGCTCTCGAGGGGTCGGTGCAGGTGCACCAGGCTCCGGCACCGGGCGCCAACATCCGCCGGCGCGGTGATGACGTTCGGCGCGGGCAGGTCCTGCTCGAGGCCGGCGTCGAACTTCGGCCCGGCGCGATGGGTGTGTTGGCCTCTCAGGGGCTCACCCGGATCGCAGTGCGCCGCCGTCCACGGCTGGCCGTCGTCGCCACCGGGGATGAGCTGGTGCGGCCTGGAGAGGCGCTGGCACAAGGCCAGATCTACGCGTCGAACAGCGTCGCGATCGCGGCGTTGATCGAGGATGCCGGCGGTGTAGCGCTGGACGGCGGCATCGCCCGCGACGACCCCGACGCGTTGATCGCGTGCCTCGAGGCAGCGGCCCGGGGCGCGGATGCGGTCGTCACCACCGGCGGCGTGTCCGTCGGTGAATTCGATCATGTGCGGGGCGCATTCGGTCGACTCGGGGGGGCGGTCAACTTCTGGAAGATCGCAATCAAGCCCGGCAAGCCGTTTGCGTGGGGCCACATCGTCGTCGATGGTCGGCGCGTGCCGCTGTTCGGCCTCCCCGGCAACCCGGTGAGCGCAGTCGTGAACTTCCTCCAGCTGGCACGTCCGTGGATCCGCTCCTCCCTCGGTCTGCCAAGGCCGTTCCTCCCCGTGGTCGTGGCGACGGCGGGTGAGGACCTGCGCGCGCGCCCGGGTAGGGCGAAGTTGATCCGGGTGACGCTCTCGACCGGTGCGGGAGGCTGGGTCGCGCACTCAACCGGATCGCAGTCCAGCGGCGTACTGTCGAGCATCGCCGCCGCCCACGGACTGGCCCTCGTGCCGGCCGAGACGGCGCACATCCGGGCCGGAGAGCCCGTGCGCGTACAGGTGATCGATCCTGGGTTCCTCGACGGCTCCGACCCCGGGTATGGGTGGTGATCGACGGGTTCGTGCTCGCTGGTGGGCACGGCTCCCGGATGGGGCTGGACAAGGCGCGGCTCGCGTGGCGTGGGCAGCCGATGGCTGTGCGGGTCGCCGACACCTTACGCGCGCGGTGTGGTCGCGTGGCGTTGGTCAGGCGTGGGGACGACGGCCTGCCGTGGCCCGGAGAGGAGGTCGTGCAGGAGCCAGCGCACGCAGCGCGGCACCCGCTGTACGGCGTGGCAGCCGCCCTGGCGTCGGCTCGGACCGATCTGGTGCTGGTCGTTCCCTGCGACCTGCCATGGCTCACCCCTGGGGCACTGGATGCGCTCTTGCCCGGCCCTGCCGTCGCTGCGTGTGCCGGACGGGTGCACCCGCTGGTGGCGGTGTTGCCGCGAGCCTGGGCTGCTGACGCGCTCGCGCTGGCCCGCGCTGGAGCCCCCGCGCGCCGTCTGGCGGACCGTTTGGTGCCGGTCGAGCTGCCCGCGAGCGATCTGCGGAATGTCAATCGACCGGAGGATCGGCCGGGGGTCGGACCGGTGCGCGGGCTGGTCGACGGGCTCCCGTGGCTCGGCGCGGCCGCCCGTCTCCGCGTCGCGAAGGGCGAGCAGCGGCGCCTCGCCGCACATGGAATGCTGGACGTGCGCTATCCTGCCGCCCCTCGGACCGGGGAGGTCGGATGAGCGGCACAGTGGCGGTGCTCGCGGTGTCAGATGACGCTGGGGTAGCGGATCGGGTCGGCAGGGTGCTCGGCAACGCCGGGTTCAAGGTCGTCGGACCCAGAGACATCGATGCGTCTCAGGTGGTCGAGGCGGTGAAGGCGGCGAACGCCTCGGCGGTCGTGGTGGTCGGAGACGGCGATCTGCCGGGCCTGTCCGCTGCGAGGCTCGCCGCCACGTTCACGCGATCCATCCCGGGCTGGGCTCCCGTGGTGTACGCGGCGGCGTTCCAGGCCCTGGGTCCGCGCGCCGTGCAGCATCGCACCGTGGCGGGCTTCGTGGATGGGTGTCCGATCGTCGCGCTTCCGGCGGAGGCCGCCTTCGCCATGGTCGCCGTGGAGCAGGTGCTGGTCGCCGAGCTCGGTCGGTGGATCCAGGCGGGCATGGAGCTGGTGATGGCGGGCGACGAGGCCATCGAGCCGAGCCCGTCCGTGCCGGATGCGTTGGTGCTGGTCGGTGACACCGACACCGACAGCGATGACGATCCGCCAGCACTGAGCCCGAGCGGTCGACTCGGCGCGCTCGGACGGCGGGGCAACAGCTTCAGCATCACCGCCACCCCCGACGAGGCGGCGCCTCCGCCCGAGGAGGAGGCCGAGGACGGTCCTCCGGCCGGTGGGTGGAAGCGCGCGGTGTGGGATCTCGGCGGCGAGATCCGCTTCGACGAACGGGAGGAGCTGCCCCAGCCGGTGGAGAAGCTGGCGCCCCTGCACGACGTACTCCTCACCGCGGGCGAGACTGCGGTGTTGGTCCTTCCGAACAAGCTCCGGTAC
>JBLFXJ010000414.1:0-6618 GCA_047609825.1 Myxococcota bacterium
CGCTCTCCGCCGGACCGCTTGGGCACCTCGAAGTGCACATAGTGGTCGGTCTTCACCGCCTCGGCGTGCCATGCGAGCCACCGGAGCGTGGGCACGTCGATGCCCAGCGCCTCCGCCACGTCGGCTGGGGTGGCGAGCACCGGCAGCCCGCGCGCGGTCAGCGCCTCCACCTCCACCCGGCGGTCGCTCAGCTGGCCCGACACGCCGCGTCCGAGGAACAGGATGTCGGTGCGGTGACGGTGAGCCACGGCGGTGGCGCGGGCCTCACGGGTGGCTGCCGCCTCCGCCCGCAGTCGCTCCTTACGCGCCGCCGCCCGGGCGCGGGCCTCGCGCACGGCCGCCTGTCCGGCCGCCTCTCCCTGGTGACGTGCCCACAGCTTCGCCTGGTTGTGCTTGAGGTAAAGCTCACCCACACGGTGGATCTCGACGAGCTGTGGCTCAGTGAGGGATCCCGCGAGCACGAGCGCGCGGTCCACCAGCTGAGTGCGGGGAAGATGCGCCGGCGGGATGCCACTCCACCGACTCTCGTACCAACTCATCCGGCCAGCGCCAGCGAGCTGCTCGCGCATTTCCGCGGGGCCGAGGCCCATCACGCCGGTGGCCTCGTACGGGTTCACCGGCTCGGAGTGCGGGCCGGCCGCCGGTGGGGCCGCCGGTGCGCTGGGCGCTGATGGAGAGTCGTCCTGCAGATCCGGCGGCTCCGAGGCCACGATCCCGATTGTCTTCAACAGGGTGCGCCACCAGCTCATCGCTGTGCGCTCCCGGAGTTCCGTGCTGTGATGAGACCCGCGGGCTCGACTACGTGCTGCGGACCGCGTTCGATCACCCAGGGCGCCCTGGGCACCCTGCGCGGACAGACGCCGAAGGGGTCGCCATGGTGTCTGCGCAGGGTGCCTTGGGCGCCACCAGAACATCGGGCGCGGGGATGCATGGAGGGCCGAATCCCGCCGCGGCGTAACGCCGCAGACTGAAGGGCTCGTGCCCCGCGGGCCTCATCACAAGACGGTGGACTCCTCCTCATGCGCGCACCGCGAGTACCGAGGTGCGGGACTTGGCCCGCACCCAGGACAGGGCGAGCAGGTGCCGGCACGGGCCGGCCTTCAGAGCATACTTCCGATGGTGGGCGCAGGTGCACCCGGCGCGGACGAAGCGGCCGTCCAGGTCGAGCAATGCCTCACACTGCCGACCGTCCACCGTTGCTGTGAGCATGCGACGGTCGCCCACGACGCGCTCTTCGGTGTTGGTCACCTTGCCACCTCGAGCCAGCTTCCCGCCGGCGACGGCCTCGGGCGGCTCCTCCCCGAGCATCGCGTCGGTGAGCTCCACCCCGACCACCGAGCGCCAGCGCACCTGGTCGATGGCCGCGTCGTACATCACCTGACCCCGCTTCGCGAGACCGAACAGGGCGCCACGAACCGCTCGCCGGTCCCCGGCAGTCTCCAGGGCGTCGAGGCCCTCGGTGCGGGTGCGGCGCAGGCGGGTGGTGAGCACCTGGCCCAGGCGCGGGTCGTCCGTCAGGCCGGCGAGCAGGTCGAGCTGGCCGCCCGAGCTCCAGTTGTTCGTGGTCCACCCGGACAGGCCGAGGGTGAACGCGAGGTCGCCCATCCAGGCCACCCAGATCGACGCCAGGCCGGTGCCGAGCAGGCGCACCTCGAGCCTGTCGATCAGGGGGAGCAGGCGCTCGAGCACGGCGAGGCGTCGGCGGCCCCACACCCGGATCGTCTCCTCGGTGGCCCCGCCATAGGGCGCCCCACGGCTGACGATCCGCAGGTCCCACGGCTCTAGCACCAGAGTGGGCGGCCGCCCTGGCACCAGCTCGAACCGGATCGCCCGCGGCCCGGTCTTCGCCCGGGTGAGGCGCAGGTGGCGGAGCACGGCGTACAGCACCTCCACCGGCAGCTCCACCCGGCGCGCCGGCAGGGTCATCGCCGCCTGGAGCTGGCCGAACCCGCGGAGCCAGGAATCCGGGAGGTCGATCTTCTCCTCCCGGTGGTCGGGGTGGCCGTCGACCTTCACGCCGAACCCGCCCGGATCGACGACGAACCGGGTGTCGCGGTAGGTGCGCAGGGTCTGGAACCGGTCGTACAGCGCCTGGCTGTAGTCCACATTGGTGACGCCGAGCTGGGCGTCTCCGGCGCTCGCGAACCCGTCCCGCGACACCGACAGGCAGCCATAGCTGGATTCGTCTTTGCTGAAGCACTCGAACAGCAGGGCGTCGTCGGCCACCGTGACCACCGGGTCCAGGGGCACCAGCTTCCGCCACAGCCATGGATCCGTGAGGATCAGGGCGCGCCACCATTTGTCGCGCGCGTTCCAGTAGGTCTTCACCGCGGCGGCGTGGTCCCGCTCGAGATTCGGCGGCGGCCCTTCCTTCGCGAGCGCCACGAGGGCTGCGCGGCGACCGGCGTCTGAGGCCTCCCGGTGCAGCGCGTCCTCCTCGAGCGCCTTCGCCGCCTTCCACGCGGCGAACGCCTCCCGGCCCCGCGGCTTGAACCGCAGGTCGGACACCACCACATCGTGCAGGGCGCTCATGGCCTCGCGAAACCGGAGCGGCGCCAGGAGCTGGCCCTCGAAGGCCACCTCGTCGCGGGCGAGGTTCGGGGACCAGCTCAGGGTGGCCGACCCGCCGGTGCGGGAGAGGCCGCTGCGGCCCAGGTAGCGGAGGTCGACCTTCACGCGGCCTCCTCGGGGAACAGGGACAGCTCTGGGAATGCGCGCCGGATGGCGGGTCGCAGGTCGGGCTGGTCGAAGGCGAGCCGGCCCAGGGCGGCGACGGCCTCGCGGCGCTCGGTGGGCCGGGAGCTGCGGAGGAGCACACCGAACAGTGGGAGCAGGGCGTCGGCCTCCGCGGGGTGGGCGGTGAGGCGCGCGCGAAGCTGGCGGAGGGCGGCGCGCTTGTTCGCCGCACCCCGTCGCACGGAGAGCAACGTGGAGGCCCACAGGCCCGCGGGCGCACCGGGCGGGAGCAGGTCGCGGCGGGCCTCGAGGTGGGGGAGCAGCCGGTCGACCGCGTCCGACCACGGCGACTCGGCGAGGGCCGCCCAGAGGACGGGCGCGTCGGCGAACGGGGCCTCGGTCATCACGTCCAGGCCCACCTGCCGCACGTCGGCGTGGACATCGTCCACCAGGTCGCGCACCCCCAGGGGGTCGGCCTCGGTGCGCGCACGATCGGCGAACCAGGCGGCAGCGCCCGCGCGCACCTCCGCATGGGGTGCGTCGAGCACGGCACGCACGGCGTCGGCGTCGGGCCGGCGGTCAGCCAGCCAGCCCCAGGCGGTCGCAGCGAGGCCGGCGGAGCGGCCGATGCACAGGGAGACGAGCTGTTCGGGCGTGAACCGATTGGGCAGCACATGCTCTGCGACAGCGCTGGCGGCCCACGCCACGACCTCGGCGTCATCGCTGGCGAGGATGCCGAGCCAGGTGGTGACCGGCAGACGCTCCAGCCCGCGGGCATCGCGCAGGCCCTGCACGGCGAACGCGCGCAGGTCGGCGTAGGGCGTGTCGAGCCATGCCAGCCAGCGGCTCACCGGCACATCCGACAGCGCTGTGGGGTCGGCCCGAAGCATGGCCATGGCCCAGGCGCGCACGGCGGCGCATGGGGAGTCCACCACGTCCAGCAGGGCCGTAGCGGTCCACACCTCAGGCCGCTCGGGGGCCGGGGCGAGGTCGGACAGCGCTCCCACCAGGGCGAATGTGCGCTCGTTGCGGCGGAGCGCGCCGCTGTGGCGGTAGGCGATGTGGAGCAGGCCGAACGCGCCGAGGATGGCCTCGGGCCGGGCGAAGGCGTCGGTCGGGTAGGTGCGCAGGGCGGTCTGGGCTGCGGCGAGGTAGCGGTCGTCGGGCAGCCGGCGGAGGGTGCGCACTGCGCGGCGCTTGAGGTAGTGCGCGGTCCGGTTCGAGAACCTGCGCCGCCCGAGGTATCGGGTGTCCCGCTGGTTCACGAGCTTCCACGTAGTGATCTCGGCGCGCAGACTCCAGCTCCACCCCCGCACCTTGATCGACTTGTACCGGTGGTAGCCGTCGAACGCGACGAGGAAGTGGGCGATCAGCTCGTCATCGCCGCGGTCCTCGGCGTCCTTGTACAGGCGCTTGATCAGGGCGCGGTGGTCGCGGCGGTCGCAGCCGTCGTCCACATAGGCGAGGAGCGCTGCGCGGGCGAAGCTCCGGCTGTCCCGCCCCCAATCCGTCGCCAGCTTCTTCAGCCCGTCCTCGAACTGGCAGTCGTACACCGCAGCCAGGAAGTCGGGGTGGCCGCGGTCGTACAGATCGCGGACCATGAGGATGGGCGTGCTCACCCCACGACCGTAGCACCGCGTCCGGCCTCGGCCAACCGCGGATCCGCACCGGTTCTTGGCTACAGCAGCGCGTCGATGTTGAACACCCAGTACGAGCCGGTGGACACCACGCGCTCGTCGATGCTCGACAGCGGCGCTGGCATTGGCGAGGGGTCGAGCAGCACGCCGCATTCCTGCGGGTAGGAGAAGGCGTAGCCCATCTCCAGGGCCGAATCGTCCCGGGCCACGTAGGTGCCGAACACGTACGGAGCCCAGTCTGCGGCCCAGTCGCCCCCGCCCGCCACCACCGCGTCGCGCAGGGGGTCTTCCACCGCGGCGGTGATCTCGCCCACGCCCACGCCCCAGGTGCCGGCGCCCGCGAGCCAGACGCGCAGGTCGGTGGTGCCGAAGGTGCCGCGGTCCGCCGGTCCGCAGTCCGTCCAGCCGCCGCCGGGCACGACCTCCCATGCGCCGTACACCCGTCCGCCGGAGTCGGTGGACCAGGATGCGGGTGACACGGAGACGAGATCGTCGGCGTCGTACAGCACGAAGCAGAGGGTGGCGAAGCTGGCGTCCATGAACTCGAACGCGATGTAGGCCTCCACGTCGCCGACGTCGTCGGTGAAGTCCCACAGCTCGCCGGCCATCGGTACGCCCAGCAGGCCCATGCCCACGAAGGTCGGGGTGGGGATGGCGCCTCCGGCTGGGGCGAGGTCGGGGAGCGCCACGTCGGGGAACTCACACGGCGGCGTGGTGGGGGTTCCGGTTCCCGTCCCGGTTCCAGTTCCCGTCCCGGTTCCAGTTCCCGTCCCGGTTCCAGTTCCCGTCCCGGTTCCAGTTCCCGTCCCGGTTCCAGTTCCCGTCCCGGTTCCAGTTCCCGTTGCGGTCCCGGTGCCCGTCCCAGTGGCGGTTCCAGTCCCCGTTGCAGTGCCTGTGCCTGTCCCAGTGGCGGTTCCAGTCCCGGTCCCGGTTCCACTTCCAGTCCCGGCCCCCGTGCCGGCCCCCGTCCCCGTTCCGGTGCCCGTCCCGCCGGTTCCGGTGCCCGACCCCGTGCCCGATCCACCGCCGGTGCTGGTGTCGGTGTCTTCCAGGGTCTGGCCTCCGCCGCCGCCAGTGGCGGCCGCGGCCTGTTGGCCGGTGTCGACGAGCCCCGAGCGTGACAGTCCCGACCCGCCACAGGCCGTGTTGAGCGCCAGCGCGCCCGCCAGACCGATCCCCACCACCAAGCGCTGCGTCATCCGACCCTCGACCCGGCGTCCGTGCCCTGGAGTCCACAGGAATCGTCCAGGTTGGACGGTGCCTGCGATGCGGGGCCGAACCGACCGGACCCGCTCTACCGGTCGCCTCGACGATAGCTCGCCCGCCGGCGATCCGCTCGGTCCGCATCGAGCGCCGCAGACGCAGAGTCGCTACTGTCCTCCCATGCTCGTGCTCACCGACTGCGCTGTCGACCTGTCGCACCAGCGGGTGCGTCGCGGCGCCGACGAGGTGCTCCTCACCCACCGCGAGGCGGAGCTGCTCCGCTACCTGGTGGAGCGGCGGGATCGCACGGTCACCTCCGCGGAGCTTCTGCGCGAGATCTGGGGCTTCTCCCGTGCACCTCGCCGATCCACCGCCGTGCGGTTCGCGGTGGCCCGCCTGCGGGAGAAGGTGGAGCCGGCGGGCTCTGTGGTGCACCTGCGCACCGTGCCCTCCAAGGGGTACCGGTTCGACTTCGCCGGCATCCCGCAGCACGCAGGCGTTGGACCACCGCCGGATCGCACCGACGCCTACGTGCCGGGTGCGGCGCTGGACTCCCTGGCAGACGCCCTCCAACCGGGCGTCCTGCTCACCCTGACGGGACCGCCGGGGGTGGGCAAGACCCGGCTCGCCAACGAGCTGGCGCAGCGCACGGCATCCCGCTGGTCGGCGGTGCTGCACGCCGACCTCACCGCTGCGACTACGGCGCCAGAGGTGGTCCGGTCCATCGGCCGCGGGGTGGGGCTGCCCGACGACGCGCGCACCTCGGCGGCCGACGTAGGCGGCGGACTCGCGTGGCGCTCCGAGCGTGGGCCGACCCTGCTCGTGGTGGACAACGGCGAGCAGGTCCTGTCAGCCCTGGCGGCGCATCTGCCGGAGTGGCGGTGCGACGGGCTGGCGATCCTCCTCACGTCCCGCAAGGCGGGTGTGCCAGGTGAGCAGGCCCACGCCGTGAGCGTGCTGTCGCCATCGGCCGCGGCGGAGCTGTTGGCGCTGCGGTGTCAGGAGGCTGGTGCGCCCCCGCCGCCTGCGGCCGGACTCGCTGCGGTGGCGGAGCGGCTGGAGGGGGTGCCGCTCGCGCTCGAGCTCGCGGCTGCGCGGCTGC
>JBLFXJ010000415.1:0-6561 GCA_047609825.1 Myxococcota bacterium
CCCACTGCGTCGGCTGGCGGTCCAGCTCGAGCGGAGTGTATGCAGGGCCGTCGGACGCCCCGGCTCCCGCTCCGACACACCCATCGAAGCGCTGGGCCGGGCCGTGCTCGCCGGATGGCCTGACCGGATCGCCCTCCGGCGCGCCGACTCGGACGACCGACTGCTGCTTGTCGGAGGACGCGGCGCTCGCTTGGGACGGGGCTCCGCCGTGCGCAACGCGGAGCTGCTGGTGGCGGTCGCCGTGGACGATGGCGACTCCGAGGCGGTGGTCCACCTGGCGAGTGAGGTGCAGCGAGAGTGGCTACAGACCGAGGCGCGCGTGGTGGCTCGGTGGGACGCTGACGGAGGTCGGGCCGGCGCGGTCCGCCAGGTGCGGTACCGCGATCTGGTACTCAGCGAGCACACAATCTCTGGCGAACCTGCGTTGTTGTCCGCCATCCTCGCCGAACGCGCTGCAGAACGGGATCCCGCCGAGTGGCTCCCGGACGACCCGGAGCTCACGCGCCTATGCGACCGCGTGCGCTTCGTGCGTCGCCATCGTCCTGAACTCGGGCTGCCCGACACCGGGCCGGACGGGCTCCGCGCGCTGCTCCCCACCCTCGCCCGACGACGACGCTCACTGGACGACCTCCGCCGCGCTCCGTGGAGAGACGCAATCCTCGGCGAGCTGGACTGGCGCCAGCGCCCCGCCCTCGACCGCCTGGCACCGGATCGACTCGACGTGCCAAGCGGCAACCGGGTGCGGCTCGACTACCCCGTCGACGGCCCACCGATCCTCGCCGTCCGGATCCAGGAGGTATTCGGCTGGCAGGACACGCCACGCATCCTCGACGGCGCGATCCCGGTCCGCCTCCACCTCCTCGCGCCAAACCGGCGACCCGCGCAGATCACCGACGATCTGCGCAGCTTCTGGACGGGCAGCTATGCGGCCGTCAGACGCGACCTCAGGGGGCGCTACCCGAAGCACTCCTGGCCGGAGGATCCGCTGACCGCGAGGGCCGAGCATCGACCGCGTAGGCGGCGTTGACCGCAGATAAAACGGCTCGCCACTCGCCTCGATGCACGGTATCCTCGGTCCCTGATCTGGAGCCCCATGCGAATCACGACCGCCCTGCCACTCCTCGGCCTCCTCGCCTGCGGCTTCGCCGACAACCCCGATGATGAGTGGGGCCCCGAGGCGAGCAGCCTGGGCTGGGCGCACACAGCTGCCGGGCCTCTGGCGCCGCCGATCGCGGATCTGGTCCTGCGCTCGGGGGCAGCCGCTGGGGCGCCGGTCCAGCTCGAGGTCGTGGGTGGTCCACCCGGAGTTCGCGCCACGCTGCTCGTGAGCACCATCGGAGTCGGAGACGGCCCCTGCCATCCTGCCTACCCCGACGACCTGTGCCTCGACATCCTCTCGCCGCGGTCGGTGTCGTCTACGCTCACGGCGCTGGACGGCTCAGCGCGGTTCGCCGTTCGACTCCCGGCCCACGCCCCAACGGCCGTGGTGTTTCAGGTGGCCCTGCTCGACCCCGACGCGCCCGGCGTGAGCACCGCCCTCGCGGTGGACGTGGCCCGGTTCAGCGTGGACTGGCCGGTGGCAGACCGCCTCGAGGTCACCATCGACGGCGGCGAGTCGGCTTACGAGTTCGGAATGGCCGAGACCGATGCTGGCCCGTTCGGCTGGTACGGCGAGGACTGCTTCGCCGGCACGCCGCCGTACTTCCACTGCCACCAGGTCGACGACAGCGGCATGCTCGACCTCGACAGCGTGCACCCCGACCTCGGCGGCCCAGGCGTCGAGTTCGTCGCAGAAGACGCCACCACGCTGTTCTACGACATCCACCATCCCGCGATCACGTACTACTTCCGCGGGCTCGACTCGGGTGACTGCTGGACCTTCGGCGCCACCCCTGCGTACTACGTGGACGCGTTCGGATGCGCGGTCCTGTGAACTACGCCCGTCTCGACACTGCCATCGGTCCGCTGCTCATCGTGGGAGATGACGCCGGCCTGCGCCAGCTGACCTTCGACGGCCACCCCGACGCCGAGTGGCACGAAGATCCCACAGCACTCGCGACCGCGCTCACCCAGCTCCGCGAGTGGTTCGCCGGGGAAAGAGAGGTGCTCGACCTCCCCTCGGCCGCCGCCGGGACCCCGTTCCAGACGTTGGTGTGGGCGCAGCTCAGCACCATCCCGTACGGCACCACCACGACCTATGCAGCGCTCGCACGAGCGCTCGGAAAGCCCGGTGCGGCACGGGCGGTCGGCCTCGCCAACGGCGCCAACCCGCTGGCCGTGTTGTGCCCATGCCACCGGGTGCTCGGCGCGAACGGCTCTCTCTCCGGCTACGCGGGCGGGCTCCACCGCAAGCAGTGGCTCCTGACCCACGAGAGCCGACAACCCGGGCTGCCGTTCTAGCTGACATCAGCAACCGCCGAGGTCAGCAGATCAGGCGTCGCCCACGGCCTCGGTGCCGCGAGCGAGCATTCCTGCGAGGGCCTCTTCGACCTTCGCGATGCGGTCCACCACCCGGTCGAGCTCCAGGTATTCCCGGCGATCCTCCGACTCCTGGAGCACCTGATGGGCCACCCGGTCCACCAGCTCCAAGCCGCCCTCGACGATCGCGCGGTGCGGATCGTCGTCGTCGTCCGACCGGGCGCCGAGCTGCAGAAGCAGCAACTTGAGCCGTTGCAGGCCGGGGCTGCCGCCGCTCTCGTCCTCGGGGAGCACCGCCGCGCGCACCACCCGGAAGGCGTGGTCCACAGCCAGCTCATCCTCCACCCGCGCGCGCCCGACGTAGCGGAGGAGGATGTGGTACCGCCCGTCTGGCAAGCCTTCGTGGGCGATGATGTCTCCCACGCCGAGCGTGTCGTAGAACCCGGGCGCTCCATCGTAGTCGGCTTCATAGCCGGGGCGGAGCGTGGCGATCCCCATCAGCCCGTCCCCGTCCAGGCAGTGCTGGATCAGGGCGCGGTAACGTGGCTCGAACACGTGCAGGGGCAACAGGGCGCCCGGCATGAGAACCGTATCGGGGAGCGGAAACACCGGCAGCCGCGCGCAGACGCGCTCCAATCGCTGGTCCATCGAGCCTCCTCGACCTGAGTGTACGTCCGGAAACCGCGATCGGTTGTCACAGCTCGCCTTCGATGCTGGCCGCAGGGCGCCGACCCGGCACGTGGGTCAGTCGGTCTCGGCATCACCGGCGTCGTGCACCAGCCGACGGCGCCCGACCGGTCGTCGCACCCGCTTGCCGCCGCCCGGCGACTGCTGTGGCGCGGGACGGGCCCCAGCGGAGGACCGTCGGCCAGCTCCCGATGGCGCGGATGGCCTGGGGCGCGACGACGGCTTGGCGTCGCTCTTCCCGCGGCGCATCGATTGCGTAAAACCGGTCAGAAACTTGCGAAGCGCCTGATCCCCGCACTCCCGGAAGTTGGGGTGGTCCGGGCGACGGAGCAGCCCGCCGAGCTCGCCCTTGGACATCTTCTGCCCGCCCGCCTCGAGCATCGCCAGCATGTCGCCCTCCCGCAGGGAGAATGCGATGCGCAGCTTCTTCAGCACCTCGTTGTTGTTCACCGGCGCGAGCACGACCGGCGCGCCCGGCGGCGGCGGCCCGCGTCGGTCCCGAACGAGGCCGTCGAGGAACTGACCGAGCCGCGCGGGCGGGCACGGCTCCCACCCCGGCTCGCCCTCCTTCCGACTCCACCCACGAACCTCGCCCGACGATGGCGGCGGGCCCGCTTGGGCGAACAGATCCAGGGTCTGGCGGTCGGAGAGCTGCAGCGCATGCCGCAGCCGACGGAGCACGGTGTTCGGGTCCAGAGGTACCTCCTCCGGCCTCCATACCGCGGCCGGACCTGCAGGGCGGGCGGTCACCCGACGAGCAGGCCGTTCCCGCCGCGTCCCGCATCCCACTCCACCTGGACCGGGCCGTCGCCGCGCACCGTCCAGCGGGCCCACGCTCGGTGGCCTCGGTCCGGCAGGTTGGCGTACAGCAGGTTGGCGCTCGTGATCTGGAGCGTGCCCCACCCGTCCAGGTGGGTGAGGCTCCGGCTCGGCGTGCCCTCCGCGAGCAACGCGTCGCCTCCACAGGCGAGGGTGGCGGTCGGTGCAGGTGCGGCACCGATGCTCTCGGCATGGGCGAGGCTGCTGGTGGACAGAAAGCCCACGTTCTCGAGCACTAGGGTCACCAGGCGGGCCCCCTCCCCGAGCGGCTCCACGGACAGCGTCGCCCGCACCAGGGGACCGCTCCGCCGGAGCCGATCCGCCACGGTGAATCCGCGCTCGCACTCGGCGGCCAACAGGGCGGTCGGCGGATTGCGCACGGTGCGGAGGTACTCCAGGCCGCCCACTTCGACGGCGCCGAGCTGCGGATGGTCCAGCGGCTTCCAGTCCCTCCACCCGTCGGTCTCCGCCGCGAACGCCCCGATCACCCGGTGCAGCATCGCGGGCTCGGGCTTCATGAAGAACTCGATCGGCTTGTCGACCGTCACGCCCACGTGGCCGACGGGATCCCACAGCTCCAACGTGTAGGCGGGCACCCCGAACGTGGTCGTCATGGTGTCCGACCACACGCCGACGATGGACGCCTTCGGGTCGTACATGAAGTCGGGGCAGGTGCGGAACGTGCGATACCCGGTGCCCGCCACGGCACCCGTCGCGAGCGCTTCCATCAGCCGCACGTCGGCGTCCGCCAGAGGCGAGTCCTGCCGGTAGGGCTGGGTGAGGATGCACCCGGTGTAGGTGTGGTTGGTCAGCGCGACGGCGATTCGTCGACGGGCGCGGAATGCCGCCACCACCGCTCGGGATTCCGGCTCTGAGAGCGGATGGTCGCCGCCGTCCATCCCGAACATCGAGAATCGGGTCCAGCTGCCGGGGAAGTTGCGGTTCAGGTCGAGCCCGAACTCGCGAGGAGCGGCCGTCCACCGCACGCCGTCCCAGTTGATGAACCTCCCTTCCGAGGCCAGGAAATACGCCTCGGTGGGGTCGTCATCGAGGGTGCGGGGACGGGGGATCGAGCGAGAGCCGGGCTCGGTGGGATCGGTCGGCGCGTCCACCCAGGCTCCGGCAGGGTGGCGCCAACGCATCCACCGCACGCGGCCGTCCCCGTCCATGTCACACGGCTCGAAGCCCTCCCTGAGGACGCCTGGAGGCGGAGGACGCAGAGTGGACCGCAAGAACGGAGCACCTTCCATCATCGCCTGGAACCCGTCGGGGCTCACGCACGGCATCACATAGGCCGAGCTGCGGGAGAACCACGCGGCCAGATCGGCATCCCCTGCTGCGAGGCCCTCGACCCACCGGCTGGCCGTGAACAGGGCGGACATCACGCCGGTCCACTCCGCCGCGTGGGTGCCACCGTCGAGCCAGAACCCGGTGCGGTCGTCCCGATCACCGCCACGGCCGATGGTCACCAGCAGCATCGGACGCCCCTGCCGGCTCCGTCCTACGACGCTCACGCTGACCCACTCCGGGTGCGCCGCGGCGAGCGCCCAGCACCGGCGCTCCAACTCGGGGAAGTCGAGGTAGTCGTCGCCACGGAAGAACAGGGAGTCGGTCATGGCTCCCCGTACTCCGTTGCGCCGCCCGCCGAAGGGGCCGAGTCCACCCGTCAGTCGACGTCGCTCCCTCCGCTCGCCCGGCGGGCTCGGAACGGGATCGCCATCCCCCGAGGCCGACCGCCACCCGCAGCCCGCGGCGGGAGCTCGGCGACCATCGCAGCCAGCGCCGCCGGTGGCATTGCGCCCAACCTGACCTCCGCGACCGTGCCGGCGCGCACCAGGATCGTCGTAGGCGTCGTCATCACGCGGAACGCCCGCGCTGACTCCAGCGAGGCGCTCACGTCGATGGACTGCACCCGTCGATCGCTGGCCGCGAGCGACTTCACCTGCGGCGCCATCATCCGGCACGGGCCGCACGACGGGCTGTGGAAGAACAGGACCGCGTCATCGCCGAACGCGAGCACGCCGGGCACCTCGGGCGCTGCCTGGCCACTCATCGCCGACATGCGGCGCTGCGCCATCACCTGGACGCCGAACAGCAGCCCCACCGACACGAGCGCTGCGAACAGCACGATCACACCAGCAGACATGTTCCCTCCGCGGTGCAGACGGTTCTACACGCCGGATCGTGACAGTTCAGCGAGAAGTCCGATAGCGAACCACCCGAGGTACGAGCGGTACGCTCGCGAAAGGACGACGAGCGGCTGACGGCCGTAGGCGTGAGTCCGACGACGCACCACCGCTTGCCTTGCCGAAACGCTCCTGAGCCCCTATCGCTTCCACTGGGCGCCTGACCGACCAATGCTGTCTGCGCCCGCGAGGAGTTCCCATGTCACAGACCACCGGCTGCTGCGGACCTTCCACCTCAGCACCCGATGCCGTCGCTGCAGACGCCGCCCGCGAGGCCGTGCGCGACGCGTACGCCAAGGTGGCGCGGGCCGATACCGCCGGCGAAGCCACCGGCACGGCCACGGGCTGCTGCGGGGTCTCCGACGACGACGGTATCAACACCCTGATCTCCACCCGCCTCGGCTACGCCCAGGCCGATCTCGACCTGGTGCCCGCCGGAGCCGACATGGGG
>JBLFXJ010000416.1:0-6524 GCA_047609825.1 Myxococcota bacterium
GTCGTGGGCGGACAGGCCCACAGCGCCGCGACGGGCCGCGGTGAGGGTTGGGCCTCGTGCGACGGCCACAGCGCCCTCGACCCAAACTTGTGCCAGGCCCTGGTGGCCGCGTGGAGCGACGCCGCCGAAGGAGAGCACGCCTCCATCGCCTCGTTCGCCCGATTCACCCTCCAGCTCCTCGAGCTCGGAGCCCCCGCTGAGCTCGTCGCGGATGCCACCCGCGCCCAGGCCGACGAGATCGCCCACGCCCGCGATGCGCTGGCCCTCGCCAGCCGGTTCGCCGGGCATCCCCTCGCCCCCGGCGCCCTGTCCATGGACGGCGCCCTCGCCCAGGTCGCCCCCGCCGAGGTGCTGCGAGCCGCCATCCTCGAAGGGTGCGTGAACGAGACCGTCTGCCTCCTCCGCGCCTCCGCCGCCCGCGACGCCGCCACCGACCCGCAGGTGCGCCGGGTGCTCACCGCCGTGGTCGAGGACGAGACCCGCCACGCCGAGCTGTCGTGGGCCTTCGTGCGCTGGATGCTCGACACCCACCCCGACCTCCAGCCGGTCGCCGAGGCCGCGTTCGCCGAGGGCCTCGCCCGTCCGATCCCCACCGCGGTCCGGGATCCGCGCGCCGACGACCTGCGCCCCTACGGGGTGCTGCCGGCCGATGAGGCAGTCGCCGCCGCCGAGCGCGCCCTGGCCGAGGTGGTGCTCCCGTGCGCCCGCGCGCTGTTCTCGCGGGTGGCGGCATGAGGGCCTGGCTCGCGCTGCTGTGCATCGGGTGCACCGCCAGCTCGGAACTGCCGGACCACTGGGAGGCGTCGGCCGCGGGCGCACCCCCGTGGCAGGGTCCCGCCTCCGCCGACGTCACCCTCCCGGCCGTCACCGACGCCGACTGGTCGGCCCCGCTGTTCGATGACGAGGTCTCCACCATCGGCCTGGAGATCGGCGAGCCGGGCCTGCTCTCCCTCCTCGACGCCCCCGACGTGTGGGTGCCGGCCACCCTGGTCGTGGACGGCCTGCGGTTCGAGCCGGTCTCGGTGCGACTGAAGGGCAACGGCTCGTTCCAGCCCATCACCTCCAAGCCCAGCTGGAAGATCGACCTGAACCGCCACGTGGAGGGGCTCGACCTCCGCGGCCTGAAGCGCCTGGTGCTGAACAACATGTCCACCGACCCGACCCATGTGCGGGAGGTGCTCGCCTACCGGATGTACCGCGAGGCGGGGGTGCCGGCGGCCCGGGCCGGGCACGCCTGGGTCACCGTGAATGGCGAGCCCTATGGCCTGTACACGGCCATGGAAGACGTGGACGCGGACCTGCTCGCCCAGTGGTTCGACGACCCCACGGGTCCCCTGTATGAGCTGAACGACGTAGACTTCTGGCCGGACTCCGCACCCGAGTTCGAGCACGAGGACGGGCCGGACGACCGCACCGCCATCCAGGGCACCATCGACGCCCTCACGCTGCCGCCGGATGACGCCGTTGCCGCCGCTGACGTGTGGATGCACATCGGCCAGTTCCGTCGGTTCTTCGCCGTCTCTGTTCTGGTCGGCCAGTTCGATGCCTACCCACTGACCTTCCCGGGCGACGACGCCCACCTGTACGTCGACCCGTCGGACGGGCGCATCCGCTGGCTCCCCCACGGCCTGGACGAGACCTTCCGCGACATCGACCAGAGCTTCCGCTACCCGTACGGCCTGGTCGGGGACGCCTGCATGCGGTCCGCCGGGTGCCGAGACGACTTCACCGCCGATGTGTGGGACGTGCTGGCGATGTCGGAGGGAGTCGACGGCGTCGGCCTCGAAGCCCTGGCCAACACCACCATCGATCGGGTGGCGCCCTACGTGCGCATGGACCCGCGGCGACTTCCCCCGCTGGCCCGGGTGGCGGTGGACCAGGCGTTGTTGCTCGAGTTCATTCGCACGCGACCCGACCGGATCGCCGACGACCTGGGCCCGCGGCCCGATGGGGAGGGATGATGTTCTGGGTACTGATCCTCGGGTGCGCCACCCCGCCCTCGCCCGACCACGTCGACCGGTCCGCGACGGGCCCCGACTCGGCCTCGACTCCATCCACCGACCCGCTCGGGTCCACCCCGCCCGCCGGCACGACGCCCACCACCGGCTCGACGCCCACGGTGTCGACGCCTACCGGCGGCACCGACACGTCGTCCACCGACCCGGGCCCCGCTGGCATCGCCGTGTGCGTGAACGAGCTGATGGCCCGCAACCAGGTGTCGACCGCCTCGGGCGAGGACTGGGTGGAGCTGTTCGCGCCGGGCGATGCCGTGTCGCTGGACGGCTGGTGGATCTCCGACGACCCCGACCGACCCCTGGCGGTGCCGTTGGCGGGCCTGGAGGTGCCGGCCGGCGGCGCGCTGGTGCTGGAGGCGGAGAGAGAGCTGTCGTTCGGCCTGTCCGGCGACGGCGACGCGGTGGTGCTGACCGATCCATGGGGCCACACCGACACGGTTCGGTTCGGCGAGACCGGCTCGGACCAGGCGTGGACCCGCACCGCGGACTGCTGTGCGGGCGCTGACTGTTGGTCGCCGGTGCACGGCGGAACTCCCGGTCGGTCGAACGTGGTGGTCACCGAGGATGTGACCCTCGTGGCCCCGGGCTCCATCTGGAAGGTCTACACCGATGAGCCCGCGAGAGAGTGGCTGAACCCTGGCTGGCTGGACGGGGGCGTGGGGGCCCACCAGCGGGCGCCAGTGGGATGGGGCCACCCTGACGTGGAGAGTGTTCCCAGTGTGGGCCCGCCGACGCTCTGGGTCCGGCACACGTTCGACCACACCGGCGAGGCGGACGGGCTGATGCTCGACCTGCGCGCGAACGACGGCGCGGTGGTCTGGCTCAACGGCGGCGAGCTTGTGCGTGTGCGCCTGCCCGAGGGCCCGCTCGACGGCGACACGCCCGCCGAGGCCGAGGCCCCAGACGGCTGGGAGACGTGGGAGCTGCCCGCCGCGCTGCTCAGACCCGGCGCCAACGTGGTCGCCATCGAGCTGCACTCCGCACTCCGTTCGCCAGACCTCGTGGCGGACCTCGAGCTCCGCGCAGCGGTCTCCGGGCGCTGACGGCTCAGATACCCGCCGGCGTCAGCCCAGTGGCTCCCGCACTCCGGTTGCGGCGACCTCGGTCAGACGCTAGCGCAGTCCTCGCGACTGCCACACCTTCGCGGCGACCGAGGTGTCTCTTGCGTCCGGACTCTCAAGGCTTCTTCCATCCCGCGGGGATGGACGAGGTCATCGCCTTGGTCCAGCGCGCCCGGCGCGAGGGCCGCCAGCTCCGCGTCGCTGGCTCAGCGCACTCGGTCGCAGGCGCGATCCGCACCGATGTACGGGCGGGCCAAGCCGGCGGTCTCGAGCTGCGACTCGACCGGCTGCGGGACGTACGGTTCGACGACGCGAGCATGCGAGTGACCGTGGGCGCCGGCTGCAACCTCGGCCGTGACCCCCGCGACGGCACCGGGCGCTCCCGCGCCGACAACTCCCTGTGCGCGCAGCTGGACGCCCACGGCTGGGCGCTCCCGAACCTCGGCGGCATCGCCCACCAGACGGTCGCCGGCTTCCTGCTGACCGGCTCGTCCGGGGGCTCGGTCATCCACAACCTCAGCGACTCCATCGTCGGGCTCACGCTGGTGGACGGGACCGGCACGATCCACCGGCTGAGCCGCGATGAGGATGCCGAGCGGGTGCAGGCGGCCGCCGTGTCCATGGGGCTGCTCGGGATCGTGGTCGAGGTCACCTTCCAGTGTGAGCCGCGGTACGACGTGATCGGCGTCGAGCACACCCTCCCGTTCGACGAGGTGCCGTTCGACCTGTTCGGCACCGGCCCCGGGAGCCTCGAGGCGTTCCTCCGCGACAGCGAGTATTCCCGGATCGAGTGGTGGCCCCAGGCGGGCGTCAACCGCCTGGTGATCTGGAACGCCCGCCGCATGCAAGCGCATGACTACACCGCCGAGACAGGGCCGTTCGGGGCGCTGAAGGCGCGGACCTTCGAGACATTCGACGAGATCGGCTCACCGGCCATGACCCAGGCCATCGGCGGCGCCATCCTCGCTGGCATCAGCCGCTGGCGACCGCAGCTCCAGGGCCTGTTCGGGGCGCAGCGCGGGCGCTATGCCTCCTTCCTCGGGCAGCGGTTCATCACCGGTCAGGTCAAGCGCCTCCTGTATGAGCAGTTCGTCCCCGTACAGACCGACGCACCCGAGTTCTGGGACAGCTGGCACGAGGCGCTGCCGATGGACCACACCATCGACGACCGGTTCATGCCGGTCACCTTCGCCGAGCTTTGGCTGCCACTGTCCGAGACCGGCCGCGTGATGCGTAGGCTCGAGCGCCACTTCGCCGAGTTCGGCACCCGGGCCTGCGGCTACATGCCGTTCGAGATCTACGCCGCGGGCCCCAGCGATCTCTGGCTGCACCCGGGCCACGAACGCCCCGAATCACTCCGGCTGAACTTCTTCTGGTTCAACGGCACCGCCGGCGACCCCCGCGAGTTCCTGCAGCCGTTCTGGGACATGGTCTCCGACCTCGGTGTGCGGCCGCACTGGGGCAAGCTGCTGCCCGCCGACCCTTCGTGGGTGCAGACCCACATCAAGCCGAACATCCCGCGGTGGGACGACTTCGTGGCCCTGCGCCGACAGATGGACCCCGACGGGCTGTTCCTCACGGCCTACTGGCAGAGCATCTTCGGGGACGGCGCGTCCATCGCCGACACCCCCGTCGCGCCCTCGGTCACACCCGCCTCACCGCTCGACCTCACCTTCGGGGAGCGCAGGCGCTGGCCCATGCTGTACACCTTAGCCCCGTCGACCCTCGACGATGTGGACGAGCTGCCAGGGCAGCTGTACCGCGACGGCCACGCCGAGGCGCAGCCGGAGGTGCTCTGGCCGTTGATCGCCGACTTCCAGCGCCGCGGCGAGTGGATGCGGCTGCTCGGCCACGTCGAGCTGCTCACCGAGGACTGGGCGGCCGACGATGCGGCGGTGGTCCAGACCTTCGCACCGCTCATCAGCGTGCGCGCCCGCACCATCGCCCGGGAGGCGCCTCACCTGTGGGCCGCCGCCATCGATCGCGCCAGCCTGCCCCTCGTGCGCCGGGCAGCCGAGCGGTTCGAGCTCACCCCCGACGGCCGGGGCGGCACCCATCTCCGGTGGACGCTGGCGTATGAACTGAGCGATACAGCGCTGGCCCGTAGGGCACCGGCGCTGCTGCAGCGCTGGTTCGCCGCATCCTTCGAGGCCCTGCTCCGACTCGCCGCCGCGCACACCTGACAGGAGCGCCCCGCATGACCGAAGGCCCCCCACCGGACGCCGACACTGCGCTCCGCGTCGGCGCCGGACGGGCCGACATCACGCCGCTCGCTGACGTGGGCTTGTTCGGCTACGGCAGCCTCACCCAGATCGCGGCGGGCCTCGAGCAGCGGCTCTACGCCCGGGCGTTCGCAGTCGCCGATGCCGATGCCCGGTTCGTGTTCGTCAGCTGCGACCTCGGCTACATCTCGCAGGCCCTCCGCGAGCATGTGGTCGACACCCTCCGCGACCGGCTCGGTGGGCGCTACCCTCCCGAATCCGTGTGCATCTCCGCCACCCACACCCACTCTGCACCCGGGGGCTACTCGGCGCATGTCCTGTACAACGCGTCGATCCGCGGCCACTCGCAGCGCGTGTTCGACACCCTGAGCCAGGGCATCGTCGCGGCCATCGAGGCGGCCGACGCGGCACTCCAGCCCGGCCACCTCAGCCTCGCGGGCGCGCCGCTCGACAGCGTCGGGATCAACCGCACCATCGAGGCCTATCGGTGCAACCCCGAGGTGGACGACCCGCACGGCGAGCACGCCGTCGACCGGCGCATGACCCAGCTCTGCCTGTGGCGTGCAGACGACACCCTGCTCGGCCTGGTCAACTGGTTCCCCGTCCACTGCACCAGCTATGACAAGAACAACCGGCTGATCAGCGGCGACAACAAGGGGTATGCGTCGCTGCGCCTCGAGCGCGAGCTGCCCGGGGTGGTGGCCGCGTTCGCGCAGGCCAACTCTGGGGATGTCAGCCCCAACCGGCGCCTGACCCCCGACGGCCTCCTGGTCGGCGAGGGCGGCACCCCGCGGAAGAGCGTGCGACTGGTCGGCGACCGCCAGGCCGACGCCGCCCTGGCCCTGCTCCACGGCCCGCAGACACCGATCTCCGGCCCCGTCCGGGCGCGGCTCGCGTACGTGGACTTGTCCGATCTCACCCTCCCCGGGTCGCTCACCACCACCGGCGCCGAGGAGAGCGTGGGCCCCGCGGTGCTGGGGCAGACCTTCATGGTGGGGACCAAGGACGGCCGGGGTCCGGCGTGGTTCGAGGGCGGCGACGCCGAGCGCTCACTGCTGGTGGCCCTGTTCGCCCGTGGAATCTCACCGATGAGCGCCGAGGAGGAGCGCCGGCACGCGCCGAAGAAGACCTTCCTCCGGCTCGACCGCGGGCGCGGCTGGGTGCCCAACCGACTGCCGTTCCAGGTGATCTCGGTGGGCACGGGCCTGTGCATCGGAGCCCTCCCG
>JBLFXJ010000417.1:0-6520 GCA_047609825.1 Myxococcota bacterium
GTGTGCGTGGGGCCGTGAGGGGACGCGACAGTGGGTGAGGGCGGTGGCTCTCGACGCGCACGTGCGCCTGCGACGGCCCACGCGCCTCGCTGCTCCCGCGCGAGGGTCGGAACCGGCGGATCGGGTCCCGGGAGGGCTCCGCTGCGGGGTGTGCGGACGGCGCGGCGAGAGGGCAGGATGGTCCAGATGCAACGACGAGCGGCCGTAAGCTACCTGTCGTGCGCCGGGCCAAGCCTGGAGAGGGGGGAGATGCGGGGGAAGGACCGGATGGGAGGCCGAGGGGCCATATCCTTCTTGTCCACCGGACTCTTCCGCGAGGCCATGCAGGCACGGAAGATCAGCACTACGTTCGATGTGGATCGGTTCTTCTCGGACCAGATCGAGGCGGCGGTGAGCCAGCAACTCAGCGAGTACCCATCATGCGATGTGCTCCAGTTGCGAGGAGGGGGCGACACTCCGCGTGACCTGCTGGTCGGGCCAGACTTGGCATCATCTTCCCCGTTCCGGACCGTCCAGGCTCAACAGCACCTCATCATGTACCTCGCGCAGGGCGTGCTGGGTGAGACCCGGTCCGCGAGATGCCCATACTTCCATGCGTGCAAGCTCGAACAGCGGCTGTCGGAGCCAGCACGATGTGAAGAGCGGCCTTGGGAATGGTGGGCACAGTCATCAACCTGCTGGTACGGCATTGCAGCCTCAGCGGGTGTCGCACGTGAGAAGGTACAGGCTGCTGCGGAGGTGTCGGAATGAAGCGAGGAGATGAGCAGTACAAAGGCCGCCACCATGCCGAGAAGGGCACCGACAGGTTCGGCGGCACGCTTGTCCCATACCGAAGCGATCTGGAGAAGCAGATCATGGCGTGGCTCGACGCCTCGCCTGACGTGGTCGAGTGGATGTACGAGCCTTTCGATCTCGATATCCCCGGTAGAGTCCCTCACCGACCTGACTTCCTTGTCACAATGGTCGATGGAAGCAGACGCCTGGTGGAGGGAAAGGGCGGGTATTGGGTGAGCCGGAACCCCGAAGACGAGAGCAAGAAGGCCGACGCTGCCAAGGCATGGTGTGAGCAGAATGCTGTTGAGTACTGGGTCGTGTGGCACAAAGATGTGAACCACAAAGAGTTGGCTCCGGCGTTCCAACCCTTCTTCTCCGCCATCAGTGGTTCGGCCTTCGGCCTACGACTGAAGAGTCGCGAGAAGGCTGAGCAACAGGAGATCGATCTCCTGATGGCTGGTGGCGGCTCTCCGAGCCCATCGTGCTCTTGTGGATACTTGGACGTGTGCGGTGCCGACCTCTCCGATTGCCCCGTGTGCGGCTTCGCATGATTGACCCCAACTATCGCGAGCCCCAATCAAGGGAGCCCCTCCAACTGGATCGCTTTGGGCACTTCCTGGGATTCCTTGGGCACTTCGCGGGAAAAACATGGTTGAACCTGGGCCATACCTACTACCACCAGCAGCAGCAGTACCTGGCGAAGAACCCAGGGGGGTACTGTAGCATCGGTGGGACGGGGGTTTCTTGCCCCATCGGGCTGGGTGTGTAGCTCGGTGCCAGCCGGGGCATGGCAACAGACCCTATGCTTCCAACTCGTCGGGGCGCACGGCCACCACCTGCTTCCCCTGGCGTCGGTTGCCGACCACGGACTCGAGGGCCGAGGCGACCTCGTCTCGCTCGAAGGGATGCAATGCATCGATGCTCGGCCGGATGTCCCTCTCCAGCAGCAGGGCCTCCACCGCCGACCACTCGGGCTCGCTCCCCGACAATAGGGTGTAGCGAGGGCCCCGCACCCGACTGGAGATCATCCTCCAGGCGATGTACGCGAGTGTCCGCGTGATCGTGAGCCAGGAGAGGCGTCGTCCCCCCAGCAACCGCATCGGGCCGCATAGGGTGAGCAGGTCCCCGTCCAGCCGCAGCACGGCCAGGGCCTCGGCTTCGGTGTCTCGACCGCCGACGCAGTCGAACACCGTGTCGAAGGGAGGCTCGTCGGCCAGCTGCTCGCCCCAGGGGCTTTGGCCGTAATCGACCACCCGACCGGCTCCCAGGGCTGTCACTCGGGCAGCGTTGGCCCCGCTGCAGACCCCGACGATCTCCTGGGCTCCGGCGGCGGCGAGCGCCTGAACGATGAGCCCTCCGATGTTCCCCGACGCCCCCACGACCACGCAGCGCTTGTGGCGTGGGTCGCCGGCCGCGCGGATGGCCATCGACGCGACGGAGCCGCTCAGCCCAGTCGCAGCGCCCTGGGCGAAGGACCACCCCTCGGGCAGAGGTCGCGTCCGCGAGGCCTTGGTGCAGCAATACGGCGCCAGGCTGCCGAGCCGCTGCATGTACGCCACCCCGAACACACGCTGGCCGGCTTGGAGGTCCCGAACCCCGGGCCCCACGGCGTCCACCACCCCGGCGAAGTCGATCCCCGGCACGCCCGGCCGCTTCTCCGTAGGGCGGGGTGCGGTGGGCACACCGCCGAAAACCGTGCCTTCCGCGGCATGGACGTCGTCCCGGTTGAGGGCCGCGGCGACCACACGCACGCGAACTTCGCCTTTGCCGGGAGCCGGGACCGGAACCTCGACCCACTGCAGAGCTGTGGCCGCGGTGCCGGGCTCCGGTCGAGCCAGGAAGCCCAGAGCTCGCATGGTGTCTGGAGCCTCGGGGTGCAGGTCCCGGGGTGTGGTCATCTCTGTCTCCTCGGAGGCATCTCGTGAGTGCGAGCATGACCGTGCAGACTCGCCCGCACAATGAACGAATCCGCACGAACGGCGTGCAATCTTGCACGACTGGGTGGAGGCACCTACACTCCAGCTCATGGACTGGGACGACCTCCGCTACGTGCTCGCGATCGCCCGGCAGGGGAACCTGAGCCGGGCCGCCTCCTACCTCGGGGTCACGCGCACGACGGTCGGTCGACGGCTCCGCGCCATCGAGTCCGGCCTCGGCGTCCGCCTCTTCGACCGGTCACCGGAGGGTTTCGCGCCCACGGCGGCGGGCCAGGACATGTGTGAGCTCGCCGACCAGATGGAGGCCGACGTGCTCTCCCTCGAGGGACGGGTGCTGGGGCGGGATGTTCAGCTGGAAGGCAAGCTCCGTGTCTCCACCATCGACTTCCAGTTCGCTTGCTTTCACGCCGCGTTCGCCTCATTCGTCGATCGATATCCCCGAGTGGACCTCACCGTCTCGATGTCGAACGAAGCGGTCTCCCTGACGCGTCGAGAGGCGGACGTCGCGCTGCGACTGACGAGCGCGCCGCCAGAACACCTGGTGGGCCGAAAGGTCGCCGACGTGCGGTACGCGGCCTACGGCTGCAAGGCGCTCGTCGAGAGGATCGGACGAGACGCCCCATACACCGCATTCCCTTGGTTACACCTCGACGAGCGTATGAACCCGCGACGTCTGGACGGCTGGTTGGCCAAGAACGCGCCCGGGGCCAGGATTGCCATGCGTCTGGACAGCGGGAACTCCATTCGCGAGGCGATTCGAGCCGGGATCGGCGTCCAGCTGCTGGCGACCTACGATGGGGACGCCGACCCCGACCTGGTGCGCATCGGAGCGGTCCAGGACGACGCGCACAGGCTCTGGTTGTTGACCCTTCCCGAGCTCAGGTCCACGAGCCGCGTTCGAGCGTTCATGGAGCACATGGTCGATGCGTTACGAGCCCGGCTCGCAGATTTGGAAGCGTCTGCGTAAAGACCATGGTCGCGGCCCTCGAACGTCTGATGAAGCCACACCTGGCGGGCGAGGCCGTGGAGGGAGCGCGCAGAGTCAGTGGACACAACAAGGCCCTAGATCTGTGTCCATGAACCACGATTCAAACGGTTGGACCATGCCTCCCGATCTACCACCAGCAGTATCTAGCCAAGAACCCCGGAGGCTACTGTGGCCTCGGTAGTACCGGCGTTTCTTGCCCGATTGGGGTGGGCGTCGAAGGGTGAAGTGCTGACGTCTCCTCTGCCGGACGCAGCACCGCAGTTGCCTTCGGATGACACGGCGGCGGGACCGCTGCGCCGGGCGTTCACAACACACCATGGCGTCACGGTCTCGGTTGGATGGTGTGGGTCGCTCGACGGGGGAAACCACCCGCGGTTATTCCGACCGCCAACCCACGATGGTACGAATGGCACTCTCCCCGAAGGCGCAGGAACATCACGACCAGGTGTCCCCAGCCGGCACTCCGGCCGGCACCCTGAAGAAGCTCGCGAAGACAATCAAGGAGGACCACGCCCTCGCGATGGAGCTTTGGTCGACAGGCAACCTCAACTGCCGCCTGCTTGCTGTGCTGATCATGGACAAGAAGCTGCTCGACCAGGCGCTCGTCGACACACTCTGCGCCGACATGCTGGCGCACCCGGAGAAGGGTGGGAAGACCCGTCTCATGGAGTGGTTGATGGCCAACAAGCTCCTGAAGTCGGCCAGCGGCAAGCGCATGGTCGCGTCGTGGGAGCACAGCCATGTTGCGCTGCAGCGGCGAACCTTCTGGTATCACCAGGCCCGACTGCGGTGGACCGGGAAGACTGCGCACGACAACACCGAGGTTCTGCTCGACGCGCTGGACGCGCGCATGGCGGACGAGGAGCCCGAGGTACAGGCGATGATGAACTTCACCGCCGGGTGGATCGGGGTCTTTGTGCCGGAACACCGGGCCCGCTGCGCTGCGCTCGGCGAGCGGACGGGACTATACAAAGACGAAGTCGTCCCCCGTGGCTGCACGCCGGGCTACCTGCCGGAGTTCATCCGAGTCGAGGCCGGGAAGCGCGTCTGAGCTCGGTCGGTCTCGCGGTCGAGGAGAGCTAGGCCCCCCCACCTGCACGCCGGGCTTCCCGTCCCATTTCGTGTCTGTGACCGCGTCGAGCACGAACCGGGCCGCGTCCGCTCGGGCAATGGACCGCATGAACGTCGCGTTCTGGTTCTCGGTGGCGTGGTAGGCGCCCGTGCCCGTTTTGTCGGTCAGCGCATACGGACGCACCAGCACACACGGGACCTCCTTCCCGGCGAGGATGCGGGTGTCGGCGGCCTCGTAGTCGTCGAACGACCCCTTCCCGAGCCCCATGAACGTGCCGATGACGATGAGCATCCACTTGACGACGAACGACGTCCCGCGGCAGCCGACGCTGCTGACGAACACGCAGCGGGGCGTGTTCGGTCGCGAACGGGCCGCCGTGAGGATGTGGCTCGCCGCCACGTCCATGACACGGAGCTTGCTGGCGTTCCCCAGGCAGCTGACGACCACGTCCGCCCCCGCGACGACCCGCGCCACATCCTCGGCTCGGGTCGCGTCCCCCACGACCGCTTCGAGCCGCTCGTGGTTCGCGGGCGCCAGCTTCGCTGGGTTCCGGACCAACAGACGAAGCGAGTACCCCTCTTCCAAAGCCTGCTGAACGAAGAGCCTGCCGAGGTTGCCCGTGCCTCCCAGGACCGCGACGGTGAGTGCCATGTTGCCGTCCTCCTGCAGCCAGGTAGGTCGCCGGCAGGCGCCAGTACAGAACCAGACCTGGCGAGCCATGGTACAGGATTGAACCATGGATGCCTCTGACCTCGACTGGGACCTGCTGCGCCACTTCCTGGCGGCGATGCGCACGAACACGCTCCGCGAGGCTGCGGGCACGCTCGGCGTCAGTCACCCGACCATCCGCCGACGGCTGAGCGCGCTGGAGGCTCAGCTGGGCGTGACCCTGTTCGAACGAGGGACGGGGGGGCTGCAAGCGACGCCGGCGGCCTCCGAGTTGTTGAGCCTGGCGGAGCAGGTCGAAGCCGCAGTGCAGGCCGTGGGCCGGCGAGCCACCACGACCGACACGGCCCTTGCCGGCCCGATTCGGGTCACCGTTCCCGACCTGCTGATGAGCCACCTGCTGATGCCGGACCTGGTGGCGTTCGCCGACCGCTGGCCACAGATCCGACTCCAGGTGGAGCCGAGCTACGAAGTCGCAGATCTGGGTGACCGGAGAGCCGATGTGGCCATCCGGGCGATGCCGATCGGCACCGAACCGAGTGGGTCCCTCGTGGGGCGACGGGCAGCCCAGGTGTACACGGCGATCTACGGCCGCGACCATCAGTGGATCGGGTGGTACGGCGACGAGCGGGACCGCGCCTGGACGAGGGACCAGGGCTTTCCGAACCGCACCATCGTCGCCGGCATGCCCAACATGTTCCTGCAGAAGGCCGCCTGCATGGAGGGGTTGGGGCTAGCACTTCTGCCGTGCTTCCTCGCTGAGCCCGACCTGGGGCGGCGCACCGATCCGACGCCGTCGATCGACATCTGGGTCCTGGTGCATCCCGACCTGCGCCGTGCCCCGCGCCTGCGCCTGTTTCGGGACGAGATGGTCGCGGCCCTCGAACGTCTGCAGCCACGTTTGGCGGGCGAAGCGGTGGAGGGAGCGAATTGAGGAGTGGACACAGAAGCGCGCTCGAACTGTGTCCATGAGCCGAGATTGACCAGGTTCGACCTTCACTCCCTGTCTACCACCAGCAGTATCTGGCGAAGAATCCGGGTGGGTACTGCGGATTGGTGGGACGGGCGTGAGCTGTCCGATCG
>JBLFXJ010000418.1:0-6517 GCA_047609825.1 Myxococcota bacterium
TCATCGGCAGCACCGTAGGCGGCAAGACCGTCACCGACATCGTGTGGTCGTGCCGACTCGCGAACAAGAAGGCCATCTTCTACGCGTTCGAGCAGCTGGAGGGTGAGTCCGGCTACGCCCCCGACGCGCCGCTGCGCAACCCGCAGATCACCGACCCGGTCGCGCGCCAGGCGCTGATCATCGACCCCGGCTCGGCCACGGTGAGCCAGAGCGCGCCCACCGCCTCCTTCGCGCGGGATCCGCAGAGCGCCTACCCGCAGACCTTCCCGCCGGCCGACCTCGATCCCGTGTCCATCGACACCCTCGGCGACCTGAAGCTGGACAGCGAGGGTCGACTGCTCGTGCTCGGCGGGCACGGACACTCCGGCTCGATGCTCGACATCGACCTGGATCTCTCGGCGAACTACGCCAACAACCCCGGTTGGTTCGACGACGTGTCGGACGGGCCGGTGTCTGCCACCGTGCACTTCAGCGACGGCACCACCTCGGAGACCGACGGCGCGTGGTGCATCGTCGCCCCCCCGGCCTACGCGCCCGAGATCATGAACCAGGTCACCCTGTTCGACGTGCTGTTCGACCTGTTCGTGCGCACGACGCCTGGATTCCGGCCCGACATCTACGCGAACGGGGCGTTCGTGGACACCTACGCGCCGTCGTTCCCCGACGAGGTGCTGCCGATCCTGCTCCGCGCCGGACTGATGTCGTGGGTAGCGACCCGCGAGCAAGGCGAGTCCCGGGGCGAGCTGGTGAACACCTACACCTCGAAGGTGCTCCAGGCGCCGCACGACTTCGGCGCCCTCGGCTCCGGCGCCTCCCTCGCGGCCTCGTTCGCGCGAGATGTGCTCCGCACCGACGTGAACGACCCGTTCCTGCCCCAGTCCGTCACCCCGGCCATGCCGTTCGTCGCCGGCGACAACCCGATCTCCAACGACACGGTGTCGAAGTTCCTCACCCTCACCGAGACCCAGCGGTTCATGGTCTCGCAGTGGGCGGCGGGCAAGGCGACCGACGCCCCCGCAGCAGCCCTGTCACCCGGCGAGTCCATCGACCGCGGTGTGCTCGAGAACTGCGTCGGCGGGCCGTTCTGCCCGGGCATCGAGGCCGGGTGGATCACCCGGAACCCAGCGCTCTACCGCGCGCCGTTCCGGGTGGCGATCAAGCCCCTGCCGCCGGTCGGCCTCACGATGAATGCGGTGGTCGGACCCAGCGAGCCCGGCGATCTCACGAGCCGCATGGCGCAGCCGTGGCAGTCCGACTTCAACCAGTGCAGCGTGCAGTCGATCTCCACCCGCGACCCGGCGCTGAACAAGGCACCCGACGGCACCACCGTTCCCACGCCCAACTTTCTCACGCTGTGGTGGCCAGCGCAGCGGCCGATGGCGATCTACACGCGCCCCGGCCGGCAGTCCCCGGCGAACTGGGCGCGGGACACCTCCGGCAACGACTTCACGAACCGCGACATGGCAGACAACTGGGCCAAGCTCGGCTTCGTGCTCAACCAAGGCACGGCGGAGGCCCCGGACTTCGTCGAGGTCCAGCGCGCCACCACGCCGTTCGGCCGTCCAGCCGAGGCCGTCCTGGAGGTCGACGATTCCGGCGCGAAGGCCCTGCTGCAGCGGCTGCACGGCGCAGACCCCGGCGAGGCCGCCCACGTGGCCTCGGCGTTGGCCGCGGTCGCCGCCGGCAACCCGTCGGCCATCCAGTCCGCCGCGGTGGACTTCTTCACCGAGGGCGCGCAGCCCACCCGGGATCAGCGGAGCCAGTGCCGTAAGGTCGCCGATCAGCTCGAGTCCCGGTACGCCGCAGATGCCGACGACATCCACCAGCCGAGCACCGTGTCGGAGCTGGTCGACCTCGTGACGTCAGCGCTGGGCAACGGCCAGACAGTGAAGGCCGTGGGCTCGGCGCGCTCCCTCTCCGACGCGCCGGAGCCCGCCGACAACGCCGTGTTGGTCTCCACTTGCGGGTTCTCCACCGCGTACGACGTGGGAGCCTCCACGCTGAAGGCCCCGGTGTCGGCCGCCATGCTGTACCGGTGCGGCGCCGGGCGCACCGTGGAGGAGATCCTCGGCGAGCTGGACCCGAACCCGCACGACCCGACCGCACCCATGCCCCGCACCTTCGAGAACCTCGGCGCCGGGCAGTTCCAGACCCTGATGGGCGCCATCGGCACCTCGACCCACGGGTCCGGCCTCACCAAGCCCTCGTTTCCGCAGATGGTGCTCGCGCTCGAGCTGGTGCGGGTGACCGCCGACGGCGACGTGGTGGCAGAGCGCCTCGAGCCCACCGACGGGATCACCGACCCGGCGAAGTGGGGCCCGTCCCAGACCCACGACGGCGTGCCGGTCACGCTGGTGCAGGACGACGACGCGTTCAACGCGGTGCTGGTGTCCATGGGCACCACGGGCGTGGTGTACGCGGTCACCGTGCAGCTGGTGCCCGGCTTCTACCTACAGGAGGAGCGCGCCGTCACCACCTGGCAGGCCGTGAAGCCGCAGCTCGACCAGCTGTTGGCCGACAACGAGTACTTCGAGCTGGTGCTCGACCCGCTCACCTCGGTGGACGACGACGGCAACACGGTCAACCTGTGCCTCACCTCGAAGCGCAACACCGTGTCGACCTACACCGACTGCGGCAAGCGCCCGGCGTTGATGGAGGTGGGCACCACCGAGCTCGGCCGGATCAGCTCGGCCGTACTGCTCGAGTGGGCGCTGAAGAACCCGCCGAAGCGGGTGCCGTTCAACCTGTCCACCGGCGTGAAGGGCTCGGCGGTCAGCTGCTACACCGACAAGAGCTACCACGTGCTCCAGCTGAACATGGACGTGAACGCCGCCTCCACCGAGCAGAACGTGCCGGTGGAGGACGCGGTGACCGCCATCGACGACGTGCTCCAGTACATGCAGAAGAACTTCGACGCCTTCTCCACCCGGTTCCCGCCGGGCAAGGGCAGCGACTTCGACCGTGACACGCCGTACAACGAGGATCCGCAGGCCCTGATGGACGCGTGGCAGGAGGTGCCGATCTCCACCTCGCCCTTGGGCATCCGGTTCGTGCCCGGCAACGACGCGATGCTGTCGCAGATGTACAAGCGTGCCACCTGCACCATCGAGTTCCCGATGCCGGGGAGCGACTACCTCGACGCGCAGGCCGCCAAAGCGAAGCAGGACCCGTCCAAGCTCGTGCAGCTGTACACGGCCTACCTGGCCGGGCGCCGCAAGCTGTTCCAGGATGTGGAGGCGTTGCTCCAGGCCAAGGTCGGCGCGCGCCCCCACTGGGGCCAGGCGAACTACGTCGACGGCAAGGAGGCGGCGGCATTGTTCCCGGCGTTCCACGAGTGGTTCGCGCAGTACCAGGCGTACAACCCGAAGGGCACCTTCAACGGCGCCATCACGAACCGCCTGGGCATCTCGGTGTACCCGCACGCCGACCGTGTGGAGCTGCCGGACGGCCCCGTGACCGGTGAGGCCACGTTCCGCCACGACCGCTCGACGAACTTCGGCATCCTCAAGATCAAGGAAGACCTCGGCTGGACCCTCTACAATGGGCTGACCGACCCGGTCGACACCACCTGCCAGTGGCTGTTCCCGAAGAAGTGCAAGCGCATGGGCGTGAGCTTCGTGGGGTCCACCCAGAACCTGGCCGACCCGGTGGTCATCGAGATGCGGTTCAGCGAGACCGGCGAGCTCGTGTCGCGGGTGGATGACTTCCAGCTGTACCACTCCTTCGCCCAGAATCGGCAGTATGGCGTGGCCACCTTCGACGGCGACCGGATCACCATCACGGGCGATGCCGCAGCCGGTCTGCGCGAGTTCGTGAACGCCGGACGCCGCGTGTCCGGGGAGCAAGGCATCGCCCCCGACAGCCCCGTGGTGCTGAAGTTGATCGACGTGGAGACGGGCGTGTGGACGGTCGAGTCCCTGTGACCACCCCGATCCCGATCGACGTGGCCGTGGTGGGCGGAGGCCCCGCCGGTGCCGCTGCCGCGCTGACCCTCCTTCAGCGGGGCCGCGACGTGCGCCTGTTCGACGAGGTGCCCCGGGATCCGGTGGGCGAGACCCTCGTCCCCGGCGTTGGCCAGCTGCTCGCCGAGCTCGGACTCGATGAACTTCTCCAGCAGCACCAGCCGTCACCGGGCTCAGAGGCCCTGTGGGGATCGGCCACTCCCCACCACCTGCCGTTCTTCGTCCATGCCCGCGGGCCGGGCTGGCACCTGGACCGGGCGCGGTTCGATGCGGCACTCCGCGCACCCCTCGGCGACGCCTGGGTCCCGTGTGCGGTGCGGGTGCGTGACGGGTTCGTGCGGTGCGATGACGGCGTGTTCGCGCCCCGGTTCATGATCGACGCCTCTGGGCGTCAGCGGGTGGTGGGCCGTGCCCATGGCGTGGAGCGGGTGCGGTATGACCGTACCGTCGCCCGGTATCGCCGATTCTCGGGCGGCCGGACCGACCACACCACCCGGGTGGAGGCCGCCGCCGACGGCTGGTGGTACGCCGCGACGGTCCCCACCGGCGATCTGCTCGTGGCCCAGTTCAGCGACGACGACACCGGCTGGCAGATGCCCCCGGGGATCGCCGACCGGGTCGGGGACGCGACTCAGACGGCCGCGTGGAGCCGCCCTGCCTGGGTCGAGACACCCACCGAAGTGGCCGGGGCGGACTGGCTCCTCGCCGGCGACGCCGCCCTCGCCTCAGACCCCCTCGCCTCCCTCGGCATCGCCCGCGGACTCGAGACCGGCATCTCCGCGGCCCAGGCTGCCGATGCCGTCCTGGACGGCGATGACGGCGCTCCAGAGCGGTACGCCCAAGCCGTCCGGGCCCTGCAGGTCGCCCATCTGGAGGACCGACAGCAGGTGTACCAGCAGGAGATGCGGTTCGCTGACCGGCCGTTCTGGCGCCACCGCCACCAGCGCGTCGACCTCGACCCCGCCCAGTGGCTCGAGCGCGCAGGCCCCACCCACCGCGGACTGTACCTGCCGCCCAGCGAGCTCGCCGTGCTCGCCGATGGTGGGCCCCGGCCCGCCGCCGAGTTTGTCCACGCCTTCGTCACGCGCATGCACCGGCCCGACCGGCTGGCCGTGCTCGCCTTGCAGAGCCTCACTGACACCGGCGCGCTCGTCGCGGCCGCCTGAGGAGCCCTCCATGTCCGAGATCTCTCTCGAGAAAGCCAAGAAGGACCCGATCTTCAAGGAGATCACGGCCCTGATCCAGAAGGCGTTCCCAGGCACCACCGCCGACATCGCGCTGGTGGCGCTGATGCTCGAGGGACTGAAGGCCTCCGAGGCCGACTTCGTGCGTTCGCTAGAGCAGTGGCTGTCGGCCCCCATCGCGTCGGTGACCCGGGACACCCCCACCGATGAGGCGGTGGACGGCATCACGGTGGACTGCACCACCTACCACTGCGAGTCCACCCACCTGCGGATGACGCCGATCTACTCGTGCTTCACCGGCATCGTGAAGGCGGTCCGGGTGCGGCTGCAGCAGACCGCGCGGCTGCCGTACATGACGCCCTACGGCATCGTGTGGAACCACGACCACATCGTGTTCACGGTCGACGACATGCGGGAGTGGATCGCGAAGACCGATCCCAACTTCATGAGCTTCGAGCGGGTGGATCTGATCACGCCCGCCCGCAAGGACCTGGTGCGGTTCGCGCCCGTGGCCGTGTTCCTCGGCTACGCCAAGGCCGACGATCCAGTCCCGTCGTTCTTCGTGCTCGAGAGCGGGCTGGCCACCGGCGAGCCTGCCGTGCTGTACCTGGCGCCCACCATCGACAGCACCATCGACCACCGCACGGCCTACATGCCCACGCCGTTCACCTCGCCGAACAACTGGTATCTCTCCACCCTCACCCTACAGGACGGCGACGAGCCGAAGACCCTGGTGATCGAGGGGCGAGAGCACAAGAACGAGCGCCCGTACATCTCGATCACGCTGAGCTTCGCGGTGGAGTCCCAGCCCGGCGAGATCATCGAGCCCATTCGGCAGGTCGCCGAAGCGGCCATCCGCATCGCGGCCATCGGCGACGGCCTGGGCTGCGTGCTCGGGCTGATCGACGAGTGGGTCGCCAAGTATGGGCTGCGCCACTACCCGTGGAACCTGTCGCCGGCCGGGAACGATCCAACCACGGCTGCCTGATGTGCTGGGCCTGGGTTGACGGTGGGCCCGGGGTCGCGCACGCTGGGCTGCGGGAGGCAGGATGACGGGTGTGGTGCTCTGGCTCGCGACGTCGGCCATGTCCGCACCGGTGTTGACCGTCGACGGTCCATGCCCCGGCACGATGACCATCGCGGTGAGTGGGCTCGCGCCTTCGGGTCGGGTCGGGCTCGTCACCTCACCGACAGTGGGGGACGGGCTGGCCGTGCCAGGGTGTGACCTCACCACCGACGTGAGCGCCGACGGCATCGTGCTCCGGATGCTCACCGATGCGGCCCCTGACGGCACGTTCATGGTGGCACCCAGCGTCCCGGGCCCTGCATGCGGCCTCGTGATGCAGGCCGTCGATCTGACCGCCTGCGCGC
>JBLFXJ010000419.1:0-6430 GCA_047609825.1 Myxococcota bacterium
GGGGGGGGGGGTGGGGGGGGCCCGCGCCCCACGGCTGGTACAGGTGGAAGAGGCCCTGCGGGCGCAAGGGCGCTCACAGGCAGACCGCCTGCAGAACATCGAGCAAGTCGTCGACGAGATGACCAGGCTTCGGGGCGAGATCGAGGTCTTGCGATTCCAGGTGAGCGAGCTCACCCGGTCGGTCGAGGCCGCCCAGCTGGCCCAAGAGCGTCGGCAGCTGCACGATGAGTCTCGCCTTGCGCAGGTCGAGGCCTACCTCGGTGTCACGCCGCCGCCACCGCCGACAGACGCCGAGCTTGGCGTAACCGCGGACGGTGTGGGACTCGCGGGGTCTCAAGTAGCGGTCGACGTGCCCCCGACTGCAGCAGAGAAGCTGGCTGTCGCAAAGGACCACATGACCGCCGGGCGCCACGGCGTTGCACGGGCGGTGCTCAAGCGAGGCATCGACGAGCACACGGGCGCGCCTGAAATGGCGGAAATGCGGTACCGTTTCGCCGAGACGTTCTTCAACGAACGGAGCTGGAAGTCTGCGGCCAACGCGTTCCAGCGAGTCACGGACAATCACGCGTCGGATGACTGGGCGTGCTGGTCGATGTTGCGGATTGGCGAGTGTTTCGAGCAACTCGCCCAGCCGAGCGCAGCGAAGCTCTTCTTCGAGGGCGCCGCTGAGGGTCGATGCGGGCGGTCTGGCGCCGCCGCAGAGGCCAAGCGGAAGCTGTGAGGCGCGTTGCCATCCGCAGTTGTCCTCGTTAGACCGCGAGGGTCATCCTTCCCACCCCGTCGGAGAGGGAGCGGCCAATCGGCTCGCTCCCTTTTTTTGTGCCGATGAATCCAATCGATCTTCAGCGCGAAATTCGCACCCTCATCGAGCCGACCGTTCAACGGCTCGGGTTCGATCTGGTGGGTGTCGAGATGATCAACGGGCAGCGAGGCCGCGTGCTCCGGGTCTCGATCGGCCGGCATGGCGGCATCACGGCCGACCACTGCGCACGCGTCTCGGAGAACGTCGCCCCCGTGCTCGACCAGGCGGATCCCATCGACATCCGGTACCACCTGGAGGTCAGCAGCCCCGGGATCGAGCGTCCGGTGCAGCGAGTCTCGGATTTCCTGCGGTTCCGTGGGTTTCGTCTCCGTCTTCGGCTGATGGAAGGACTGCCGCGGCGGCGTTATACTGGTGAGATCACCGACTGCGACGCGGACGAACTCACCATCCTCGTGGATGGGCGAGAACATCGAATTGCGCTCGATACCATCGAGAGGGCCAACCTGGTCCTCACCCTCGACGAGTACCAGGCGCTGGCGGAGGCCGACCATGATGATCAGTGATCTCGAACGTCTGGTGGATACCATCACGACGGAGAAGAACATCCCCCGCGATGTTGTGGTTCAGATCCTCGAGAGCGCCATGGTGGCCGCCGCCCGGAAGAAGTTCGGTGACGCCAGGGAGATCGAAGCCGAGTACAACCAGGAACTCGGTGAGGTCGAGCTGTTCGAGTATCGGCAGGTCGCTGCCGAGATCACGGACGACGACGTCGAGATGACGCTCGAAGAAGGGCGGGAGCTCGACTCGGAGTGCGAGATTGGTGACTGGCTCGGGCAGAAGCTCGAGGTAGACGCCCTCGGTCGGATCGCCGCCCAGACGGCGAAGCAGGTCATCATCCAGAAGATCCGAGATGCCGAGCGCGAGCTCACCTTCAACGAGTTCAAGGACCGCAAGGGCGAGCTGATCGCGGGCATCGTCCGCAGGTTCGAGAAGGGCAACATCATTGTCGACTTGAACCGCGCGGAGGCGATCCTCCCGCGTCGTGAGCAGGTCCCCACGGAGACCTACCGGCCGGGCGACCGTGTCCAGGCCTACGTGCTCGACATCACGCGAGCCACCCGTCAGCCCCAGGTGGTTCTCAGTCGGACGCACCCCGGATTGCTCATGAAGCAGTTCGAGCTCGAGGTGCCCGAGATCTATGAGGGCATCGTGCGGATCGAGGCGTGCGCCCGAGAGCCGGGCCATCGGGCTAAGATTGCGGTGTCGTCCACCGACCCAGATGTCGATCCCGTCGGCGCCTGCGTGGGCCTCAAGGGCTCACGCGTGCAGGCCGTGGTCGCCGAGCTGCGCGGCGAGGCCATCGACATCATCCCGTGGCACCCGGATCCTGCGCGGTTCATCGTGTACGCGATCGCTCCTGCGACCGTCGCGCGGGTTTACATCAACGAGGCATCGCACACCATGGAATTGGTGGTGCCCGACGACCAGCTCGCCAAGGGCATCGGACGACGTGGGCAGAATGTCCGACTTGCGGCCCAGCTCACCGGCTGGCGGATCGACATCTACTCCGAGTCCAAGCACGGTGACATGCTCGACGCCGCCCGCCAGGAGATCGCGAGGATCGAGATCCTCGACGACCAGCAGATCGACAACCTCGTGCGTAGCGGCTTTCAGTCGGCCCAAGAGCTCGCTGACGCCGATCCCACCGAGATCGCGGCGATCCTGGATCTGGACGAAGAGGGCGCCGGCGGTGTCGTACAGGCCGCCGATCAGGTGGTAGAGCGCCTGATCATGGAAGAGGCCAGCGCGCGACGTGAAGATGGCGTTCGGTGAAGCCCGCCGCTTCTCGCAGGTGTGTGGGCTGCCGGCAAGACGCCACCAGGCAGGACCTCCTCAGACTGATAGTCGCCCCTGATGGCGCGATTCGAGTCGACCGGAAGGCGAAGCTTCCAGGACGGGGCGCCTGGGTGCATCCCAGAGCTGAATGCATCGGAACGGTGGTTGCGCGGCCCGCTACCCTGGCGAGGGCGCTGCGAGTTGCTGATGTTGACGCGTCGAGCCTGTTGTCGGATGCCCGAGCCGCGACCCTCCAGGCGATCACCGATGGCCTGAGCCAGTCCAGTGTTTCCGGCGGATTGGTCGCCGGCCACGACCGGCTGGCTTTGGCGCTTGACCGGGGCGAGGTGGTGGTCGTGTTGGTGGCCTCTGACGCGTCACGTCGCACGATCGATAGCCTGCGAAGCGTGGCAGGGGAGGTGCCCTTTGTCGCGGTACCGCTCGACATGGCGGCGCTCGGGACACGTACCGGACGTGCGGCTCGTGCCGCGATCGGCGTGCGTCCGACGGGAGCAACGCGGCATCTTCGAAGGCACCTGGATCGCTGGCCTGCGCTGAGTTAGGCCGCACGCCAAGCCGAGTTGTGCTCCGACCGCGAGGCCAGAGTGGCCCGAACGGGCCGTTCGGCATAGGACTGGGGCGATCTTTGCGCGCGTCATCGACCGCGCGAGGCTCGCGCTGCACGGATCAAAGGACGACATGTCGAAGAAGGACCTCCTCGAACGACTGAGCCGCGCTTCCGCGGATTCGGGCCGTACTGTTCGGCGCAAAGAGGCCGCTGGGAACCGCGTCGCTGGCGATGCCGTTACCAAGCAGCGCGTGAGCCGGAACGTCGTGCGGCGCCGTCGGCGTGTTGACGCGAGTTCTGAGGGGAAGCCCGTCGTCCGGCGTCGCAAGCCTTCCGAGATGCCGGAGCCGACCGCAGTTGGCCCGGAGGACGCGCAGGCTGCGCCCGCTGCGGAAGTCGCGGTCGCTCAACCCAGCGCAGCGCCGACGCGCGCAGCCCAACCCGAGGCGCCAGCCTCTTCAGCGCCGACGGATGTTGGCGCCGCAGCTGACGCCGCCCCTGCGGCAGCCTCATCAGAGCCCGTCGTAGCGCAAGCCGCTGCTGCTGCTCAGCAGGCCGCTCCAGCGCAAGAAGCCAGTGCGCCGGCCGATGCCCCGGCGACGCCCGGCGAGTCGCCACCAGCGTCTGAACCCGTTGCGGCCGCGCCGGCTGTCGCGTCTGGTGATGCGGCACCTGAGGTCGATGCCGATGGCGCACCGAAGAAGTTGCCGAAGTCAGCGAGGTTCGCTGGCCTCGGCAAGGCTGTGGTCATGCCCCCTCCTGGGTATGATCCCACCAACCCCACGGCATTCCGTCGCAGTCAAGAAGCGGCCCGTGCTCCCCAGGCTCGACGTGGTCCTGCCGGGGCAGCAGCACCCGCTGCCCCGGCAGATGCGGCCGCTGCGGGTGCAGCGAGGGGTCGCCGTCGTGTCGAGCACGGCCCTGGCCGAGGCGCTGGTCGGCCGGCGCAGGCGCCTGGTGCCGGCAGAAGTCCGGGACGGCGTGCGAGGGGCGGCGGATTTCCGCCACAAGCGCGCACCCGGAACCGGCGTCGTCGCAAGTCGTCGGGCCCGAAGAAGTCGTCGCCAGCTCCGAAGGGCGAGAAGCGGAAGGTGCGTGTCGACAACGTCATCTCGGTCAAGCAGCTCGCGCACGAGCTCGGCGTGAAGGCGCCGGTCGTCATGCGGCAGCTCATGGATCTGGGGCGGATGGCGACGGTCAATGAGATGCTCGACATGGACACGGCGACGCTCGTTGCAGCCGAGTTCGACTATGAGGTGGAGAACGTCGGCTTCCAGGAGTCCAACTACCTCCAGCACATTGAGGAGGAGGAGGAAGAGGACGAGGACGTGACGGCTCGGCCCCCCGTGGTGACCGTCATGGGTCACGTCGACCATGGCAAGACGACCCTGCTGGACGCACTGCGCAAGGCGCGTGTTGCCCATGGGGAGGCTGGCGGCATCACGCAGCACATCGGAGCCTACTCGGTCGAGCACGGTGAGGGTTCCATCACCTTCCTCGACACACCGGGTCATCAGGCGTTCACCGCCATGCGGGCCCAGGGCGCAGGCGTCACGGATGTCGTGGTGCTGGTCGTGGCAGCGGATGATGGAGTGCAGCCACAGACCGTCGAGGCCATCAACCATGCAAAGGCCGCCGGCGTACCGCTGATCGTCGCGGTCAACAAGATGGACAAGCCCGGTGTGAGCGCCGATCCCATCATGCAGCGCCTGACCGAGTTCGGGTTGGTTGCGGAGAAGTGGGGTGGTGACACGATGTTCGTCGAGGTGTCAGCGCTGAAAAGCGAAGGCCTGGGCGAGCTCCTGGAGGCAATCACCCTCCAGAGCGAGATGCTTGAGCTCACGGCCAATGAGGAACGCCACGCCGAGGGCACCGTCATCGAGGCTAAGATGGAGCGCGGGCGTGGCGCGGTAGCGACCGTGCTCGTCCAGCGAGGCACCCTGAAGCGCGGCGATCATGTCGTGTTGGGCTCGGCCTACGGTCGCGTTCGTGCGCTCATCGACCATCGTGGTAAGCGCATCAAGGTTGCAGGCCCGTCGACGCCTGTGTTTCTCTTCGGTTTGAGCGAGTTGCCGGAGGTTGGCGACGCCATGGCCGTCGTCGTGAACGAGAAGAACGCACGCAAGCTCGCCGACCACCGCGCGGACGACAAGCGCAGGGCCTTGATGGCCAAGACTCGTCGTCGGACCGCCGAGGATCTGTTCGCCGCGGCTCAGGCCGCTGAGCGTGAGCAGCTGCTGCTCATCATCAAGACCGATGTGCAGGGCACACTTCAGGCTCTTCGCGCGAGCATCGAGGCGATTGATGTGGATGGTGCCGAGGTCCGCATCCTGCATGCGGGAGTGGGCGACATCAGCGAGAGCGATGTCACGCTCGCGTCTTCGGACGATGCCCTGCTCATCGGCTTCAACGTCAATATCGACGCGAAGGCGCGCGGGGCGGCATCTGAGAAGGGTGTAGAGCCCGAGAACTACACCGTGATTTACGATGTGCTCGACCGCGTGGAGCGGCAGCTCAAGGGCCTGCTCGCGCCCACCTATGAGTTGGTCCGTCGTGGCAGTGCAGAGGTCAGGCTCCTGTACAAGATCTCTCGTATCGGCACGGTCTGCGGATCGTACGTGCTTGATGGAACCTTGGGGCGGAACCATTTCGCGAAGGTCATCCGTAGGGGTGATGTCATCTGGGAAGGACAGGTCAAGGGCCTGAAGCGCTTCAAGGATGACGTGAAGGAAGTCTCGGCAGGCTTCGAATGCGGCATCAGCCTCGAGGGCTTCGACGATGTGCTCGAAGGAGACATCATCGAGACGTATGCGCGGGAGTTGGTTGAGAGGGACTGATGCATGCACCGGTGTTCATCGGGGTGCTACGCCTCCAGATCGTGATCCGAGGCGCAAGGTCAAAGAAGGACCTGCGCCGGCCTACGGTCTCCTTGCGCGACAGGCTTTCGTCTCGTTTCGGCCTGGCGGTCCACCAGGTGTCCGCCGCAGAACGCCCAGCACGCAGCGTGCTGGTGGGCGTCACGGTGGGCAACGACGCACGAGAGCTGAGGTCCGCCCTGGATAAGGCGGCACGGTATTGTGTCGACGATCCAGTCGTACCCGTCGGCGAGGTCGTGGTAGACGTGTTCCGCTGGGACAATGAGGGTATGATGACGCCGGGTTGGCGACCCGATGTCCACTGGAGCGATGATGAGTGAGCTCGAACGACGACGAGGGGCCCGAGATGTCTGGGTGTCGCGCAGTCACATCGCCGCTGCCGCATCC
>JBLFXJ010000420.1:0-6416 GCA_047609825.1 Myxococcota bacterium
AGCCGTCCCGAAGGCTGCTCGGCCCGCAGTATGGCTCCTCCGACCGCCGCGCGCCCGCCTTGCCAGCCCATCGGGCAGGCCTGACACAGGTTGTCACACGCCGTTCAGGACTTGGGCGGGGGGGCCGACTACTCCTCGGGTGCCACCCCGGAGTCTTCATGCGCCTCGCCAGCCTCCTCCTCCCCGTCGCCCTCGTCGCCTGCGCCGTCTCCCCGTCCGCTGACCCCGTCGCGCCCGAGCGCGCGCCCCGCGTCGAAGCGACCGCGCCGCAGATGGTGGACATCCCCGCGCACCTGGACATTGCGGCGGTCACCACGCCTGGCCTGTACACGGTCAAGCTGTCGGAGGAGGCTGCGGCCGGGCTCGCGGTCGACCGGATGGGCGGATGGACGGGGCGCGCGGCGCTGGATTCGGCCCTGTCCTCGGTGGGCGCGGACGAGGTGCGCCGGGTGCACCGGGCTGGCGCAAAGCGGGCATCCGCCGGGCGCCTCGGGCTGGACCGCACCCTGCGGTTCAGGTCGGATGCGGGCCTGGATGCGGTCGTCGCGTCGCTCGGCGGGCTCGACGGCGTGGAGTGGGTGCAGCCGATGGCCCGTGGGGCGGCCCAGTGGCTGCCCGATGACGACCTGATCGTGCGCCAGTGGAACCTGGCAGAGGTGAACCTGCAGGATGCCTGGGACATCTCCCGCGGCGCAGGGGTCACCGTGGCGGTGATCGACACCGGCGTCGACCCCACCGGGCCTGACGGTCTGGCCAACTACATCGGCGGCTACGACGCGGTGCGGGGCGACCTGGACCCGACCGACGGCAACGGCCACGGGACCCACGTGGCGGGCACCGTGAACCAGACGACCGACAACGGACGCGGGGCGGCTGGGGTGGCCCCGGATGCCACCCTGATGGCCGTGCGTGCGCTGGACGACTCCGGCATGGGCGATGCCGGCGACGTGGCGGATGGCATCGTATGGGCGGTCGACAACGGGGCGGACATCATCAACCTCTCCCTCGGCTTCGGGTGGGATGCGCGGGTGCTGCGCGATGCCGTCGAGTACGCTGGCGCGGAGGGCGTGCTGCTTGTCGCCGCGTCAGGGAACGAGGGATATACTGGTACTATCCTGTATCCGGCCCGGTATGACGAGGTCATCGCGGTCGGTGCCACGGGCCGCGGGATGTCCCGCGCCGACTACAGCAACGAGGGCCGGCAGCTGGAGCTGATGGCCCCGGGCGGTGACGGTCCCGATGGCATCCTGCAGGAGATGTTCAGCTTCTTCTGGTGGGACTACGTGGAGCTCGAGGGCACCTCGATGGCCGCGCCGCATGTAGCGGGCATCGCAGCTCTGGTGATGTCGGCTGGGGTGGACGACCCCGCCACCGTTCGCGCCCTGCTCACCAGCACCGCCGTGGACCTCGGCGCTGGCGGCCGGGACAACGTGTACGGTCACGGCTTCGTGGATGCGCTCGCGGCGCTCGAAGCGGCCGGTGGGGAGCCGGTGGAGCCCGCCCCGCTGTGCGATGGGTTCACCTACGCGCTGGAAGGCAGCCTGTCGGTGGGGGCCTTCGATCTGCTGCCCAACTCCGGGTACTACTACCGAGGGCGCGCCGGCGCGCACGAGGCGGTGCTCGAGGGCCCGGCGGATGCCGACCTCGACCTGTATCTGTACAAGCACGACGGCGATGACTGGGCCGTGGTGGCGTTCTCCGAGTCGTACTCGTCGTCGGAGTCCATCGCATATGACGGGTCGCCCGGGTACTACCACTGGGTGGTGAACGCGTACTCCGGCAGCGGCGCCTACGACTTGTGCGTGTCCATCCCGTAGCGGTTGGCTACCTGGGCGAATGCGCGGACTGCTGCACCGGACCCCCCCGTTCACCGAGGCCAGCGCCCGCATCGTCGACGACCTGGTCGACAGCGCGTCGGCGGTCACGGTCGGCACCTCCGACACGCAATGGACTGCCGGTGCTGGGCTGTTCCTCGTCGAGCAAGGCCCCGTGGCGGTCACCCTCGCGCAGGTGCCGCGCGCGGGTGAGCCAGCCTCGCTGCACCGCCGCTGGACCACCGTGCTCCGACCCGGCACGGTGCTCGACCCGCGCCTGATGTCCGACCCGAGGTGCGACGGGCATGTGGTGGCGGCGCGCGCGGTGGTGGGACCGGCCCAGGTGCGGCACATCGGAGCCGCGGCGCTGCGCGGGGCGCTCCGGGTGGCCCCAGCGCTGGTACGCTCCCTCGATCCGGATCGCGCGCCGCGCCCGATCTTCGCCTGGGTGACGGGTCGGTCGGCCCCTCATGCGGCGCTGGCGGATGTGCTCGCCGCCACCGTGGTGCGGGGCGGCGGTCGCGCGGTGGTGGCGGCGTGGGCCGGCGGCGCGCCCACCGTGCGCCTGTGGACCCCCGACGGTCCTCGTGCGCTCACCGCGTCGCGGGCTCGCACGTGGGCGGACTGGTCGGGCCTGCTCGCGCGCGCTGGGCTGCTCGACGGGCCGCGGGCGCCGTGGGTGTTCCTGGTGGGCGAGGGGGATTCGCCCCCGGTGGACGGCGTGCGGCTGCAGCGGATCCTGTGGACCTGCGATGGCTTGCCCGGCCACCTGCCGGCCGTCGCCCAACACCTCCCGCCAGACGCCTGCGATGCCGCTGGCTGGCCCCTGCACGGCACGCTGGTGCCGCTGGTCTCCCGCGGTGCAACCCAGGCTCAGTTCGCCTCGGTGCCGCTGCTCGCCACCGACCGCATGGCCCGCGATGCGGTCCGCTGGCCGGTGGACCGCGCTGCGCTCGCCCGCGCATCCCGCCGAGGCGGGGACTGGGTGCGGGTGTGGCGCCGGCACGACCCCACCGGAGCCGCCGGAGCTGCGGCGGTGGTGCGCGCGCTACGGCACCGGCGGGTGGGTGTGGCGGTCAGCGGTGGCGGAGCGGGGGCGTACCGGGCGGTCCCCGCGCTGCGGCAGATCCTCGCCGGCGGGGTGCCGGTGGATGTGGTGGCCGGGTCGAGCGGTGGTGCGGTGCTCGGCGCCTACTTCGCGGCCGGCGGCCAGCGGGGCCTGGACCGGTTCGTGGCCGACGCGTGGCCGCTACAACGGGCATTCATCGCCGCCGTGGCCGATGGCCGCTCCATCGAGGGGTTGATCGACCGTCGGTTCGACGGCGTGCGGGTCGGCGCCACCCCCGCCCGGTTCGTCGCCGCCACCACCTTCTGCCCGCCCCACGGCCCGCCGCGAGCGCACCGGGTGGAGAGCGGCTCGCTGGGCCAGGCCGTGCGCGCGAGCACCGCCCTGCCGCCGATCATCGCGCCCTATGACCGCGGCCCGGTGCGGTACCTCGACGGCGCCGCCGTGGCCCAGCTCCCGGCCGGCGTGCTGTCGCGGGTGGGGGCGGACCTCACGGTGGCGATCGACGCCCTCACCGCCCCGTCGGGCCGAAACCCGCTCGGCACCGGCGCAGCGGCCGACTCCGCCTACCATGGCCTCACCGGCCGGGTGGTGGACGCCTACACCTGGTTCGGAGTGCTCGGGCAGCGGGCGACCGCCGCCGAGGGGGCGCCGGCGTCGGTCTACATCCAGCCCTCGCCCACCCGCCTGCCCCTCGCCATCGTGGGGCTGTTCGCGTACGCGCGGCGCATCGTGTCGGAGGCCGAGCGCGACCCCGCGATCCGTGACGGGGCGGCCCGGGTGGTGGCGCGCTGGTCGGGGTGGGGTGCCGATTGAAGGCGCGTCCGGATGGCGCGTTTTGTTCCGACCAGGGCGAATCGGTGGCCTCCCGGCTACGCTCGGCAGGTGGGGGCGTGCCGATGGTGTGGCTGGTGCTTGTCGGGCTCGTGGCGTGTGGCGGCAAGGACACCGACTCCGCCGATCGGGAGCTCACCCCAGAGGAGCGCTGGGGTCCGCCCACCGACACGGTGCCGTCGTTCTACGGCTCGGTCCCCAAGAACATCGTGATGCTCAGCATCGACACCTTCCGCCGCGACAGCCTGAGCCAGTACGGCGGTCCGCCGGTGATGCCCTACCTGGACAGCCTGGCTGAATCGGGGTTCACCGCCGACGAACACCTCATTGCCTCCAACTGGACGATGCACGGCACGTCGAGCACTCTGGCTGGCGCCTACCCGCTGGAGTTCGGGTGGATGCCGTCGCTGTCCACCGGCGGCCGCACGCCCATGCCCGAGGCCCCCACGCTGCTGGCCGAGGCCCTGCACGACGCCGGCTACTGGTCGGTGCTCATCTCCGGCAACAGCTGGCTGTCGCCGGAGTGGAACAACACCCAGGGCTATGACTTCGTCGATTCGCCGGAAGACTACGACCACGCGCCGATGCTGGCCGACGATGCCTTCGAGGCGCTCGAGGCCGCCCAGGCGAGCGGTGCCGCACCGGGGCCGTGGTTCATGCACCTGCACCTGATGGAGCCCCACGCCGCCTACCGGCCACCGAAGGAGTACCTCACGGGTCTGGACGGACTGCCGCGCATCGACATCGATCTCGAGAACCGCGACGAGCAGTACTTCGCGAACGTGGACTGGCTGCTGTGGCCGGAGGAGACCCGCGAGGTGTACGAGCAGCACCTGTGGGTGCGGTACCGCGGAGAGCTCACCTATGAGGACGATCTCATCGAGAAGATCCTCGACGAGATGGACTTCCGCGGCATGCTCAAGGACACGCTGGTCGTGGTGTGGAATGACCACGGCGAGGCGATGTTCGAGCACGGCGTGCAGTCCCACGCGTGGACGCTGCACGGCCCCGAGAACGACGGCGTGTGGCTGATGTGGGCGAAAAATATCGTGCCCGGTCGCTGGTCCGGCCCCACCTCCGCCATCGACATGTCGCCCACCCTGCTCACCTTGCTCGGCAAGCCGGTGCCGGCGAGCATGACCGGCCTCCCACTCGGCCAGGCGCCCGTCGACCGGCCCCGCTATGGTTGGTCCTTCGCCCGTGGTCCCCACGAGCTCAGCGTGTCGAAGGGTGGGTGGAAGCTCATCTATCAGGTGGATGGCGCAGGCCGTCTATACGACCGCAACGTCGACCCGCTCGAAGAGGACAACCTCTGGGACAAGGAGGACCCCGGCTCGCACCCGAAGGTGCAGGAGCTGTGGCCGCTCCTCGCGCCGCGGATGCAGACCGCTGTGGCGTTCACCGAAGATGAGGTGGAGTGGCCCCCCGGGCTCGAGCCCGCGGAGTGATCACTCGGGGCAGGCGCCCCAGTTGGCGAGGAGGATCTCGCGGTCGGCCTCGGTGACGGCGCCGTCCCGGTCGAGGTCGCCGTGGGGGTGGCCCCACATCCACGCATACCGCAGGTTCGACAGGTCAGTATCGTCTACCACGGCGTCTCCGGAGAGCTCGCCCAGGGGTGCGGTGGTGAACGGACGGACCGGCCCGCGGGTGTCGCCATGGGGCCCGCGCGCGGTCACCGTCCACCAGAAGCCCTCGCACCCGGGCAGCTCGGCGTCGCGCAGCTCCACAGCGAGGCCCTCGGTGGTGCCGCTCCAAACGAGGTCGGCCATGGCGGGGTCGCGGCCGACCTCGACCAGATAGTCCAGGGACCCCCAGCTCTTGTGCCAGGTGAGCCGCTCGACGGTGGGGGAGACAATGGCATCGCTCAGCGGGCGGTGGACCAGCAGGGCATCCGGCGGTGCTGTGAGTGCGGCCGTGGGGTCGACCACGAACAGGCCGAAGTCACCATCGTTCACCAGCACCCGCCCGGACGGGAAGTCGGCGAACACGCCCCAGGCGCCGTCGAAGCTGGTGCGGTCGCTGGCGGGCCAGGTGTCCACGAAGCCCACTTCGGGCGGCTGGACCGGATCGATCCGCGCGTCGAAGATGCGGAGCCCCGAGGTGTAGTTCGCCTCGAACACCACGCCGTTCACCACGTGCAGGTTGTGGTCGATGGACGGCAGCCCGTTGGTGAAGGTGCCGAGGAGGACCGGGGCCGTGAGGTCGGACACGTCGAAGACGTAGGTGGTGGTGCTGTCCACCAGGCCGCCGCGCTCGTCGGACTCATCGCCCAGGTACAGCAGCTGGGTGGCGGGGTCGTACCAGCACTGGTGGGCATAGGACACGCCCTCGTAGGGCAGCTCGGCGAGCATCCACGGGCTGGTCTTGTCGGTGAGGTCGACGATCTGCAGCCCGGTGCGGCCGCTGGCGAGGAAGCCGATCTCGTGCCCGGCCCACGGCCCGTCGGGCATCACGAGCACCTGGGCGTCGTGCACGTAATTCGGGCCGAAGCTGCTCACGAGGAGGGGTGCAGCGGGGTCGAGCAGGTCGTAGATCACCATGCCCCGCGACCCGCGGTCGTGCCCCACCGCGTAGAGGAAGCCGGCGTCGGTGTCGACCACCACGTTGTGCGCGCTGGAGATGGCGCCGGCGGTGACCGGCGGGTGCTCCACGACCGGGCCGCCCGCGTCCAGGGCGGCGAGGTCGAACACCTGGATGCCGCC
>JBLFXJ010000421.1:0-6384 GCA_047609825.1 Myxococcota bacterium
CAGTCGTCGCGGGTGGCGCCGGCGATCACGGGTGTCGACGCATCGACGGTGGCGCGGTCGCCGCGCACCACCGCGCGCAGCGCCCCCCAGGCGTGTCGGAAGAAGTGCGCATGCGGGTCACCGGCACGACGGCCGGCCACCTCGATGGCGTCGAACCGACCCTCCAGCTGCCACAGCGTCACCCGCCGCAGCACCGCGACGAACCGCTCACGAGGTGTGCCCAGCTGTTCGGCGAGCAGGTCCAGCTGGTCCAGGGCCTTGTGCGCCGCGTCTCCGTCACACCGCTCGAGCGCCGTGTTGAACGCCCACCGCGCCACCTCGAACCGGTCGCGTGGGCTGCGGAGTCGGGGCACCAGGTCCTGCATCGCGGCGACCGCGCGGGAGCGCTGGGCCAACCGATCGGCCCGCCAGAGCATCATCGACGCCACGTGGACCCTGAGCGCCACGGTGGGGTCATCGCAGGGCTGCGCCGCCGACTGGGCTGCGGCGAGCAGGCCGTCCTCCTCGACCGTGTTCGGGTCGCGGTAGAACCTGGCCACCACGGCCCTCGCTGCCAGCTCGGCCCGGATGGCGTGCGCGTCTTCGGGCACTGTGTCCAGCGCCTCGGCCAGCACCTGCTCGCAGCGCGTGTCGGTCAGCCCGAACTCGGCAAAGTCCGACATCGCCAGAGCCACCTCCACGAGCGCCGGCTCGCCGGGCCGGGTCGCGTCTTCAGCGTGCGCCACCGCCAGCCGGTATGCGGCTTCGGCGGTGGCCATGGCTCCCTGCTTGTCGCCGGAACGAAACAGCGCCCGTGCGCGCGCCACCCGGGTCCGTGCGCGTGCCTCCGAGGTGGCGAACAGATCTGCGGCGCGGCCGTACAGGCTGGCGGCGGTCGCGAACCCGTTGCAGGCCACCTTCTCGGTCGCACGACGGGTCCGCGTCGCTGAACCCTGCGCTGGATGGGGACGGGCTCGCACCGCACCGCACCTTCGACCCTCGCGCCGGTGGCACGTTCCCCAACGAGTCCGCTTCATTTGGCCGTCGACCGCGCTGCCCGCGTCACGCCGCCTGCGCCCCGAAGTCCTGGCCAACCGTCTCGCCGGTGGCCGCGTGGTGGTCGAGCCCGCTCAGCACCTTCGCCGCCACCGCGTCGAGCTGCCGCTTCACGACCAGCGCGCCCATCAGCTGCCCCAGGGCGCCGCCCTTGATCACGAACGCGATCTCGAAGGTGACCTCGGTGTGCCCGCCAGGCGCCGGCGCGAGCGAGATCTCGGCCTCGAGGCGCTTCATCGGAACAGAGAACTCCGAGAGCGCGAGCCGCACCCGCCGCCCTTCGCTCACGTCCACCACCTCCTCGCGCACGCTGCTGCCATCGTGGAAGTTGCACCGACGGGTGGCGCCGAGCCCGGTGGCGGACGCGCTGAGCAGGTCGGCCGTGGCCACGCTGGGGTGGTACTGCGCCACGGTGGTCACATCGGACACGATGGCCCACACCGCCTCGGGCGATGCGCGTACCACTCGCACTGCGCGGCCCCGCTGCCACTTCGGCACCTGGGCGTGTGCGACGAGCAGGAGCCCCGCCACCGCGAGCTCCACCCCGATGGGCGGCCCGGTGGTGGCGTCGACACCGTCCAGAGCGAACCCGAACAGCCGGCCCACGGCCACAGCACCCATCAGCACGGCCACGGCCAGGAACCAGGTGGTGTCGCCGCTCGCGAGCCCGAGCCCGAGCACGGCCGCACTACCGACGAACATCCCGCCGAGGTTCGCCCGCATCGTCGCCGTGGCGAGCAGGCCATCCGGCTGCACGCCGAACGCTTCCACCATCGCCTCGGGGCTCACCATCAGGGCCAGCCCGAGCCCCAGGAACAGCAGCCCCACCAGCGCCACCGCGCCACGGATCATCCACGCCATCACACCCTCCATGCCTGTTTCCAAGCGAACGCTTGGATTATAGCCAAGCGATCGTTTGGTTACGAGCGATGGAGAAATCGTTGCGCGACGGTCGGCGGGCGAGCGATGAACAGGTTGGCAGATCGCCGACTATTGGCCGCTATACTTGATTGCGTAGTGCAGCGCGCTGTCCAGGACCGCGGCGTCGATGGTGACTTCCATGGTGAGCCCGCCGTCCGGTTGAAAGACCATGCGGTTGGTGCGGGTGCCACGTGCGTTCGCGAAGGTCTGCACCAGCGCGCCGGTCCCGTCGATCGCGTGGGTCAGGTCCATCGAGCGACCGTCGCGGCCGATGAATCGCACCGCAGCGCCGTCGGGAGGCGCGATCGCGGACTTCTTGTCGTCGCACGTGATCGACAGTGCCTCTGAGCCATACGCCCGCTGGATCCGAAGCTCGGCGCAGGGCGCGGTCGCGCGCACCAGCACCATCCGGGCGATCGGTCGCTTGAGGAAGCCTAGCGGCGCCACCGCGACATTCACGGCCTCGCGAGCGGCGACCTCCATCTCCGCCAACTGAGCACCGGCCGTCCAGGTGCCCTCATGGACCGTAGCCCCGAGGGCGACACCGATCAGCAGCGCCACGACCATGTCCACCTCCTTGGCTCTGGCGGCATGGAGCTGCACCCTTCGTGCCACTAACAGGCTGCCGACGAAGTCCCCAGCTGGTGGTCCCAGCGGGTGGCACGCTTGGTGCACGCGCACTGGTGACCCAGGCGCTCACGTAGACGGCCTGCAGCAAGCGGTCCGCATCCTCATGGAGTGAGCGTCGGTCGTGCCCCCACACGACTCTCCGAGGAGCGTCGGTCGTGCCCCCACACGACCGGCGCAGATCGTCGTCGCCAGTCCACCGGGAGTACCGGTTGTCGAAGCGTCGCCAGTTCATGATCACAACGGGGCATCGACGCCTTTGCCGCAGGCGTGGCCGATCGGGCCGCCTTCGTCGCGCGGCTCTTCACCGGGGTGATCCGGCCGCTACTGCACTTTCGGGAGAACATCGCCCAGTGCTACCAGGTGGGGTACCGCTCGCTGCTGCTGATCACCCTCGGAGCGAGAATCAAAGTGATGGAGGGCCCCATCGATCTGATGGGGCGGTGCCGGACCCTGTACAGGGCTCAGTACTCCCAGGCGACGCTGTCCGGGGGGGTCCACCGGTTGCGCATCCAGTCCACCGTACGCGGCTGGGGCGGCCCGTCGACGTGGGAGGTGGCGTCGATCAGGCGGAACACGCCGCGCAGCAGCCACTGCCACACCGGGCGGAGGGGGATGTGCTCGGGGATGCTATCCGGCCAGACATCGGCCAGGGGGCGGACCAGCGCGAGCTCCTGCACCCGGCGCTGGATGCGCACGGCGTCGAGCAGCCCGTCCAGCGCGTCTGGCTCGGCACCCCGCTCCTGCCACACCTTGTCCAGCAGGGCCTGATGGGCAGCCCACGCAGCGGCGGGGTTGGGGTCGGGCGGGACGGCTCGATATTCAGCCGCCGCCTTCCAGGATCGGGTGGTCCCGCCAAGCGCGGTCAGCACCGTGGCCGGGGCTGCCGTGGTGCGCACCAGCGCTCCGTCCACAAGCACGCTCGCCAGGGTGAGGCAGGGCCCGTCGCAGAACGATTCCACCGCGACAACGGCGAGATCCTGCGCATACACCGCCTCGCGCCACGATCCTTCGCGCAACGCCCGCATCGGCTCGCGTATCACAGCGTGGGGCGCCAGCTCCGGCGGCACGCTGGTGTCCTGCTGCCGCACCGTGCCCACGAACCGGAACCCGAGGGCGAGAAGCCCGTCGTGGATGCCGTCGGGCACCAGCTCCATGATGTCGCGGTCTTCCGGCTGCGGCCATACGCGCACGGGGCACCTCCATGCGAGCAGGGTACGGCGCCCATCGCTCGGCTGTTGCAGGCCGCCGCTCGCTTCACTGCGCCGTGAGCAGCCACGCCTCGATGTCGTGCACCTTGTCCCGCAGCTCCGCCGCACGCTCGAACTCGAGCTTGGCGGCCGCCTCCTTCATCTCCTTCCGCAGCCTGGCCACCATCTTCGGGGCGTCCTTCACGCTCACATCCGGCGGCGCCTTCCCCTTGCGGCCGGGCATCCGGTTCGCCACGTCCACCTCGACGAAGTCGCCCGCCACCAGCGCGGCCAGCGGGTTGTCGATGGCCCGGCGGATGGTCACCGGGGTGATGCCGTGCTCGGTGTTGTACACCTCCTGGATCGAGCGCCGCCGCTCGGTCTCGTGAATCGCCTTGTCCATGCTCTCGGTGATGCGCGAGGCATACAGGATCACGTGCCCGTTCACGTTCCGCGCGGCGCGGCCCATGGTCTGGATGAGAGAGCGTTCGTTGCGCAGGAAGCCCTCTTTGTCGGCGTCCATGACGCACACCAGGCTCACCTCGGGCAGGTCGAGGCCCTCGCGGAGCAGGTTGATGCCCACCAGCACATCGAACTCGCCCAGGCGCAGGTCCTTGAGGATCTCCATGCGCTCGAGGGTGTCGATGTCGCTGTGGAGGTACCGGACCTTGACCCCGATCTCCTGGTAGTAGTCGGCCAGCTCCTGGGCCATCCGCTTGGTGAGCACAGTGACAAGCACCCGCTCCGACCGCTCCACCCGCTTGCGGATCTCGCCGAGGGCGTCGTCGACCTGGATGTCGGCGGGGCGCACCTCGACGGTGGGGTCGAGCAGGCCGGTGGGGCGGATGATCTGCTGGATCACCTGGCCGCCGCTCTTCTCGAGCTCCCAGTTGCCCGGCGTGGCAGAGACGTAGATCGCCTGGTTCACCTGGCCCATGAACTCGTCGAACTTCAGCGGCCGGTTGTCCATCGCACTGGGCAGGCGGAACCCGAAGTTCACCAGCGTCTCCTTGCGGGCGCGGTCCCCCTTGTACATCCCGCCGACCTGGGGGATGGCGATGTGGCTCTCGTCCACGACCAGCAGCCAGTTCTTCGCAAAGTACTCGATGAGGGTGGGGGGCGGCTCGCCGGGCTCACGCCCCGACAGGTGGCGGCTGTAGTTCTCGATGCCCTTGCACCGGCCGATCTCGCGGATCATCTCGAGGTCGAACAGGGTGCGCTGCTCGAGCCGTTGGGCCTCCAGCAGTCGATTCTTCGCGTGCAACTCCGCCAGGTGCGCGACGAGCTCGGTCTGGATGGCCTCGACGGCGTTGGCGAGCTTCTCCTTCGGGGTGACGTAGTGGCTCGCCGGGTACACCGCGACGCGCTCGAGTGGCCGGGTGAGCTTGCCCCGCAGGGGGTCGAAGAGGTGGATGCGCTCCACCTCGTCGCCGAACAGCTCGATACGCACGGCCACTTCGTCTTCGTAGGCCGGGAAGATGTCGATCACGTCGCCGCGAACGCGGAAGGTGCCTCGGTGGAAGTCGGCCTCGTTCCTGTCGTACTGGATCTCCACCAGCTTGCGGAGGATGTCCTGGCGGTTCACCTCCTGCCCCACCTCCAGGTGCAGGAGCATGCCTTCGTACGCCTCGGAGGAGCCCAGGCCGTAGATGCACGACACGCTGGCCACGATGATCACGTCGGTGCGCTCGAGCAGGGACTTGGTGGCGGCGTGCCGCAGCCGGTCGATCTGCTCGTTGATCATGCTGTCCTTCTCGATGTAGGTATCGGAGGACGGGACGTAGGCCTCGGGCTGATAATAGTCGTAGTAGCTGACGAAATACTCGACCGCGTTCTCGGGGAACAGGCCGCGCATCTCGGCGAACAGCTGGGCTGCGAGGGTCTTGTTCGGCGCCAGGATCAGGGTGGGGCGATTCACGGTCGCGATCACGTTGGCCACCGTGAAGGTCTTTCCCGAGCCGGTGATGCCGAGCAGCACCTGGTGCTGCTCGCCACGGTCGAGGCCGCTGAGCAGGGCGTCGATTGCGGCGGGCTGGTCGCCGGTGGGCGAGTGCTTCGACACGAGCCGGAACCGGGAGCCTGCGTCGATCCGGCCGGCGCTCGCCTGGGTGGGGGGCCACTGGGCCACGGGACACCTCCTGCTCGGGTGCGCCTATCCGGTGGGGTGGGGTGGGGGACCGAGTGGCTGACGGGCTGTGTCAGTAGAGTTGGGGAGGCGCTCCTGACGGGGTCGGGACGCTAGGTGTTGCATCAACTCTCTGCGGGGAGACTGCGGAAGGGTGTGGTGGCGGATGTCGGCGGGGCTGAGCGCGAGCAGGGCTGGGGATCCGGATGAGGGTGGCTCGGGCTGTGTTGGGGAGAGCGGGTGCCTGCTGGCGTGGTGGCGGATGTCGGCGGGGGGCTGAGCGCGAGCGGGGCTGGTGTTCCGGATGAGCGTGGCTCGGGCTGTGTTCAGGAGAGCCGGTGCCTGCTGGCGTGGTGCCCCCCCATCCGCGGCATCGCGGACTCCGGCGCCAGCGGACGGAGTCCACTGGCGCCGGAGTCCCCTGCTGGCGGCGTCTGGGGCCCCCCCCACTCGCGCGGCCCCTTCGTCCGTGGAGGGCCGGTCGAC
>JBLFXJ010000422.1:0-6365 GCA_047609825.1 Myxococcota bacterium
GGCGAGGTCGGTGTAGCCCGAGAAGTCGGCGTAGAGCTGGAGCATGAACCCGGTGGTCGCGGCCCACACCACCGGCCCCGCGGGGTCGTCGAGCAGGAACGCCTTGTCGACATACGGGGCGAGGGTATCGGCGATGGCCACCTTCTTGAACGCGCCCCACAGCGCGAGCCCAAACCCGTCGCGCAGGTTGCTCCAGCGGAACCGTCGGGCCACCTCCAGCTGGGGGAGCAGTCGGGCGGCGCGCTCGATGGGCCCGGCCACCAGCTGCGGAAAGAAGCTGACGAAGGCCAGGTAGTCCAGCAGGCTCGTGCGCGGCTTGAGCTCACCCCGGTAGATGTCGAGGGTGTAGCTCATGGTCTGGAAGGTGTAGAAACTCAGCCCCGCCGGCAGGAGCAGGCCCAGGGTGCCGGCGTGGGCGGGGATGCCGAGCGCTGTGAGCGCGGTCACCACGTTGCCTAGGAAGAAGTCGAAGTACTTGAACCAGAACAGCAGCCCGAGGTTCGTGAGGAGGCTGAGCCCGAGCCACACCCGCTTGAACTTGGGCGAGCGCACCATCAGCTGGCCCATGGCGAAGTCGACGCCCGCCGAGCTGTACAGCAGCACCACCCACGCCGGGTGCACCCAGCCGTAGAACACGCTGCTCGCGAGCACCAGCACGGCGTTCTGCCCGCGTCGGCCGAGGGGGCTCCAGTACAGGGCCCACACGACGGCGAAGAACAGGAGGAACTCGGCCTGGACGAAGCTCACGCACCCGTCTAGCCGAGCCGGGGGGTGGGGTCCGGTGGGATCTGCGCCCAACCCGGGGTTGCCTGGGCGCGGAGTTGGGCCGGGGCGGGAGTCGCGGTGCGTAAGGGGCGGCCCACGGACGGCGACGATGTGGCGCAGCGTCCCGTCCGATCAGGTACGACGTCGGGGCGAGGGGCGTCGGTGCGGACGAAGTGGGCGGCAGCGCTGGGGGTCGGAGCCGGGCTCGTCGGAGTGGCCGTGGTGGCGGCCTGGCCGGCTGAGCGCCCCGACATCGTTCTGGTGGTGCTCGACACCGTTCGGGCTGAAAGCACCTCCCTGTGCGGCTATGGCCGGCCCACCACGCCCGTGCTCGAGCGGCTGCAGGCGGAGGGGTGGAGCACGAGCTGCCAGATGGTCACGCCGGGCACGTGGACCACGCCGAGCCACGCCAGCTTCTTCACCGGAAAGTCGGTGGTGGAGCTACAGTCTGGCGCCGTGGAGCCCGACCCCGCCGACACGCTGGTGGGGCGTCTGGACGCACGCGGCTACCACTCCGTGCTGCTGTCGGCGAACATGGTGCTGGCCCAGCCGGAGTGGTTCTCAGCGGGGTTCGACCAGGTGCGCATCGCATCCTCGTTCTCCGACTACACCGGGCCTGCGCTCGCCGATGCGCTGGGCGAGCTGCTCGGCGGCGCGCCCGACGACGCGCCGCTGTTCCTGGTGGTGAACATCATCGACGCCCATGCGCCGTATCCAGGCATCCCGCGCACGGTGGGGTGGGTGCCGGGGCAGCGGCCGGTGCAGCATCGGATGTGGGTGGCCGACCCGAACACGCCGTTCAATCGGTATGTGTCGGGGGCGATGTCGGCGGAGGACGCCGAGGCCTTCACCGGCCGCCTGCGCAATGGCTACGACTGGGGGGTCCACCAGGCCGACGCCAACCTCGGGCGAGTTCTCACGGCGTTGGAGGCTGTGGATCGGCTCGAGGGGGCCCGCGTGGTGGTGACGTCTGACCACGGCGAGTTCGTCGGGGAGCACGGCCAGGTAGGGCATGGCGACACGCTGTTCGAGCCCGGCGTGCGGGTACCATTGCTCGTGCGCGACCCGTCGGGGCCGGTGCGGCTGCCATCCCCATTCCCGGGCCAGCAGGTGTTCGACCTCGTGCTCGACGGTGCGGTGTCACACGCGGGTCCGCCGGTCTCCGTCACCCACTTCCGCGACAGCGCCCGAGAGAGCTGGGACGGCCTCGCGATCTGGCCATCCACCACCGACAAGCTGGTCTGGCGCCCGGACGCGTGGCAGCGGTTCGACCTGGCGGCAGACCCCGGCGAGCTCGCACCGAGAGCGCTCGAAGAGCACGCCATGCGCCCACACCTGGAGTCCCTGGTAGACCGGCACAAGGAGGCGCTGGAGGCGCGGACCGAGCCCGATGACGACACGATGGAGCTGCTGCGGGCCGCCGGCTACATCGAATAGCTCAGACCTCAGAAGCCGCCGGCCTGGGCGGCGAGGGCGAACAGCAGGATCATCGGGCGCTCCGGTCGTGCAGGGTAGGTGTCTCACCGCCCCCTCTCGCCACCGTCCGATAGCTGCACCTTTCACGTCCCCGCTGAGGCGCGCGCCGAGGGTTAGAGCGAATGCATGCGGGCAGCAGGGTTCGGTGTCGCGATGGTCCTGGTCGGGTGTGGCAGCACCCCTGACGCTAAGGGCTCCGGTCCCGACACCGGCGTCGAGAGCACGGATTCTCCGCCTACGCCCACCACTCCCGCTCCAACTGATGTGCTGCATACCGGCGACACCGCCGCGGTCGATGACCCCTGCGAGCTCACTGCGCCAGAGGTGGAGTACGGGGTCGGAAGCCTGGCCTTCGAGCCCACCACCGAGGGCGCCGACGTGGTGATGGAGCACGGTCCGCAGGGCGGCTGGCACCTCACCACCGCGGTCCGGTTGGCGCGGGTCTCAGCGCTCGTCCAGCTCCACCCCACCGCGGTCGTGCCTGGCGTTGGGCAGACGATCGGTGGCCACCAACCCCCACAGTACCAGGAGGTCGATGCGTACGACTCCGGGTCGTGCGTCGGCGAAGTACTCGATTTTCGTGTGTACTTGGACGTGGATCTGCGCGATGTGTGCGCGCTGACGGGTTCGCTGGTCGACCTTGACGTGAGCGTCACCGACCTCGAGACGGACGTGAGCGGCGTGGCCACTCAGCGGCTCCGGCTCCAGCGCGACCCGATCGACGATCCGCTGTGCCCCTGATCGGGCTGGTCAGCGCCGCCCTCGCCGCCCCCGTGGCGTGGGTGGACGCCTCCGATCGGCTTGCCGGCGCCGTGCACAGCGCGCGCGACGGCTCTGGCTACGGCGGGGTGGCCCTGTTCGACGTGGATGGTGATGGCGACCTGGACATCTACCTCACCAATGGCCCCGGCCGGCCCAATGCGCTGTTCCGCAACGACGGCGCCGCGCAGTTCGAGGAGGTCGCGGTGGCCTCCGGGGCTGCCGTGGGCACGGGGTCGCGCTCCGTGCTCGCGGCCGACCTGGACGATGACGGGGACGTGGATCTGGTGCTGCCGGGTGACCTGCAGGCGCCGCTGGTGGTGCTGCGCAACCTCGGCGACGGCACCTTCGACGATGTGTCGGCCCGATCGGGGCTCACTGGCGACCGGCGGAACACGTCGGCCCATGCGGGTGACCTGGACGGCGACGGCTGGCTCGATGTGTACGTCACCGGAGGCGCGCGGCCCGGCCAAGTAGCCCCGAACACCCTGTGGCTGAACCAGCAGGACGGCACCTTCCGCGAGGCCTCGGCAGCCGCGGGCCTCTCGGCGGGCCTCGGCGCGTGCGCGGCCACGCTCACCCACCTCGACGACGATGCCCACCTGGACATCCTGGTCGCGAACTGCGCCCAGATCGGGTTCGACCTCCCATTCGAGCTGTGGGCCGGTCGGGGGGACGGCACCTTCGCTGACCTGTACCCAGCGTCGCAGGCCTGGGCGCTGGGCCACTGGATGGGCCTCGCGGTGGCAGACTTCGACGGGGACGGGCGGCTCGACTTCTTCGCGACCAACAGCGGCGTGGCGCGAGACCTCCCCCACGCGCTCTACCTGGCCCAGGCGGACGGAACCTGGGGCGATGTGGGCGTCGAAGCCGGCGTTGCGGATGGCGAGTTCGGGTGGGGAACCGTCGCCGAAGACTTCGACGCCGACGGCAATGTCGACCTGTACTACGTGGGCCGCTCCCAGACCGGAGATTGGTGCGCGTCCCCGGGCGCGCTGCACTACGGGCGGGGAGATGGCACCTTCGACCCACCTGAGGTGCCGGTGGACCTGTCCACCTCGTGGACCAGCGGTCTGGCCGCCGGTGACCTCGATGGCAACGGGTTCGTCGATCTGGTGGTGCTGCGGACGGAGGTTCCGACCCAGGGAGCCTCCGGCGCGCCGGTGTTGCTTCTGAACCAGGGGAACGGCGGGCACTGGATCAGCGTGGCGCTCGAGGGTCCGCCGGGCAACAGCGCGGGCATCGGCGCGCGGGTGCGGCTGGTGGCCGGCGACCGGAGGCAGGTGCGCGAGGTGCAGGCGGGCAGCAGCTACCTGTCGACCAGCTCCGCCTGGCCCACTTTCGGGCTCGGCGAGGCGGTGGAGGCTGCGTTGTGCGTGCAGTGGCCGGATGGGATCGAGGAGGAATTCGGGCGCTATGATGCCGATGAACGGGTGACTTTGTCCTATGGAGAGGGCGTGTTCGGCGCGTGCACCGTCCCGCCATCCGGTACGGGCGCGGACACCGGCACTGACACTGGGCTCGGCTCTGGCGGCACCGATACCGCACCGACCCACGCCGGCCAGGTCGACAGCGGCGTCGCGCCTGGGGCTCCCGACACGGCCTCCGTCCGCCGGGCAGCGTCGTCAGCGGGGTGTGGCTGCTCGTCCTCTTCCCGGGGCATGCTGTGGCCGCTGCTGGCCCTGGCCTTCCTCCGTCGCCACCGCGCTCCCAGGTCGTCCCCGTGCTGATCCTGCTCCCCGCCCTCGCGCTCGCCGGCCCGTCGTTCATCGACGCATCCGATCGCTTCGACGGCATCGAGGTGGTGAGCATGCCGGTGGACGGCGCGGGCTACACCGGTGCGGCGATGCTGGACTACGACGGCGACGGCGATCTGGATGTGTACATCGGCAACGGGCCTGGCCAGGCGAACTTCCTGCTCGACAACGACGGGTCGGCCCGGTTCGTCGACGTGGCTGCCCGAGCGGGCGCCGAGGTTCGCACAGGTACCGGTGGTGTGCTCGCGGCCGACCTCGACGAGGATGGACTGCCCGATCTGGTGCTCCCAGGCGATCGGGCCGCGCTCCGCACCCTACGCAACAACGGTGACGGTACGTTTCGCGATGTGACTGTTCGCTCCGGACTGATGGGCGCCCGACGAAACACGATGGCCCACGCGGCGGACGTGAACAGCGACGGCTGGCTCGACGTGTTCATCGGTGGAGGGATCGTTCCCGATCAGAACTACATGAACACCCTATGGATCAACCAGCAGGACGGCACCTTCGTCGAGACCGCAGCATCCGCCGGCGTGCAGGGCGCGGTCGGCCTGTGCACTGCGTCGTTCGCGAACCTGGATGCCGACGACCACATCGACCTGCTGGTGGGCAACTGCAACGACCTGGAGCTGGTGCCGCAGCCCATGGAGGTGTACCGCGGCCTGGGTGACGGAACATTCGAGGATGTGTACGTGGAGAGACAGATCTGGGAGATCGGTCACTTCATGGCCTTCGCCTGGCTCGACCTGGACGCGGATGGCTGGCTGGACGTGTTCGCCACGAACGTCGGGGTGAGCGAGTTCCGCGATGGGCCGCATGTGCTGTACCGCAACGACGGCGACGGCACCTTCACCGACGTTGCCGCCGAGGCTGGGGTGGCGGACCTGGTGTTCGGCTGGGGCGCTGTGGCGGCCGACTTCGACAACGATGGCTGGGAGGACCTGTACTATGTGGGGCGGGCGCACGCGCCGGATGCCGTATTCTCGCCGGGGCTTCTCCTGATGAACAACGGCGACGGCACGTTCGCGGAGCCCGAGATTCCGGTCGACCTCGGCCACCTGTGGACCAGCGGGCTCGTGGTGGGCGATCTGGACGGCAACGGGTTCCCGGACCTGGTGGCGGTGGCGAACGCGGCACCTTGGGAGGGTGCCTCGGGTCGGCCGGCGCTGCTGCTGAACGAGGGCAACGACAACCACTGGGTGACGGTGAGGCTGCGGGGCACGACCTCGGGGCGGCAGGCGCTCGGAGCGCGGATCCGGGCCTACACGCCGGGGCATGCGCAGCTTCGCGAGCTCCGGGCCGGCGATGGCTATCTGTCCACCTCCACGCCGTGGCCCACGTTCGGTCTGGGACAGGATACGCAAGCGCGGCTGTGCGTGCGGTGGCCTGACGGTCAGGGGGAGGACTTCGGCACTCTCGCCGCAGACCAGGTGGTGGAGCTGGTGCAGGGCGCCGGGATCGGACCCGATCCATGCGGGCCCCCGGAGCCGGGCGACACCGGCGGGCCGACCGACACGGGCACTCACGGGGGCACGGACACCGACTCCGACACCGGCGGTGGGACGGGCACCACGGGCAGGACGGATACGCTGGATTCAGTTTCGAGCA
>JBLFXJ010000423.1:0-6287 GCA_047609825.1 Myxococcota bacterium
GGCCTGGACTGGATCCTCGACCGCCTGGCCCACCCGGTCGGCCCGGCCGACGCGGCGAACCACGCCGGTCTCTCCCTGCGCACCTTCCAGCGGCGCTGCCGCGAGGAGCTGTCCCTGACGCCCACGGACTGGCTGCAGCGGGCCCGGGTGGTGCGCGCCCTGGAGCTGCTCACCAATTCGTACCTCACCGTCGGAGAGATCGCCATCCGCTGCGGCTACCAGAGCCAGGCATCCTTCGGGCGCGTGTTCAAGGAACACATCGGCACCACTCCCTTGGGGTGGCGCGCATCGCGAGGCGCCCTCACCAGCCGCGGCTGACGCAGCCGGGATTCGGTGTCGGCGGTTGTCGGCGGGCGGAGGTGGACAACGGGTGGACTCACCGCCTCCGCGAGTGCATACTACGCAACCTCCCCCCACGTCTGGAGTTGCGATGCAGTTCGCGGTGGTCGCCGATGGCCCAGAGGCCCGGTTCGCGGACCACCTGGTCGCTGCCCTCACCGCCGCAAACGTCATCGCGGTGTCGTGGACCAGCCAGCAGTTCGTGCAGCACAGGGCCCGCGTTGTCGGCCAGGTGCGGTTGTTGTTCCTCGGTGATGGCTCGGTCGGTCGAGTCATGCGCAAGGTGGCCGCTCCGACCTGGCGGGAACACGGCGCGCGCTACGCGATCAAGAAGCGCATGGGCTTCCTGTGGGTCGAGGACGACGTGATCGACCGCACCCAGGCCTACCGCGAGGTGGGCGAGCAGCTGGCACAGCTGACCGCCGACGCCAGCGTCAAGCGCTCCCTCGCCCGCGATGTCGGCCACCCCACCGGCGCCCTGGTCGCCCACCACTACCTCCAGGCCCGGCGCGAGACCCCGCTCCTGCGGCTGAACGGCCGCGCATTCGACGAGCGGTTGCTCCGGCGACAGATCGAGTTCGGCCTGGCCATGTTGTTGCTCAACGCGTTCGACGCCTGGCTCGAGGTCGCCCTCACGCCAGTGATCCAGGCGCCCCGCGCCGCCGCTCCCAGCCGTTCTTCCGGCCCGGTCACCGGGTTCGTCTCCTATGAGGACTCGAACATCCGCAACCCCACCAGCAGCACCGCCCCGCCGCCGCCGCGCAGGGTGGTCCCGCCAGGCGGCGATCAGGAGCGCTCGCTGCGCCGCGATCTGGCCGACGTGGAGACCGACCTCCACCGCGCGCGACTGGCCGCCCGCACCCGAGCCAACACGCTCGCCGCGCTCCCCCCCGGCGCCTCCGACCGCCGCATGCGGGAGCGAGAGCTCGAGGTGGCGCGCAACCAGGTGCGATCCCTCGGCGACCGTGAGACCATCCTCCGTCGCCAGCTCGATGCCCTGCTCAACCAGCAAGACCGCACACCCCTGCCATGAGCTTGAGCGGAGGCGGTCACTCGTCCCGGTCTTCCGGCGCGACAGGCGGTGCCTGAGCCTTCAGGGCGTGGGCGTGGGCATGGGCGGCAAGCGCTGTGTGCCCGGCACTCGCCGATGGCGCGAACACCACGGTGTTCCCCCTCTCCGCCACCTGGAGCAGGGTCTGGAGGTACCGCATCTGGAACCCGTTCGGAGAGGCGTCGAGCAGCTTGGCGGCCTCTGCCAGCTGCTGTGCGGCCTCCTTCTCGCCCGCAGCCCGGATCACCATGGCGCGCCGCTCGCGCTCGGCCTCGGCCTCCTTCGCCATCGCCCGCCGCAGCCCGCCCGGGATCTCGAGGTCCTTGATCTCCACCCGGTTCACCTTCACGCCCCACTCGTCGGTGGCCTGATCGATGATCGTCTGCAGCTCCTCAGCGATCTCGGTGCGGTCGGAGAGCAGCTTGTCCAACGGTGAGGTGCCGATCACACTCCGGAGGGTGGTCTGGGCGATCTCCACCGTGGCCTTGCGGTAGTCGAACACGTCCACGATGGCTTTCCGCGGATCGGCCACCTTGAAGTACACCACCGCGTTCACCTTCAGCGGCACGTTGTCTTTGCTGATGCACTCCTGCGGCGGCACATCCACCACCATCACGCGCACGTCCACGATCATGATGCGCTCGAGCATCGGGCTGACGAACACCAGCCCGGGCCCGCGAAGGCCCGCGAATCGGCCCAGCCTGAACACCGCCGCGCGCTGGTACTCGGGAATGATGGCGAGCCACGGGATCAAGAACGCCATGAGAGCTCCACGGTGCGAGGTTCACCGGCCAAGCCGGCGCCCGACATCATCGCACGGGCAGGTCGGGGCCCGCGGGCGTCATGGCCAGAACGGCGCGATATACCTGCACAAGGAGCCAGTACCCACGAACCGACCCGACTCTGCGGGCACGTCGCGTTCGCCCAGCGCCAGCGTCACCTCCCGATCGCGCGACCAGGTGGCGCGCCCTGCCGACGGCACGGGGCATGGACCGTGCACGTCCTCCGGCTCCAGCACCACCTCACGCAGGCGCAGCGTGCCGCCGAGCGTGTCCACCGTGCCGTCCACGGTGAGCGCGCCGAAGTCCACCACGTGCACGTCCACATCCAGGTCCACCGACACCGCACCCACCTCGAGCGGCCCCCGCAGCGTGAGGCGGACCGTCTCTCCATCAGCGCGCACGGTCGCCTCGAGCTCGCCGGTCAGCGGCTCCCCGCCCACGCTGGCTGTCTCCACCCGGGCGAGCGCGCCATCGTCGCCGGTCACGTCGAGCCACACATGCCCGGCCACTCGTGGCGGCAGCAGCTCCGAGGCGACGCAGCCCGTGGGCGGGTAGTCCAGCAGCAACACATGGGACGCATCGGGCCCGGTCTGCTCCAGCGCCGGACAGCCGAACGCGGTGCCGTGCCGGGTACCTCCGCCCTCATCCGCCAGGTGCCGGAACAGCTCGTGCGCCACCAACGTGACGGAGAGCGCATCGTTGGTCGCCTCCAGCGCCCGCTCCATCTCGGCGACGGCCCGATCCTCGCCGCCGCAGCCGAGCCAGGCGAGCAGGATCACGGAACGACCTCGCGCACCACGCTGTTCAATGTGTCGGCGATCCACAGCCGTCCGTCGCGGGTGACGGTCACGTTGGTGGGCCACTGAAGCAGCGCCTCCTCCACCGGACCGCCATCGCCCTCGAGCCCGAACTCTCCGGGCTGACCGGCGAAGGTGTCGAGGGTGCCATCCGTGTACAGCACCCGGACCACGTGGTTCTCGCTGTCGGCGATGTACAGCTCTCCGTCGAGCCCGACCGCCACGCCCTGCGGGGTGTCCAGGTGCGCGTGCACGCCGAGCCCGCCATCGCCCGAGAACCCCGGCTCGCCCATGCCTGCCACCGTAGTGACCGCTCCGGTGACCAGGTCGACCGCCCGCACGGCGTGGTTGCCAGCATCCGCGACGTACAGCACACCATCGCCGAGCGCGATGTGGTGTGGCTGGAAGAAACAGGCGTTCTCGGCATCGGCGTCAATGAAGTCGGACTCGCCGCTGCCGGCCAGCGTGCCCATGATGCCGTCGGGGGAGACCACACGGATGCGCTCATTCCGCGTGTCGCCGATGTACAGCGTGCCGTCGTCTGCCAAGGCCAGGCCGATGCTCTGCGACATCGTGGCGTCGCGCGCCGGGCCGCCGTCTCCGTCCCAGCCTTCGTAGCCGGGGCTCTCGGCATCACCGGCATACACCTCGAGCCACCCGTCGTCCAGCCGCAGCACCCGCGCCCCGTGCTGCTCGGTGATGTACGCCACGCCATCGGCCGCCACCGCGAGGCTCACCGGGTTCTCGAGCGCAGACTCCACCGCGACGATGCCGTCGGTGGCGTAGGCGTGGATGCCACTGCCCGCCACGGTCTCGAAGGTGCCCTCCGCGGTCACCCGCCGCACCCGCATGTTGTTGTAGTCCACCACCCACATCGCGCCGTCGGGCCCCTCGGCGACATCGGTGGGCAGGAACAGGTGCGACGCCGTGGCCGCCAGCCCATCATCGCTCCAGCCACGCTCGCCGGTGCCCGCCACGGTGCACACATGCCCCGAGGTGGCGCAGTCGAGCCGACCCGCACCGCCGCCCGACCCACCGGTATCGGGGGTGCAGGCGGCGAGGAACACGAGGATCAGCCCGCGTGGCACTGGGGGACCTCCTCCTACTCGACCGCCACTCGGCGGATCACTTGGTTCAGCGCGTCGGCGATGTACACGTGGCCGTCGGGGTCGACCGAGATGCCGAACGGCTGGCTCAGCATCGCCTCCGCTGCGGGCCCTTCGTCGCCAGCGAACCCGGGAACGCCGCAGGTGCCGGCGAAGGTGTCCACCGTGCCGCTCGGCATGTCCACCGCGCGCACGCAGTCGTTCTTCGTGTCGGCGATGTACATGGTGTTGCCGTCGGGCGACATGGCGATGTCGCGCGGCGTGTTGAACACAGCCTCGGTGGCCGGGCCGCCGTCGCCGCTGTAGCCGGTGATCGAGCCCGCATCGACGAGGTACGGGTTGCCGTCCGCGTCGATCAGCTCGGTGTCGCCGGCCGAGCTGTAGCTGCCGACCACGGTGTCGATGGTGCCGGCGTCGATGTCGATGGCCCGGATCACGCCGTTGACCGTGTCGGCCAGGTACAGGATGCCGTCGTCGATTATGATCTTGGAGCCCGGATCGGCCTTCTGGTCGGTGTGACCATGGATCTTGGCCTCGAGGGCGGGGCCACCGTCACCCGAAAAGCCGGGAGACCGCGGCGTTCCGGCGATGGTCTCGATGGTGCCATCGGCGTTGATCCTGCGGATCAGGTGGTTCGCCTGGTCGCTGAAGTACAGCAGGCCCGTGCGCTCGTCGAACGCGAGGGAGGACGGGAGGTCGAGCACGGCGTCGACCGCCGGACCGCCATCACCGCCATACTGCCGACCACCGGTGCCTGCGAACCACTCCAGGGTGCCCGCCTCGAGGTCGAGCCGGATGATGCGGCTGTTGTGCCACGCCGCCACCCACACCACGTCCGGATCGTTCGGGTCGACCGCGACATCCGTGGGGTGGTTCCACGCGGAGTTCAGCGCGTCGCACGGCGTGGGCGCGTAGCAGCCTGGGCTGCCGATGGGGCCATCGCCGAGCATACCCGTACCCGACACGGTGTACACCATGCCGTCGTCGAGCACCTGCCGGATGCGGTGGTTGTTGAAGTCGGGGAAGTACGGGGTGCCGTCCGCGCCGAACGACACACCTTGCGGCAGGTACATCGGCGAATCGAGCCGATGCTGGCCCTCTGGCGAGAACATCGCGGTCTGCGCAACACCCGACCAGATGCAGATGTTGCCGGGCACCTCACAGGCCTCGACCTTCGCCTTCTTCTCGCCCTCTTCGCCGCCACATGCGGCAAACAACAGGGCGCTCAACGCCAGGAATCGTGTAGTCATGCGTCTCTCCTACGCGCTGAGGGCTTTACTTGTACACCACGCGAACGCGGTGGTTGTAGGTGTCCGAGATCACGATGTTGCCCTCAAGATCGTGGGTGACGGCGAACGGGCGGTACAGCGTGGCCTCTGCGGCCGGACCCCCATCTCCCCCGTCGTGCTGGTTGTCGCACGAGACCGGCACGAGCAGGCCCCGGTCCAACACGCAGCTCGGCTCACCCGTTCCCGCGAACGTGGACACAGCGCCGGTGGCGATGTCCACGGTGCGGATCTTGTGGTTGTTCGCGTCGGCGACGTACATGATGCCGGCGGCCTCGTCGAGCTCGAGGTCCACCGGGTAGTGGAACCGCGCATCGCCCGCTGCACCGTCTACGTCGCCGGCCTCGCCAGCCACACCCGCGAATGCGGTGATCTCGCCCTTCGTGAGGTCGATCTTGCGGATGTAGTTGTTCTCGGAGTCGGCGAGGAACAGCGTGCTGCCGTCTGCCGTGAGCGCCATGGCGCCGCCGGGCTCCGGGTTGTCGTTCTTCGGGAACCCGAAGCAGGCGGCGAGCGCGTCGCCGCCGTCGCCCACCTCATCTCCGGCGGAGGCGAGGCACTTGTCGCCGGTGCCGGCGATGGTGTTCACCATCCAGGTGTCGCGCTCGAGCACGCGGATGCGCTCGTTGCGCATGTCGAGGATGTACAGCCGGTTCGGGTCCGCGGGGTCGAGCAGGACCTCCTTCGGCTGGTTGAGCTGCGTGTCGGCGCCCGGCTCGTCGAAGTCCTGGCCCGAGAACCCAGGAGCGCCGCCCAGGTACACGTGTACCAGCTCGGACGCCGGGTCCCAGGTGCGCAGCTTGTGGGTGTGCCAGCTGGCGGAGAGGAACATGCCCTCGGGAAGCCAGATGTGCTGGGTGGGGTGGTTGAGGTTGATGTCGGTGCCCGGTGCGCCAGCGGGCGTGCTGTCGAGCAGGTCGGCGTCG
>JBLFXJ010000424.1:0-6262 GCA_047609825.1 Myxococcota bacterium
CCAGTGCCTCGAGCGCGTCCAGGTCGTCGGCCGGGATCGGCTCGGTGCGCGGCAGGCGGGTGAGGAGCGACACGGCCTGCCCGGCCACCAGCGCGTCATCGGTGTGGCGCAGCAGGTCCAGCGCCAGGTCGCGGGCCTGGTCCAGATCGCCCTCCGCACCCGCAGACTGCAGGCCATCCAACAGGTACAGCCTGGCATATTCCGCAACCGCGGCATCCGGCCACGCCTCGATCACGCCGTCCGCCAGGTCGAGCAGCGCGTCCACATCCGGGGCCCCGATGAGCGCCCGCTGCGCCACCATCGTGCCCTCCGGCAGCGACGCCGACGCCTCGGAGTACGTATCATCCCACGCGAGCCGGGCCGCGCGACGCTCCACCTCCAGCGCGAGCACAGCGCCCCATGGGTCGGCAGCCGGGTCCACTGAGTCGGCGCCCGCATCGAGCGCGTCCAGCACCCAGTCCCGCTCATCCGGAGCATCCTCGGCGTCGGCGAGCATCGCCTGCAGGCCGTCGGCGACCGCACCCTCCGGCAGCGGCGATTCGCCGGGAAGCGGCCAGAACTGCGTGGGGTCGAGGCGTGCGGTCCGGGGGAAGGTGCGCAGCCCCCGCGTGGAGGCCCGTAGCTCCACCACCACCATCTCGCGGCGAATCACCCACGCCGCCGTGTCGACCGCCTCGTCGTCGTCGGCCTCGGCCAAAGACGGGACGGATGGGGGCGCGGACGCCCGCGCTCGACGGCTCTGCATCGGGGACGGGCCGTCGGTCAGAGACGTGGACGCCACGGCCTCGGTGCTCGGCCGGGAGAGTCCTGCGAGCAGGCCCGCGAGGGCGAGCGCTGCGACGGCGGTGGCGATCAAGCGGCGGGGCATCGGATCTCCCGGGCGGCGTGGGCTGTCCCGGTCTGACCTCGGCGTGGGCACAGGGTTCGTCGAGGAACGGTCAATGCCGCCCAGTGACAACGAATGTCCCAGCTCATCCCACCGAAAGATCGCCCCGAATACGGCCCCAAACCTACGGATTTGAACCCTGATGCCCTATCGCGTCGGACCTGATTCCCCAGTCGCCCGACCCCGACCGGCAAATGCAGCTATGCGGCGCCGCATGTATGACAACATCGAGTTCCTCGCGTCGGAAGAGCAGGCCATCGGCGTGCTCTACCTCTCCCGCTACCCCAAGGACGATCATCCCGGTGGCTGGGTGTATACGGTGCATATCGAGGGCGACCTGCTCATGAGCAGCGTGAGCCCGCTGTCCGAGCGCCTCCTCGCCACCAACGCCATCGCCGCCCACACCGGCACCAAACCGCTGCGCGTGCTGATCGGCGGGCTGGGCCTGGGCCACACCGCCGAGGCCGCCCTCGATAGCCCCCGCGCGGGGCATGTGCGGGTGGTCGACCGGATGGACTTCGTGATCAACTGGCTGCGGGACGGCCTGCTGCCGCTGTCGGAGCGCCTCACCAACGACCCCCGGGTGGAGCTGGCGACCGGCGATGTCTATGGCGACCTGCTCGGCGAGCCCGACGGCGAGTGGGACGTGATCCTGGTCGACGTGGACCACGCGCCGAACATGCCCTTGGACCTGGACAGTCTGCCGTTCTACACGCCCGAGGGCCAGGCGGCCGTGCGCCGCCATCTGGCACCCGGCGGCGTGCTGGCCGTGTGGTCGGCGTTCGACAGCGAGCACTTCACGGACGTGCTGAAGCAGAGCTACGCCCGTGCGTGGAGCGAGCACATCCGGTGGGAGGTGCCCAACGAGGGCCCGCTGCACAACGTGCTGTTCTTCGCCACCGACGCGCCCGCCGCCTGATCGGCGAGCGCGCGCGAAATCGCGGTTGCTGGTTTTCTAGCACTTCGCTAGAATGACCGCATGAAAACACACATCCTCCTCGCCGTCCTCCTCGCCGCATCCATCACCGCCGAGGAGGCGCGGGCCGAAGCGCCCGCAGCACCTACCAGCGGTCCCACGCTCACGGTGGGCGAGGTGCGGTTCGACCTGCAGGAGCCGGGCCCCCTGGCCGTCGCATCTCCCGAGCTGCAGGCGAGCCTCGACATCGACGCCGTGGCCGCCGAGGTGAAGCGGCACGTCGCGAAGCTCCGGCAGTGCTACGTCGAGCGCCTCGCCGAGAACCCCGAGCTGAGCGGCGAGGTGCTCATCCACTGGGGCATCTCCGACCAAGGCCGGCCCAACCATCAGTGCCTCACGGCCGACACGGTGGAGGACAAGGGCGTGGCCGACTGCGTGAACGCCCTGGTTCAGGCTGGCCAATACCCCGCGGCAAAGTCCGGCGAGACCGTGGGTGTGAACGTGCCGTTCCGGTTCATGCCCGGCTGATGGGCCCCTTCGGACTCAGCGGATCACGCTGTCCAGTCGGGCCAGCGCCTGATCTGCCGCCGCCCGGATGGTGTCGGCGTCCACCCGCGCCCGGGACTGCAGGAAGATGCCCATCAACACGGTGGGGAAGAACCGGGCCAGCGCATCGATGGGGGCGTCCTCCACCAGCAGCTTGGCCTCTGCGGCGTTGCCGAGCGCGTTGGCAAAGCCCCCGGTCATGCGATCGACGAAGCGCGCGGTCGAGGCTTCGCTCAGCTCAGGCGAGGGTGCGAGCTCGGCGCCGGCATTGCACAGGAGGCAGCCGAGCTCGGAGTGCTGCCGACTGCCGTTGGCGCCGAAGAACTCCAGCACCCCACGGATCTCGGGCAGCGACGCCCCGTCGGCCTCCAGCGCGCCGAAGTGCCGCTCCACCACCGTGGCCTCGTAGTGGGCGATGGCCGCCGAATACAGACCTTCCTTGCTCCCGAACTCGGCATACAGGCTGTACGGGTTCACCCCCATGGCGGTGGTGAGCTCCCGCGTGGAGGTGGCGTGGTAGCCGTTCTCCCAGAACAGGCGCATGGCCTGCGCGGCGATGGCCTCGCGGTCGTAGGTCTTTCGTCGGCCCACTGCCCCCCCATGCTGTCCCTGTAACCAATCGACCGCTCCGCTATCGCCCACCCACCGACGCACGGCGGGGTCTGGCACGCACGGCCCGCGGCTCGCGACCTCCATCATCCATTCCGGAGACGCCTCCCAGTGGACGATGGCACCGCGCCCGGCCAAGTTGGGCCGGCCACGCTCCGGAGCCCGCCCATGCCCCGCCTCCTCCTGATCCTGCTCGTCGCCTGTGGCGGTGGGGACAAGCGCTCCGACGACACGGCCACCCCGACCGGCGCGGTGGCGATCGTGGATTCCGACCGTCCCGAACACTATTTCGACGTGCCATTCCCGTCCGATGCCCTGCTCGACGCGTCCACCCGCCCCGACCTCACGGGCTTCCCCACCATCGACGCCGAGCCCATCGGCCCGATCCTCGGGGGCTGGGTCGACCGCATCGAGCAGGTGACCGCGGGCTTCGGCAACAACACCGCCGCCTACTTCCGGTTCACCGACGCGCTCGACCTGCCCACGGCCCTGCCCGGCACGCCAGACGACCCGGTGGTGTGGGTGGCGCTGGACGGCTCCGAGCAGCTGCCCCTGGAGCTGCGGTTCGTCGCCGATCCGCAAGGCGACCCGTTCTACGCATCGAACACCCTCGCCGTGGCCCCCGCCCTCGGCCACCCCATGCGCTCCGGCGGCACCTACGCCGCGGTGGTGCTCACGTCCTCCGGCGCCTCCCCCGCCCCTGGCTGGACCGTCGACCCCGCGGTCACCACCGCCCTCGACACCCTCGGCATCAGCGGCGAGGTGGCCGTCGCCACCACGTTCACCGTGCACGACGCCACCGGCGACCTGCGCGCCTTCGCCGCCGACGTGGACACCCAGATCCGCCCCTCCGACGTCATCTGGCGCGAGGTGGTGCGCCTGGCCCACACCCAGGGCGAGACCCCCTCCGGCCAGCCCGCGACCCTCGCCACCGTCACCTACCTGAACGGCGACACCCGCACGGCCTACCTCGGCCCGATGGACGACGAGATCGACCACACCGTGGAGCTCGACGCCAGCTGGCCGATGGCGGTGTACGAGGCAGAGCTCGAGACGTGGAACTACCAGGGCCTGGCCGACCGCCCGTACATGAGCGCCGGGTTCCTCCACGTGACCGATGTGGGCGTACACACCGGGTGGATCGACGGCGACCCGCCCGAGGCGGAGCCGATGCGCATCGTGCTCTCGCTCCCCCGCGGCGCCGACGGCAAGGCCACCGCGGCTGACGGCGTGGTGATGTTCGACCACGGCACCGGCGGGCATGCCTACAACATCGTGCAGCGCCGTCGCCCCGCCGACCTCGGCATCGAGCTCGCCACCCGGTTCGCGAGCAATGGCTGGGCCACCATCAGCCGCGACGCCCCCCTCTACGGCACCCGCTACCCGCTGATCGACGAGGGCCACGGCCCCAGCCTCGGGTTCTACAACATCGTCAACGCGCCCGCGTTCCGCGACAACCAGCGCCAGACCGTGATCGACGGCCACGTCCTCCTCCGGTTCGTCCAGGACCGGCTCGCGGCCGAGCTGCCCGCCGGCTCGGTGAACACCTCCCGCATCCGCCGCATGGGCCACAGCCTCGGCTCGGTCACGTCGAACATGGGCCTGGCGATGGACCCCGACGCGTATGAGGCCGCCCTGCTCACGGGCACCGGCGGGATCTTCACCTTGTACGCCCTGCACACCGGCCTGCTCGACGGCTTCGACCCCGACCTCGTGGCCGGCCTGTTCGGCCTGTTCGGGGCGGAGGCGCCCGACGAGATCACGCCGACCAACACCTTCGGCGCGGTGTTCGGCCTGCCCCCCGAGGCGTGGGACCACGTGGACCGCCTGCACCCGGCGGTGAGCCTGTTCCAGTGGCAGATGGACCCGTCCGACCCGATGAGCGTCGTGCGCGACGAGGCCGTCCCGACCCACATGGTGATCGCGCCCGGCGACTACCAGACCCCCGACTTCACCGCCGAGGCCCTGGCGAATGCCCACCCGGATGCGGTGACGAGCCTGTGCAATGCGCTGGGGGACTACGACCCGCACTCGTGTATGTGGCGGGAGTCGGAGGGGTGGGACACGCTGGATGGGTGGCTGGCGGAGTAGGCGGTCAGGGGGCGGTGACGCCGAACAGTGTGCCGACCGCCGTGGTGAGGCCCATCGCGAGGGTGCCCCAGAAGGTGACGCGGGCGACCGACCTGGGCACGGGCGCGCCGCCGGCCTGGGCCGCGAGGGCGCCGAGACCGGCCAGGAACACGAGCGCGCTGCCCGTAATGGCGACCATGCGTGCCGATTCTGGGGCGAGGACCGCGACGACCAGCGGGAGCGCAGCGCCCACAGCGAACGTGCCGGCCGACGCCAGCGCCGCCTGCACCGGCTGCGCCGCCGACAGATCCGACAACCCGAGCTCGTCGCGGGCGTGGGCTCCGAGCGCATCGTGCGCGGTCAGCTGCACCGCCACCTGCCGGGCCAGGGCGGGGTCGAGGCCACGTCCTTCGTAGATCCCGGCCAGCTCCGCCAGCTCGTGCTCGGGGGTGGCGATGAGCTCTTGCCGCTCCCGCTCGAGGTCCGCCGCCTCGGTGTCTGCCTGGGAGCTCACCGACACGTACTCGCCGGCCGCCATCGACATCGCGCCGGCGACGAGACCAGCCACGCCGGTGAGCAGGATCGCCGGGGCGTCTGCGCCCGCTGCCGCTACGCCGAGGACCAGGCTGGCGGTGGAGACGATGCCGTCGTTTGCGCCGAGGACGGCGGCGCGCAGCCAGCCCACGCGGTGGGTGCGGTGGCGCTCGATGTGGCGTTTCATGGGGGCTCCGGGCGGGGGGAAAACCACGTCTATGCCCTACCTCGGCAGGGCGGTGGATGTTGGAGCTCGGACGCCGCGCCCGTGGCCAGGGGAGTGTTCAGCAATCTGACGACGTTCTGCCGGTCGTAGGTCCCTCTCGAATGCTACCGGCCAGCGGCCTAGCGTCGGCGAACCCGGGTCACGCCTGGAACTCCATCAAATCCACGATCGAACGTCATGATCTTCGAAATGCCGGCCGCTGCCATCACAGCCACATGGAGCGCATCGCGGGCTGAGATGGCGGGGGACCCGAGCACCACATCGCGGGCACGTAGCAGATGGGCGAGCTGCACGGGCAGCACCTCATCGACCACGCCCAACACGGCGTCGTAGGCGGGCTGGACGGCCTCGCGTCGGTTGATCGCAACATATCGGCGGAGGATCTCCTGGAGGACCTCGACGTCGGTCACGAGCCGGTCACCGCGGTCGATGGCGTCACGGAGCAGCAGCCGAGCCTCGGCCTTGTTCGGGTGGT
>JBLFXJ010000425.1:0-6241 GCA_047609825.1 Myxococcota bacterium
CGAAGACGCCGTCTCCCGACCCGCCGGGCGGTGGATCGGCTGGCGGGTGCTCCGGCTGTACACCTTCGGGGTGGACCCGACGCGATGTCCCCAGTGTGGCCGGGAGATGCGGACGGTGGCCACGCTGCTCGACCCCGTCCGGGCGTTCATCGCCCTGCGCTGGCAGGTACGGGGCGCCCGCGGGCCCCCGAGGTCGGCGGTGTGCGTGGGGCCGTGAGGGGACGCGACAGCGCAGCGCGTGGGTGAGGGCGGTGGCTCTCGACGCGCACGTGCGCCTGCGACGGGCCACGCGCCGCGCTGCTCCCCCGTGAGGGTCGGAACCGGCGGATCGGGTCCCGGGAGGGCCCCGCTGCGGGGTGTGCGGACGGCTCGGCGAGAGGGTAGGATGTCCGTGATGCAACGACGAGCGGCCTTAAGCTACCTGTCCTCCCGTGAGCTGCACGAACTCCTCATCGGCGCTGACCGCAAAGTGGAAGTGGAAGTCGAGCACGCTGAGGCGACGCCGCTCGGCGGTGACGGTGGCGTCGAGGCCCACCGGCAGGTGCAGGGTCCACGTGCGACCCGCCACCATGACTGTCTCACCGTCGCGGGCGGCCTGCTGGTGGTCCTCGTGCTCGATCACCCAGTCGTCATTGCCCAAGCCGAACACGTAGGGAAAGGGATCGCTCCCGGGGAACCGGAGCATGCCATCGCGCTCGACCACCACGCGACCGGTCGAGGCCTCGCGGCCCGTTGCCACGGGCGCAGACACATCGATCAGTGTCCAGGCCTGGGCCTCGCTGCCGAAGGCGATGGCATCCCCCGCCTGCAACACGACCTCCTGGCCGGGCGGTACCGGCTGCCCGTTGCAGGTGGTGCCGTTGCGGCTGCCCAGGTCGCGCAGCTCCCAGTGGTCGTCGGCCCAGTACACGCGGGCGTGCTCGCTGGACACGCGCTTGTCCTGAATACGCACGAAGCACCCCGCGGATCGCCCGACCAGGCAGTGGGCGGGCAGGGTGATCACCCGCCCCGTGTCGTCGCTCGCCAAGATGCCCATGGGTGTGCTCCCGGCACGACTGTAATGCACGCCGTAATGTCTGGTGATGCGTCGTCATCGGCTCAGGCGAGGGCCGGCGGTACAACGGGTTCACAGAAGCGCCGGCGAGCCCCCACCCCCACCGGGTCGCCGATTGTGTACCCTCCCCGCCGGCGGCGGGATGCGCCCACCCCGGTTCCCACGTCCCTCAGCCCCCCAAGAGAGCTACGACATGTCCCTCTTCAACAAGCAGATATCGCCCGGAACCCACGGTCTGTATGACCTCTCAGGCACGGGCATCGTGCAGGGCGCCATCGGCGTGGTGCACGTCACGACCGCCAGCGGCAACATCACGGCCCGGGAGGTGTGGCTGTGGAAGGACTCCACCTTTCCAGACGCGTTCGCCATGCAGTGGGGCGCTCCCGAGGTCAACGGTCAGCCGGTGAGCCCACGCAGCCCAACGAGCTGCTGCGACTACGAGAAGAAACCGCTTCCGGCGAACACGGGCTCCTACACAGTCCCGACCGACGGCACCGTCCAGCGGGTGTTCGAGATCACGAAGAACGACGAAAGCACAGCTTGCGGCTACCTGGAAGTACGACTGTCCGACGCCCGGCTGACCTGGTGCATGTACACCACCTACGTGACCGCTGGACAGATCGACTTCATCCAGAACGACGTGCTCAAGTTCAATCGTCACGCCCCGGCGGTGGGCGCCGTGATCTGCCACAGCGTCCATTGCCCCCGCACTGCCGCCATGTGAGCCTCCCCCGCGCGCTGCTCAGCCTCGACGGTTAGGCCTGGCGGGTCCTGCCGCATGGCGCAGCAGGGCCCGGAGAGCAGCCCGATGTCCACCGAGTCGTCCAACTTCCTGCGCACGCTGATCGAAGACCACCTCGCCCGTGGCGTGCATCAGCAAGTGGTGACGCGCTTCCCGCCGGAGCCCAACGGCTACCTGCACATCGGGCACTCCAAGTCCATCTGCTTGAACTTCGGCTTGGCCCAGGACTACGGCGGGCGCTACACCTCCGGTTCGACGACACCAACCCCACGGCCGAAGACCCGGAGTTCGTGCAGGCCATCCAGGACGACATCCGGTGGCTCGGCTTCGACTGGGGCGACCACCTGTACTACGCCTCGGAGTACTTCCCGCAGCTCTGGGCGTGGGCCCTGGAGCTGATCGACAAGGGCCTGGCGTATGTGTGCGCCCAGTCCGAGGAAGAGATGCGGGCCTCCCGGGGCACGGTCACCGCGGCAGGCACCGACAGCCCGTGGCGCGACCGCCCGGCGGCGGAATCCCGCGCGCTGTTCGAGCGCATGCGGGCCGGCGACTTCGAGGAGGGCAGCCTCACGCTGCGCGCCAAGATGGACATGGCGCACGCGAACATGAAGATGCGCGATCCCGTGATCTGGCGCATCCTCCGGGTGGAGCACCACCACATCGGCGCCGGGTGGAATGTCTACCCGATGTACGACTTCGCCCATGGCTTGTCGGATGCCATCGAGGGCATCACGCACTCGATCTGCACCCTGGAGTTCGAGAACAACCGGGCGGTCTACGACTGGCTGATCGAGCACTGCTCGGTGCCGGCGAGGCCGAAGCAGTACGAGTTCGCGCGTCTGCACCTCGCCTACACCGTGATGTCGAAGCGCAAGCTGCGGCGGCTAGTAGAGCAGGAGCACGTCGCAGGCTGGGACGACCCCCGCATGCCGACCCTCGCCGCGCTGCGCCGCCGGGGCTACCGCCCAGAGGCGGTGCGCGCGTTCGCCGAGCGGGTCGGGGTGGCGAAGGCGAACAGCCTGGTCGATCTCGAGCTGCTCGAGTTCACCGTGCGAGACGATCTGAACCACGAGGCGCCACGCGCCATGGCCGTTCTCGACCCCCTGAAGGTCGTGGTCACCACCTGGCCCGAACACCAGGTGGACGTGCTCGATGCCAGCCACTGGCCGTACGACATCCCGAAGGAGGGGTCCCGACCGGTGCCCTTCACGCGGGAGATCGTGATCGAGCGGTCCGACTTCGCTCAGGAGCCGCCCCGCAAGTGGCGGCGGCTGGGCCCAGGGCTCGAGGTGCGCCTGCGCTACGGGTACTGGATCCGGTGTGACACCGTGATCACCGACGACGACGGGCAGGTGGTCGAGCTGCACTGCTCCCACGACCCGGCCACCCGGGGCGGCGCCAATCCGCCCGATGGCCGCAAGCCCAACGGCACCATCCACTGGGTGAGCGCCACCGAGGGCGTGCCGGCGGAGTTCCGCCTCTACGATCGGCTGTTCACGCACGAGACACCGGACTCTGCCGAGGGCGACCTCATCGACCACCTGAACCCGGACAGCCTGGTCGTGAAGCACGGCCTCGTGGAGCCGGCTGTCGCCGAGGGGGGCATCGACACCCGCTGGCAGTTCGAGCGCACCGGCTACTTCTGGCGCGACCCGACCGACGGCGTTCGCGACGTGGTGTTCAACCGCATCGTCGCCTTGAAGTCAGGCTTTGCGAAGAAGAAGGTGGCTCCCCGGGCCTCCAGGCAGCCTGACCAGGCCGCTGTGCCCGCTCCCGCCCGCAAGGCCTTCAGCGCCGACTCGCCGGAAGAGGCGGCCCGCCACACCCGCTACCTCGCGCTGGGGCTATCTGTTGACGACGCCGGGGTACTCGCCGGGGACGCTGAGCTCGCCACCTTGTTCGACGCCGGCGCGCCCCTCGCACCCGCGGATCGGGTGGCGCGGCTGGTGCTGAACGACGTGGCCGCCGCCCGCAAGGAGGGGCCCCTGCAGTTCGACGGGGTCGCGGTGGGCAAGCTCGCGGCGCTGCTCGCCGACGGCACCCTGTCGAGCAAGCTGGGCAAGAAGGTACTCGCCGAGCTGGTGCAGTCCGGCGGCGACCCTGAGGCCATCATCGAGGCCCGTGGTTGGCGGACCGTGCGCGACCCGGCCACCATCGGGGCATGGGTCGACGCGGTGCTGTCGTCGAACGCGGTGAAGGTGCAGCAATACCGGGACGGCCGCACCGGGCTGTTCGGATTCTTCATCGGGCAGGTGATGGGCCGGTCCCGCGGTCAGGCCGACCCGAAGACGGTCAACCAGCTCGTGCGGGCGGCCCTGGACGGCGCATAGCAGCCCTCGGGGCGGCGCGGGCTGACGCGCCGACCAGCCATCAGGCACGCCGCCGACGGACCATTCCGAGCAGCAGCAAGGGAAGGCCGCCGAGCAACGACCCTGCGCCAGCGTTGCTGCACCCGCAGCCCGCCGAGGCCATCTCGTCGCCGGACAGGGCGTCCATGGCGTCGCGGTTGTCGACGATCACAGTGCCCGCGCCATCCACACCCAGCTGCTCGATGACCAACGCCGCCGTGCCGCCGGTCTGCGACTGCACGTAGTCGAACTCGGACATGCCGCGGGCCGCCAGGGCGGTCTCGCTCGGGATCGTGAGGCCCTCCACCAGTGGGTAGGAGAGCTCACGCCGGGTGGTCCCGGTGAGACGCGAGCCGCGATCGCACACGTAGTATTGGTCCATCACCGACAGGTCGTCCGGCGCCGACAGCCGACCATTGAAGCCGAAGCGCGGATCCACGGTCATCTCGTCGGGGGACATGGAAGACCGCAGCCGGGTGACGAAGGCGTGATCGTCGAACAGCTGCTCAGCCTGACGGCGCGGCTCCACCTCCACCTCCACGAGCTCGTCGACGACGGCCTCGGAGTCGAGCACCTGCCCCTCGTACGCCTCCGGGTAGCAGCCCGGGCACTCGAACATCGCCAGATCGTCTCCCACCATCTCAGGCGGCACCGCGATGTGCCGTCGCAGCACCGACAGCACCTCGTCGGTGAACGTGAAGCCGGCCGTCGGAAGTCGATGCACGAAGCTCAGCGCATCGTCGGCGCCCCGCAGCTCGTCCTCGGTGAACTGGCCGCGCTGCCAGACGGAGTTCTGGAGCACCGAGGTCTCCTGGAACTGGTCGGTCATGAAGGCTTGGCCCCCGGCCTCATTCGCGGCCTTGGCGAAGGCCTCCTGGAAGTTCGAGCCGTTGTTCCAGTAGTCGATGGCGAGCGGGTTCAACCGCACGTGCAGGTAGTTCAGAGGGACGGCCCGGGCGGCCCCGAACAGGTACACGATGAGCGGCATGTCGGGCTGCGCGGCCAGCGACGTGAGCTCGATGGGGATGGCCGGGGTGGTGCCCGAATAGCGCAACCCCAGGGGCGCCAGCTTGCCCTCGCCGGTGCCCTTGCGCAGCTTCAGGGCGATGAAGTTCATGTCGTTGGCCACATACGGGGCCAGCACACCGGTGAGCGCCTCCGGCACATCGTAGCCATTGGTCTGCAGCCACTCGACCAGAACCTCCGGGTCGTCAGCAGCCAGGGTCGTCACCTCGTAGGCGCCCACGACCTGCTCCTCGAGCACCTCCACGCCCTCGTCCGCCTCGTCTGCCGGGCTCGACCCGCCGGTGCCCGTGCCCGTTCCAGAGCCGCCCCCAGTGGCCGTACCGGTGCCCGAGCCCGTGCCGAAGCCCATGTCCGCACAGTGGTTCCAGTCGTTGACCGTCCGGAAGGTCGTCGGAACCCGGGCCGGCAACGCCGAGAACAGGGCACTGTGACTGAGGAAGACGTCGGGCTCGCCCTGCACCGGCAACACCCAGGCAAAGGACTCAGAGGGCCCCTCGTACTCCACCTGCACGTGCATCTCGACCGTCGACGTGTCGGGGTCGACCCCGAACACGATGGTCTCGCCCGACTGGTCGACGGGCTGCACGCTGTCACAGAAAAACCCCCCACAGGCGAGGGCTGAGCTCGGGGCCGCCAGGGCATACAGCAGAGCGAACCGCATCATGAATCTCTGTGGTGGCGGTGCGACCCGTGCGGGGTGGACCGATTGGTAGCGTCGTCGTGCAAGGTGTCAGGCGTGTGCCCTCGGTGTGGTGGCCGGCGGATGGCGAGCGTGGCCGCACACCTGGCGGAGCGTGTGCTGCCGCCGGTGCCGCTGCGGCAGTGGGTGGTGACGTTTCCTCAGCCCCTTCCTCGCCTGCTGGCCTGGCGTCCGGAGCTGCTGCGGGCCGTACTGGCGGCCCTGTCCAGCACACTGCGCGCCCACCTCCGGGAAGCGACCGGCCAGGCCGACGGCCAGGCCGGCATGGTGGCGTTCTTGCAGACGTTCACCGTCGACTTGCGCCTGTTCGTGCACGTGCATGCGCTCGTGCCGGACGGCGTGTTCGTTCCGACCGCGGCCGGAGCGCGGTT